>JAAXJF010000082.1 GCA_012269985.1 Acidimicrobiaceae bacterium
CGTAGCCTCCGGTCGAACCTCCGCCTCGTGGTGTCTATTGCACGCCGCTACCCACTTCCTCAGGGCATGGACCTCCTCGATCTCATTCAAGAAGGAAACCTCGGCCTTGAGCATGCGGTCGACAAGTTCGACTGGCGTCGTGGATTTAAGTTCTCCACCTACGCAACCTTCTGGATCCGCCAGGCAATTGGACGTGCCCTCGATCATAAGGCGAGCCTGATTCGCCTTCCCGGCGATCGTTCAGCAATCCTGCGTGCTGCGCTCCGACAGGCTTCCGGCGACGGCGAGACACTCGATCAAACAAATGCCGAATTGCACCGCCTCACCACCCCGGTCAGCCTTGACAAGACGGTCGGTGACGATGGCGACGCAACCCTCGGTGACTTGATGGCAAACGGTGACCCGACTCCTGAAGACGCCGTGATGGTAGGTGTTGAAAGCGACCTCCTCGGAGAATTGCTTGGCACTCTTGAGCCTCGGGCACGGTACGCCGTTGAAGCTCGCTTCGGGCTTCTTGACGGAGAGCGCAAGAGCTTCCGTGAAGTTGGGGAAAGCCTCGGCGTCACCGCTGAAGCTGCTCGTCGTCTCGTGAGCCGAGCAGTTGCCGGTCTTCGTGACGATGCCGGCGACATCCTCAGTGTCTGACATTTGTTGGCGCTGAGCGCCGCACGATCTGAACGAAGCGGTCGGGTATCCCGGCCGCTTCTTTGCGTCAGGGCTCAACTCAATCCGACACCGATAGCATTTTTTACATGCCGCAACAGTGGAGCCCCTCGTCGTGGAAAGACCACCCGATCAAGCAGCAGCCAGAGTGGCCAGATGAGGCGGCCTACGACAACGCCCTCAAACACATTGCATCGATGCCACCACTCGTATTCGCTGGCGAAGCTCGGTCACTTCAAGCCAACCTTGCGAAGGTCGCAGCCGGAAATGCGTTCCTGCTGCAAGCCGGCGACTGCGCCGAAAGCTTTGAGGAGTTCTCTGCCGACAACATTCGTGAGAAGTTGCGCGTCATTTTGCAGATGGCCGTTGTCCTCACGTACTCAATGGGGGTTCCGGTCGTAAAGGTCGGACGTATCGCAGGCCAATTCGCAAAACCCCGCTCCTCCGATACAGAGATCGTCGGAGATCTCGAATTGCCATCGTTCCGCGGTCACATCGTCAACGATCCGACCACTAGCGAAGCCGCCCGAATTCCCGATCCTGACCGACTTGTTCAGGCCTACCATCAATCAGCATCAACCTTGAATCTCGTTCGAGCATTCACTAAAGGCGGTTTCGCAGCCCTCGATCGGGTTCACGCCTGGAATCAAGAGTTTGTTGCGTCAAGTGAAGAGGGCCAGCGTTACGACAACATGGCAACCGAAATCGATCGAGCACTTCGCTTCATGAGCGCCATCGGTATGGATACCGACACCAACAGCAACCTCCGCGAGGTCGATGTGTGGACAAGTCACGAAGCGTTGCTGCTCGGTTACGAAGAGTCACTCACGAGACGCGACTCAACAAGTGGCAACTGGTACGACTGCTCCGCACACATGCTGTGGATTGGCGAACGCACGCGCGAGCTCAACGGGGCACATATCGAATTTCTCAGAGGCGTGAGCAACCCGATCGGCTGCAAAATTGGCCCGACAATGACGGGCGATGAGGTCATTGCGCTCTGCGAAGCTCTCAACCCAGCAATGATTCCTGGCCGGCTCACCCTGATTAGTCGCATGGGTTCCGACATCGTCGAGGACCGCCTACGCCCGCTATTGAGTGCAGTGAAAGACGCAGGGCACCCCGTCGTCTGGGCATGTGATCCGATGCACGGCAACACATTCACAGCCGAGAACGGACGAAAGACCCGTCACCTTGACGCCGTGATCGCAGAGATCGAAGGTTTTGTACGAGCCCACCGTGCCGAAGGAACATGGCCCGGCGGAATTCACGTCGAACTCACAGGCGATGATGTCACCGAATGCCTCGGCGGAGTCGACGCCATCGCCGACAGTGATCTCGACGACAGATACGAGACGATCTGCGACCCTCGCCTCAACGCCCGCCAGGGGCTCGAGCTCGCATTTCGCACCGCAGAATCCATCAGAGATTCGCTCGACACGTCGAACTCCTGATCATCATGAGCGCATTGGACCGAGTCACCACGTGGCCGGTACCTCATAGCGTTGCTGCCATCGTTCGGTCATCTGACGGGTCAACTCCCGCCACCTACTCGACAGTCGGAGAAACCGGCCGCTCATTCCGACTAGCATCGCTGACCAAGACCGTCACCGGCCTTACTGCGCTCATCGCATGCGAAGAAGGGTCGCTCAGGCTCGACGACGTTATTGATCCTGTCATGTGTTCAGCCTCACTCCATGAAGGAACAACGCTTCGGCATCTGCTGGCTCACGCAAGCGGGCTCCCCTTCGATGGAGCCTCGCCGATCGCCGCTCTCGGCCGGCGACGTATCTATTCAAATACCGGCATCGAGATGGTGGCCGAACTTATCACCGCGTCGACAGGGATTGCTTTCGATGATTATCTGAACGAAGCGGTCATCGAACCTCTCGGTATGACCTCAACCGAACTGCGTGGCTCGCCGGCCTTCGGTATGTGGTCGACGATCGATGATATGGCCCTGCTCCTCAGTGAGTATCTCCAACCATCGCTCATCAGCCTCGAGACTCACGCAGACTTCATCACCGAACAGTTCACAGGCATTGCCGGAATAATCCCGGGGCTCGGAAGGTTTGACCCGTGCCCTTGGGGTCTTGGTGTCGAACTTCGTGGCGCCAAAGATTCGCACTGGACCGGCAGACAGAATGCACCATCAACGTTCGGCCATTTCGGTGGTGCTGGCACGATGATGTGGGTCGATCCGAGCATTCGCACCGGCCTCGTTGCCCTCACCGACCGTCCATTCGACGAATGGAGCGAACAAGCCATTCCTTTGTGGTCGGGACTTTCCGACGCCACGATCGAAGAAATCCATGCACTTGAGGCTGCGTCATGACGACCATCGGACCGATCATGTTTCGCTCCGGCGATCGCATCTGCTGGAAGTCGAAAGGCGAAGACGGCCTCCCAGTTCGCAGATACGGGTTTGTGAATGGCCGACCGCACAGGAACGGTCGAGTCGTCGTCATGTTCGATGGTGACCTCAAAGGAGAGACCACCGTTGCAACCACCGAACTCCAACCGGTCAGCATCATGACCATCGACCTCATCATCGATGATCTTGAGTTACTCAACGACCCAACACTTCGACAAGCCCTCGTAGGCCTCTGGGAATCTGAAGTCGACCTTGCGGGACTCGTGGTCGAAGACATCGTTCACCTCGGGACTGGTGTCCGCGACGTCACCGGTCTCGGATACGCCCTCGCCGAACTCCACTCCGCCGGTGAGCTCTATGTGCTACGGGCGGTCATCGATAACGATTACATCATCGTCAGCGCCGACATTCCTCGGCGCTTTGAACGACAACGCCGCTGACCGAATGGCCAGCGGCGTTGTATTGCGAGTTCGAGAAAACTCGGAAGGTCAGGAGAGACGCTCGACGACCATGGCCATGCCTTGACCGCCGCCGACACACATCGTCTCGAGACCGTACTGCTTGTCGGTCGCCTGAAGTCCGTGAATCAGCGTCGTCATGATGCGAGCCCCGGTCATTCCGAACGGGTGACCGACTGCGATCGCTCCACCGTGCACGTTCAACTTGTCGTGCGGAATTCCAAGGTGCTTCGCTGACGGCACCACCTGGGCTGCAAACGCCTCATTGATTTCAACAAGGTCAATATCGTCGATCGACATTCCGGCACGGCCAAGAGCTTGGCGGCTTGCCTCGTTCGGGCCGAGAACGTTGATCTGAGGGTTAAGGCGCGAGACTCCTGATGACACAATCCGTGCAAGCGGGGTGAGCCCAAGCTCAGCAGCCTTACGATCGCTCATCACCATCACTGCGGCTGCACCGTCATTCAACGGGCATGAGTTGCCGGCGGTGATCTCACCGTCTGGCCGGAACACTGGCTTCAAACCGGAGAGACCTTCAGCGGTGGTTCCGGCGCGGGGACCGTCATCAGCAGAGACCACGGTGCCGTCGGGAAGTGTGACCGGAGTGATCTCATCTGCCCAGAAACCATTTTCAACATTTGCAACTGCACGCTGCTGTGAGAGTGCCGCGAATTCGTCCATCTCTTGACGGCTGACGTTTTCAACCTCTCGGACATTTTCTGCTGTCTGGCCCATGGCGATGTACATATCAGGGAGGCCCGATGGTGAGCTCCACGTGCCTTGGCCGCCACCAGCTCGTGATGCAGTGCGCTCGCCGGCTGAAGAGAACACGCTATTTGGTGCGGTGTCGCTGGCGCCCGCTGCATAGCGACTCACGGTCTCAACACCTGCTGCGATAAAGCAGTCTCCTTCGCCGGCCTTAATAGCGTGGGCAGCCATGCGAATGGTCTGCAACGAGGATGAGCAATAGCGGTTGACCGTGACACCCGGAGCTTCATCAAGCCCGGCAAGCACCGCGGTCACACGGGCAATATTGAACCCCGCCTCTCCCGCAGGTTGCCCACAACCCATGATGAGGTCTTCAACGTCAGACGCCGAGACGCTCGGCACTTTTGCCATCAGCGCTTTCACGATCTGCGCCGAAAGATCATCGGGGCGAATCGAAACGAGCGAGCCTTTCGCGGCACGGCCAATCGGGCTACGGGCGGTTGCAACAATTACTGCTTCAGTCATGCCGTCACCTTAGTGATCAATACCCTCCCTAACCACCATCGCAGCCACGTGACCAATTAGCGAACGGTCATCTTGCCGATGTCGTCGTCATCGGGTATCGACGACAGTGAATGCCTCGGCAAAAGCGTCTGCGCCGAAGCCTGCAACTTGAGCCGTCTCGGCATTCCATTCGCGAACACGATCCATCATCCCCGATGGGTCACGGTGCTGACTCCCATGACAGAGCAATGCAGAAATTTTCCGCTCTATCTGTGGGGTGATCTCAACGAATTCGTCGGGTTCCGGGTGACCCATCACCCAAATTTCATCGACAGACCACGGGTCTAAACCGTCGGTGATGAGATCGGTAAACGCATACGGATTGCGGGCATCTGGGTACACCGCAGCGATCGCTGATTGAGCAACAGCAATATGGTCGGGATGGCTCGCATAGATCCTGCGAAGGTTGAGTACCGGAGACTGAGTAAGCACTACCTGAGGCCGATATTTGCGAATGACTCGCGAAAGGTCGTGTCGAAGTTCGAGCCCTGATTCGACTTCTCCATCCATCCAACCGAGGAACAAAAGGTCAGACACCCCAACCTTGCTCGCTGCCTCTGTTTGCTCCTCCCGCCTAGTCGATGCCATTTTCGGGCGCGGAATTGAGTCGTCAAAACCACCGGCTTGACCGTCGGTCACGATGCAATATGTGACCGTCGCACCCAGGTCAGTGAGATTGGCGATGGTCCCAGCAGCACCAAAGTCAACATCATCAGGGTGAGCGGTAATGACTAACGCACGTTCGATCTCATCGAGGCTGAGCACGTCTCACAGACTAGAACCGATCTACGCTCCCGCAATGGACGAGGTCACCTTTCAACCACCGGCGGGGCTTCCCGACAGTTCACAGATCGAGTTCCGGACCGCTCCGCGATCAGAGCGTCTGGATGCATTCCGAGTCCTTCGTGATACCCCGGGCCTTCCGAAGTACCCAGAACGTTTCCTCGAGGGTTCGCCCTTTCCTCCGGGACCCGGCTACTTCGCAGTCACTCGTCATGAAGATGTCTGGGCGGCAAGCCGTAATCCAGAGCTGTTTTGCTCTGGGCTTGGCTCAAACATCACCGACCTGCCCCAAGAATTGAATGAGTTTTATGGGTCAATGATCAACATGGATGACCCGAAGCACTTTCGGCTCCGGTCGATCGTGTCGAAAGGTTTCACTCCACGACATGTCACCGATCTCGAAGACATCATCAAAGCGAAAGCAATAGAAATCATTGACCGGATGGTTGCCGCCAACCCAGACGGCACGACAGATTTCGTTGAGCAATTCGCCGGACCCCTCCCCCTCGAAATCATTTGCTCAATGATGGGCATCCCAGAATCTGACTACGCATCAGTCTTCGAATGGACAAACACCATCCTCGGAGCCAGCGACCCAGAGTTTGGTGGAACCTACGAACGACTCATGGAGGTCTCCCTTGAGATCTTCGCGTATGCCCAAGAACTCGGTGAGCGCAGTCGCGCCAACCCAAGTGACGACATCACTTCGGCACTGATGGCTGCCGAAGTTGATGGTGACCGACTTAGCCCTCAAGAGTTCGGATCGTTTTTCATTCTTCTTGTCGTTGCCGGCAACGAAACGACAAGGAACGCTCTCACCCACGGTCTGCACGCCCTGACTCACAACCCTGACCAACGCGACCGCTGGTTTAGCGACTTCGACACCTATGCGAAGACTGCGGTGGAAGAGATCGTCCGGTATTCAACGCCAGTCATTCATTTTCGTCGCACGGTGACCGCAGACACCGAACTCGGAGGTGAGCGACTCTCGGCCGGCGACAAAGTGGTGTTGTTCTACTCGAGCGCCAATCGCGATGAACGGGTATTTGATGAGCCTGACCAGTTCAACGTCGCTCGCCCTATGCAACCCACGCAGGTTGGCTTCGGTGCCGGCGGCCCACATTTCTGCCTCGGTGCGAACCTCGCCCGACGAGAACTCGTAGTCGCGTTCGAGGAACTCCATCAACGTCTTCCGCTCATTCGCAGCACCGCTGAACCCGACTACCTTCAGAGCAACTTCATCAACGGAATCAAGCGCCTCCCCTGCACATGGAATTAGACGACAACACCGCAGGAACGACACTTACTCACGCCACCCGAATTCGGTGGGTAGATGCACTCACCACCGCTGGGTGGTGCTTGTGGCTTGCCTATCTTGCCCTCGTCGCAATCGAACTTCGGCGCGCATTCGCCATTACCACCTCACGTTTTGAAGACGGAGTGTGGGGCCAACGAGTCGAAACGATCTCATTCGTTTCCATTCCACAGAACAGCATCGTGCTCCTGATCGGGGCGCTCTGCGTTGCGCTTGCAAGCATCGTGTGGATGAGTATCCACCCAGACGATCAGCCGCCGCGTCGCTCCCTCCAACGTCTCGCCACCATGATCGGTGGTATCTCAATCGTGGTCATGGGGCTCGCCTTACTTGGCATCGGGGGAATCCCGTTTCGCTACGCCGATCCGCTTGCTGACCTCGGTGCCCTTGTTGGGCGCATCGCCGGCATCGCAGTTGCCGCAGCGTCTCTGCGACTCACCCGGCTCGCCGCCGACAGCTAACCACGTTTACATGCCAAGATCGCCGGCAATGAAGTGACGGCGGCACAACAGTTCATACCGAACAACGTCACCAAACATTTTTTGTTCGCCCGGCGCCACCGTGTCGCCAACCACAACGGTCTCACCCTCATACACGATGAAATCATTCACTACACGGGCATTATGGGTGGCGCGACTTCCACACCAGCAGCGCGCCTCAACTTGCAGAGGCACCCGTTCATCGGCGACTTCAAGCATTCGTTTCGTTCCATCGAACAACAAGCCTCGGAAATCGGTGATGAGGCCAAAGGCGTACACGTCAACCTCCATCTCATCAGCAATTCTCGCCAACTGGTCAATCTGCTCAACGGTATAGAACTGCACCTCATCACAGACCAAGTAGTGCAATGGCCATTGTTTAAGCGCAAGCTCATGAATATTAAGTTCTGGAGACACGTAAATAGCCGGAGCCGATACTCCCAGCCGGCTCGAGACCTGCTGGCCTTCACGATCAAGGCAAGTCAACAGCAGTCCGTACAGTTCACGGGTCGCAAGCATGG
>JAAXJF010000096.1 GCA_012269985.1 Acidimicrobiaceae bacterium
TCGGACCACGTCGTCAACTCACGCTTGCTCTCCTCGGTGCGGCGGTAGTTGACCTTTGCATTGCGCTGTTTGCAAACGAATATGGGTACCTCATTGCGTTTCTTGCGATCGCAGGGCTTTGCAATGCTGCCGCCCAGACGGCGGTCAACCTTGGGCTTGCGCAAGCAGGACTTCCTCGGTTGGGTCTTGCACTTGCGGTCAAACAATCAGGCATGCCAGCAGCTTCTATGTTGAGTGGGCTCGCCGTCCCAGCGATTGCGCTCACGCTCGGATGGCGTTGGGCGTTCGTCGGAGCGGCGACGGTTGCTCTCGTTGCTCTTATTGGGGTGCAGCAAACTATTTCGAGTTCAGCGCCTCAGCCCATCACAGAGAAGGCTCCATCTCAATCACCGTTGAATGCTCTGGTCATTGCAGGAGTGGCCGCCATGTTTTTGTCGTTTGGTGCCGGGGCTCTCAATGCGTGGGTGGTTGAGTCTGGTGTTGATGCTGGTCTTGGAAAAGGCACTGCAGGCCTCATGCTGTCGATTGGGGCTGCGCTCGGCATTGCCATTCGTGTTGGCTGGGGGATGCGACTTGACCGGATGTCGTGGCACCCGTTTGTGATTGCTGGTGTCATGGTGTTCGGTGGCGCTATTGGAGCGATTGGGCTCACGGGTCGAAGTGCCACGATTCACATCATCGCAACAGTTGTTGCGTTCTCTGGGGGCTGGATTTGGCCGGTCTTTTTGAACTTTGGAGTTGTTCGAGTCAACGAGGGGAATGCTGCTTCGGCGACGGGCGTTACTCAAACCGGCGTGTATCTCGGTGTTTTTATTGCACCGCTCACGGCGGGAGCGATCATTGAACGCTCCGGCTATCCGATGATGTGGACAATAACTGCCATCGCAATGGCAGTTGGCGGCATCCTCATGCTTCGCGTCTCGAAGCGTTTCTGAAATCGCTGGGACCCGTCAGTTGAAGCGCTGTTCTTTTTGAATGACAACGATGCCGTGCTCTGACACGTGATACCGCTGACGATCAAGTTCATGGTCGAAGCCAATTCGTTCATTCGGGGGAATCACAACGTTTTTGTCAACGATGCACTTGTTGAGTTGGGCACCTGCGCCCACTCGCACACCTTCGTTCAAGATCGAGTCAGTGACATGAGCGTCGTGGTCGATAAACACGCTTGGCGACACAATTGAGCGTTCAACATGGGCGCCCGAGATGACGGACCCCTGACACAAAAGACTGCCATCAACAAATGCCGGCTCTCCCACGCTTCCACGTGACACTTTTGCGGGAGGTAGCGCCTTTCTGTAGGTGTATACCGGCCACTGCTGGTTGTAGAGGTTGAACACTGGCACTGGCGCAATGAGATCCATATTTGCGTCGTACAACGCGTCAAGGGTTCCGACGTCTCGCCAGTAGCCGCGTTCGCGTTCATCCTGGCCTGGCACGACGTTGGTACTGAAGTCGTACACGTGTGCTTGCCCTTGGGCGGTGAGGGCCGGAATGACGTCTCCGCCCATGTCGATGAGCGGAGACTCTTCGTTTGGCGTGACAATATCGATCAGGGTTTGGGTGTTGAACACGTAGTTGCCCATGCTGGCGAGGCATCGGGTGTCGTCGCCAGGCATTCCCGGCGGACTGTCTGACTTCTCGTGGAATGCCTTAATGAGGCCACTCTCGTCGGCTTCTATGACACCGAGTTGGTGGGCTTCATCACGGTCGACAGGAATTGCGGCCACGGTGACACCTGCTCCAGACGCGATGTGCTGGTCGACCATCTGGCGCGGATCCATCCGATAGATGTGATCTGCTCCGAACACTGCGACATAATCGGGTCGCTCGTCGTAGATGAGGTTGAGGTTTTGATAGATCGCATCGGCTGAGCCTTGAAACCATTGTGGGCCTCGTCGCATCTGTGCTGGCACGGGGGTCACGTAGTTGTCGAGCAGGGTGGAGAAGCGCCAGGTCTGAGAAATGTGGCGGTCGAGACTGTGGCTTTTGTATTGCGTAAGGACGACAATTTTTAGGTAACGCGCATTCGCAAAGTTTGACAGCGCGAAATCGATGATTCGGTAAGTTCCTCCAAAAGGCACGGCTGGCTTCGCTCTGTCGTTGGTGAGGGGCAACAGTCGCTTGCCCTCGCCACCGGCCAACACCATGACGAGCACCTTTGGTTCGTATGCCATTGGCATTGAGCGTAACGGTCGAGGTAGAGGTCAACGGGAAATTTGTTGGTAAATCTTGATGAACTCTTTCGCCGGGGCATCCCATGACCAATCGACGCTCATGATGCGAGTACGAATGTTTTCGAGCTGCTTTCCCCTACATTTCCGCACAGCTCGATGCACAGCCGAGATCAGCGCTGTCGAGCTGACGTCGTTCATCACGAAACCCCGTCCCACTCGGGGTTGGGTATCGAGATCAACGACGGTGTCAACGAGTCCGCCTACGGGTGTCACGATCGGGATTGTTCCGTAACGCATTGCTTGCATCTGGGCGAGTCCGCATGGTTCGAAACGACTTGGCATCAGAAACAAGTCGCCTGCGGCGATGAGTCGGTGTGACAGGTCCTCGTCATACCCGTCGACGAAGGTGAAACGATCTGCGTTGTTGGCCGCTGCGGTGAGTTGTTCGCTGAGGATGCGGTCGCCTGAGCCAAGCACTGCAAGTCGAAGTGGTATCTCATCGAGAAGCTTGATGAGGGGAAGCAAAAGGTCGATGCCTTTTTGGTCAGTAAGCCGCGTCACCGCTACTGCGAGGAGCGAATCGTCATCGGTGAGACCTAACTCGTTGCCGAGGTGCTCGCTATTCAGGATTTTTCCATTGTGATCTGCGGCTGAAAGTGCTGCCGGTAAACACCTGTCATGTTCGGGATTCCACACTGTGGTGTCGATGCCATTGAGGATGCCTGTGAGAGCCGACCCTTTGGCCTGAAGTGCGCCATCAAGACCGAAGCCGTTGCCGTCTTCAACAATCTCCGTTGCGTGATGCGGCGACACGGCGACGACGTGGTCGGTGAGGGCGATTGCTCCTGCGAGCGGGTTGATCCCATCCCACCATTCATAGTGATCACTTTTCGGTCCAATGAGGTCAAGCCATTCGCGTCCAGCGGCACCTTGGTGTGCGAGGTTGTGCAGTGAGAGCACTGACGGCGGGGTGGGGTCGAGATCAGCGAGCGCAGTGGCGGTGTGCCAGTCGTTGAGGTGCACGACGTCAGGTGACGTGTGACGCACAAAGGCTGCAACGGCGGCGCTAAAGCGCATGAAACGGTCGGTGTTATCAAGCCAGCCGTTTCCATCTGGTTGAAGATATGGGTGGCTTTTCGCGAGCCCTGGAGCATCGATGAGGGTGATTTCACCAGCCTGGCGATGCTTGATCTTCTTTGCGGTGGCAGGGCCAGCCCACAAAGGGACCTGAAGTTCAACGGTTTCGATGATGCCTTTATCTCTTGAGGTGTAGTCGGGAAGCACGACGTCAACATCAATTCCGCTTCGGCGCAGTGCGTCGACGAGTCCTGCTGATGCAGCGGCGAGACCGCCGACCGTCGCGATCGGGCTGTATTCAGCGGTAGCGAAAGTGACACGCACGGCGACAGTCTGTCAGCGCCACAGCCACACGGCACCCACATGTGAAAGGGTCCGCCCAAAAGGGCGGACCCTCAATCGATCTTTCGGGTTACCCCGAAGACACGTTTCTGGATCGGTCAGACAGCTTTGACGTCGACGGCCTCGGGACCTTTGCGTCCTTCGCCCACCTCGAACTCAACCTCTTGACCATCAACCAAGGTACGACGACCGGAGCCGATGATGTTTGAGAAGTGAACGAACAGGTCTTCCTGGCCGTCGCGGCTTATAAACCCGAAGCCCTTCTGATCATTGAAGAACTTCACGGTGCCTTTTGGCATATCGGGGTACTCACTTTCGTAGGTCTTGGTTCATTGGCGACCAAGATGATTGTGAGGCTAACCCACTGAATCTCACACGACACCTCCTGCTCAGAACTGTCTGAATCGAGAACCATCGTCGTTTCCTGCGAGGATCTGCAGATGAGCGACCCCATTCTTCTCGACCAACCAAAACCAGGAATTTCGCGAATTACGTTGAACCGCCCCGACGACATGAACACCTTGACCATCGGTCTTGTCGATGCCCTCCACGATGCGCTTTCAACCGTTCACGCCGATCATGATTGCAGGGCTGTCGTGTTGACTGGAGCAGGTCGAGCGTTCTGCGCCGGGCTTGACCTCAAAGGTTATGGAACCATTCCGGGTACCGAATCCTTCGGAGCACCGCAACAGGGAATGGCAGTTGCACAACACATTACTGAGATTGTTCACAAGATGCGATCTATCCGTCAACCGATTATCGCTGCAATCAACGGGGCAGCTGCCGGTGGCGGCTTTGCGTGGGCGTGCGCAAGCGATATCCGTTACTGCAGCGACAATGCGAAGTTCGGCACAGCTTTTATTCGTCTTGGAATTTCTGGTTGCGATATTGGTGTGAGTTGGACACTCCCACGCCTCATCGGTGTCTCAAGGGCATGGGAACTCATCTACACGGGAAGAGTTATCGATGCGGCCGAGGCTGAACGTCTCGGAATTGTAAGTCGATCAGTGCCACCTGAGAACTTGATGGATACTGCGCTCGGTGTCGCAGAGGAGATTGCAGCCAACAGTCCCTTCGGTATATGGATGACGAAAGAGGTGCTGTGGTCAAACCTTGAGACACCATCAATACGGGCGGGCATTGATATCGAAAATCGAACCCAAATTCTTGCTCTCCAGACTGAGGACTCGAAAGCCGCAATGAGTGGCTTCCTTTCGGGCAACATTCCCGATTGGAAGAATCGCTAGACCGAACCTTTTGGCACTTGCCGTGCCTCCATCCTTTCTAATTGTGATGTTTCGACTGAAAGTTGTGGTCTAGGACTGCGTTCGTCTCTTTCACCACGGCGACCATCAATGATTACGCGCATCAAATGACGCTTCTCATCACAAGTAAACCCCACGTGGTTTTGGGACGATCCGATCCATCTGATTTGGATTAAGCGCACCAAACTCAAATTTTCTCGACTTAAAGAGATGAATGATCATGGCGGGATTCAAGACAAATGCCCTCCCGAACCCAAAATTTGAGCTGACAACTGGAGCAATTTTCTAATACCTGACTATTATGATCATGTTTATTCGTTTTCGTCCGAGGAGCGTCCTATGTCCACCATTACCCCAGAGGCATCCACACCCGAATCTCAACAACGTGACAACACGATGCCACCCGCTCAAAAAGCAGCCGTGGCAACCAGCGGGATCCTTGCCCTTGCGTTCTTGATCTTCGCTGGGTCAAATCAGGACTCTGCAACTGTGGTCAAGGCCATTCTCGGGCTGTTGCTTGGCGTGACTTTGTTCCATTCGCGGTTCGGGTTCACCTCGGCATGGCGACAGTTAATTTCTGTCGGCCAAGGACGAGCCCTCCAAGCCCACATGCTGATGCTGGCAGTTGCGGTTGTTGGTTTTTCCATTGTTATTTCGAATGGCAATGGATTCTTTGACAGCCAGCCAGCCGGCTACGTGGCGCCGATCACTCTTGGCTTGCTAATTGGGTCATTCCTGTTCGGACTTGGGATGCAACTTGGTGGCTCCTGCGCATCAGGAACTCTCTATGCAACTGGATCTGGCCACATCGGAGTCCTTGTCACTTTGATTGGGTTTGTCGCAGGCTCTGGCGTGGGTGTCGCACACAGCGGTTTCTGGTCGTCGGCAGGCAATGGGTTCGTGAAATTAGCCGATC
This sequence comes from Acidimicrobiaceae bacterium, assembly GCA_012269985.1. Taxonomy (GTDB): domain Bacteria; phylum Actinomycetota; class Acidimicrobiia; order Acidimicrobiales; family Ilumatobacteraceae; genus Casp-actino5. The sequence continues at coordinate 5,778 of JAAXJF010000096.1, forward strand.
CGTTCAGTTTCACAGCCGACATTGGAGCGGTGGGCGGAACCATCGTGCTTGTGGCAATCCTCGCGGTAGTGGCGCTTGGCGTAGAGCAGGTGATTCGCCGACGTCGGCCACCACAAATTGAGCCCGCTCCGGTGGCGACTGGCCCAGCACGTTTTTTACGTGGCTCCTGGCCTTTGTGGGTCGGCGCAATCGCACTCGGTTTGTTGAACGTTGTCGTGCTGGCTGTTTCAGGTCGACCATGGGGCGTGACTTCCGCCTTCCGCCTCTGGGCATCGAAAATCCTTGACGGAGCGGGAGTGGATGTGTCCACCTGGTCGTATTGGGATGGCCGTGCCGGACTGGACTCTCAGCTCTTTACCGATACAACAACTGTGTTGAACATCGGAATCATCATCGGGGCTCTTGCTGCCTCAGCTGCGGCAGGATCATTTGCCCTCGTCCGCAAGGTGCCTCGCCAGCACATCGCTGCGGGGTTAATTGGCGGAGCGCTGATGGGCTACGGTGCCGCCTTCGCGTTTGGATGCAATATTGGTGCCTACTTCTCAGGAATTGCGTCGGCAAGTTTGCACGGGTGGGTCTGGGCACTGTTCGCACTCATTGGAACTTGGGTTGGACTAAAGGCACGGCCGTTGTTCGGCTTGTCCGTTCCGAAACCTGAAGATTCCGTCTGCTGACGGAAGTTCGTTTCGCCCCCCTGTCAACAAACCTTTCGCCTTGAATAACGGCTAGGGTCTGGAACAGTTTTGGTCCTCGATTAGAGCCAGTACCCCGGGGGGAATAATGATCACATCGCTTGGCGACATCGTTGAACAGCACGCGGAAACATTTCCAGACAAAGCTGCGATTATCCAAGAGGGAGCATCCTGGACGTATCGAGATTTGAGAGACCTGTCCCGCAGGGCTGCTCAAGGATTGCTGCACGCTGGGGTTGAACCGCAAAATCGCGTTGCATTTCTTGACAGAAGTTCCCGAGAGTATTTTCCGTTCCTCTTCGGCGCAGGCTTGGTCAATGCCGTCACTGTTGCTGTGAACTGGCGTCTCGCCGCACCTGAGATGGAGTACATCTTGAACAATGCGGGCGCCAGAGTGCTACTAATCGGCGAAGAGTTCCTTGGTCATCTTGCGCAGATGGATCTTGCATCGACGACAACTGTGATCGTGCTTGGCGACCCCGGTGACACCGGCTACCCAACGTGGGATGAGTGGGTGAATTCATTCGAGCCTCAGTTCCCTAGCATCGATGTCGCCCCAGAAGACACCTGTTACCAGTTGTACACATCGGGCACTACCGGGCTTCCCAAGGGCGTTGAGATCTCGAACCGAAATTTGTTCGGCATGCTCCCCAACTCTGGAGTTGAGTGGTCGTTCGATAGCGACTCGGTGAACCTTGTATCGATGCCTTTGTTTCATATCGCCGGAAGCGGATGGGGTGTCTGTGCATTCATCTTTGGCGGCACGAATGTGATTCTTCGCGACGTTGATCCTGTCGAAATTCTTCGGCTCATCGACACTGAGCGCATCACAAATATTTTGCTGGTGCCCGCCGTCCTGCAATTCATCCAAGCGGTTCCCGACGCGGAAAAGACTGACTTCTCGTCGGTTCGCTCGGTCGTCTACGGGGCCTCTCCCATTAGTGAAGAGGCACTTGTTGGTGCAATGAACCTGATGGGTTGTGACTTCGTTCAGACCTATGGCCTCACTGAAACAACGGGCGGGGGAACCACTCTGCCCGCCTCGGCCCATGCCCCCGGCGGGCAACAGGCTCATCGGTTGCGCTCGGCCGGGAGAG
>JAAXJF010000062.1:0-1192 GCA_012269985.1 Acidimicrobiaceae bacterium
GTCGTTGGGAGGACTATTGATGTGGTCGGAGCAACTGATGTTGTTGTTGGTGCTTCCGTTGTTGTTGGTGCTTCCGTTGTTGTTGTTGCCGGAGGTTCAATTGACATCGACCCACACGAAGCGCCGTCGTTGTCCGATGAGGGAGTCGAGTTACCTTGCCATGTCATCTTCCCCTGGCCGTTGTCCCACTCCCATTCAAACAAGTGACCGTCGTTTCGGGTGAAGAACACGGCGTCACTTCCGCCTACTGAACCAAATGACCCGCCAACACCAAACGCATGACTGGAGTCTGTTTGCCAGCCGCCGGGTGTGTCGACGAACTCGGTGTTGATGGCAACAAATTGGCCTTCAGGGTTGAACAGCATGGTGTTATGGCTGTTGTTTTGATCCACTCCGATCATGTTGTAGGTGACACCGTTGTGGGTGATCGGGTTGCGCAGCCACACAATGTCTTTGACAGTGCCGCCAATTTTTGAACTCATCCAGGTGCTGAACTCGCCTGTGTTCAGGTTGTATAGGTAACTGTTTGCCCTGCCAGTGTTATTTGCCATTGCAAGGTGGGGTACGCCATTGATCTCGATGTAGGTGCCGGAGTTAACTGATTTGCTGGGGTTTGCGTCTGAGGGCAAATCTGCGATTTCTGTGAACGTTGTTTGTGTATCGCCTGTGGGTGGCTCAATACGCACCAGTTTCACGTCGTCGGAGTTTGAGTTGCTGCCATCTGGTGAAAGGACTGCGTACATGACGCCCTGTGGGGTCAACGTCAAAGCGTTCAAGACAGTTCCGGATGAAAGGCCAGTGATTTCTGCCCTGGTTTGGTTGCCCCAACTATCCTCGCCTTGCTTAACGTACGAATAGATCTTTGTATCTCCGTCATTTTTGGCGACTTGATATAGCAAACCTATTTGGCCGTTATCGCAAGCCCACGTTCCGCCAACGTTTGCAGCGTTGCGTTGACGAGAGTCAGAACATGCTGCGGCCCCCACCAGCAAAACGCCAGCCAGAATCACTAATCCCCAACGACGAAACACGCTCATTTTTCGAGAACTCCCCACGTAACTTCTTTAACCTGTTTGTAAACCGACTACGAAGAACTCAACATCTAGATAGTCGAATGAACTGGAACATTATATATTTGATTTGTCTCTAATCTTCCGAACCGGAAGAAAATAACTCATGAAATTTCGACCCC
>JAAXJF010000062.1:1202-7547 GCA_012269985.1 Acidimicrobiaceae bacterium
TGGGCTCGTTCGCGCGGGAGCGCTTTCGCCCGGGTGCGCAGCTTTCCTAATCTCCGGCCCAGGCCTCGAACCACGAATTGAACAACGTCGCCTTCTGGACGAACTCGAGTTCATGACTGTCGCAGACGTACCTTCGCCTGCAGGGCGAACCGTTCCAATACTGTCGCATTCTCTCGAACAACGACTTGTCGCAGATATCGGGGATCCAATAGGTCAACTGAGCATCCCGAAAATTGATGCGGAATGGGTGTTTGTTTCCGGTGTCGGAGTGAATGAACTCCGCCTTGGGCCCGGTCACTTTCCAGATAGTTCTATGCCTGGCGATCAGGGGAACACTGCTATTGCGGGTCACCGAATTTCACATGGCGCACCGTTTGCGAGAATTGACGAAATCAACCCCGGTGACGAAATCATTCTGACGACTTCATCAGGAATCCATCGGTACACCTCCGTAGGCACTGCCATCGTCGGGCCGGCAGACTACGCAGAGATATCGACCCAATGGCCGACAGTTCCCACATTGAGCCTCGTCTCTTGTCATCCCAAATATTCGACCCGCCAACGCATAGTTGTTCATGCCGTCCTAGAGGGATACGAACTTCCTGCGATCTCGCAGTCGACCGCTCAAACCAGTCAGGAGATGACAACGTCAGGTGCCGCCCATCAGTTAGATGAGTCAGGAAGCCTGATAGCGAGCTCATCAGGAACGGCCAACCAAACGGACGCGCTCGGTGTGCCTGCTGGGACACAGAGCGCGGCAGAGAGTCAATCCTCGCCAATCGTATGGACGAAGGGAACAGTTGCTTGGCTCAAAGGTCCAATCAACCCCTCAGGCACAGTTCCAGCGACAATTCTTTGGACGAAAGCCTCGAGATCGAGCTCTACAAACAGCGCAAACGGAGCCACTGACCCATTTAGCGATTACCAATTTTCGGCTTCAAACTTGCTCTCAGTGACACTTTTCGGATTGGCATTTGCTGCGTTGATCGCATTGACCTTTGGAGCAATGACAGGTCAGAGTCGGCGCTACCTATTTACGACACCGATAACAATCTGTTCAAGTGTTGTCGCCCTGTATTTCTTTTACTCGGCCGTCCAAGACATTCTGCCCGCCGGCGCGTAGCCGTCGTCTGCGTCGAATGAAACCAACAAGTATGACGATGGTTGTCGAAACAAAAAAGCAGAAGATGTAGACGACAAAGTAGGTCGGTACTTGGTCAAAAGATTGTGCAGGCATGACTTACTGTAAGAGTTCAAGCAACCGGGGCGGGAAAGAATCAATCGGTGGCAGCGGAGCACCGGGCTCCCATTTGGCGAACTCGGAACCCCGGCAAACTTGGATTTCACTGTCGGTTGCTCTCAGACAATCGAATTCTTTGACCGAACCCCAAGTCAACGGACCAATATGACCGTCAGCTACAAGCCCCATGTCGCTTTGGAATTGTTTGACTTTGAGGTAATCCTCGGGCGTATAAACACCGTCAACCCTCACGGGTGTGCCGTACAAGGTTGAAACCGCATACTCCCAGAAGGCCAAATAGATCGACGCCTCACAGCTGTAAGAGTCATACGACCATTTCAAAGTCTCTAAAACCCCCCGAGGACAAAGGTCAGGATTTACTTCAGTGACAAGTCCGCTGTCGCAGTCCTCATTGGCACGGCTGTCGATGAGCGACTCATCAAAATGTAAACAAATTCTGTATAACGACAAGTTGTAGTCAACGGGCTCTACTTCGATCAGGTCATCGTTGGTTTCCGGTAGTGGATCCCCGCTATCTGAATCGTCATCGGAACTCGATCCCGCCCTCAGATCCATATTGTTATCGGGTCCGGGCATCCCAGCTAGATCGGTCGAAACTCCATCAGGTCCCGCATCGTGGATGCAGATGACATTTCGGTCACCGAGCTCGGTCCAGTCGAGCTCAGAGGGAAGAGCGAACGCGAGACGGTGCGCAATCTGGTTGGTACCAAGAATGTCGTCAACTGCAACAACGCATTCAGATCGAGCCCATGCCACCAGCTCTGCGTCGGAAGGCTTCGTAGTTCCGTTGTATTCGAGAACCGAAACCACCTCGAAACGGTGGGGATCAGAACACTTCGTTATCTCGACTGAAGCTAACTCTCCACCACCAACGTCAGTATCGAAGCAATCCCCGGGCTGGAGCTCTTGGACGAGAGTCCTTAGATCTTCAGATGGGGTTGAGTTCTCGTCTTGCTGTGATAATTCATCGACCATTCCGCATCCTGCTGGAAGCAGAATAAAGAGGGGAGCGATCTGGATCAGAAATCGCTTCCCTCTGCCGATTTCTTGTTTCATCAGATCGACATCAGGTCAGAGATTGGAACCAACACAAGAACAAGCGTTCCTGGTGACCTCGTCGCCCTCGTTGACACGTCAAACTTCACAGCCGCTCCAAACTCCTCCGCCCGATTCATCATATTTCGCAGACCAGAAAGACGTGTTGGCTCGGGCGGAAGACCTTTTCCATCGACATCTATTTCTCACCGCACGATTTCGTCCGCGGGATCGCCCCAATAATCAGCAGAGAGACTCACAACAATATTTTCAGCTCCACTGTGCCTGACTGCGTTGGAGAGAGCCTCACGGACAATCGATACCAAATGGTCGACCACGTCAGGACGCATGCGTTCAAGAACCGATGAATCAAGACGCGGGTCAAAACTGAGCGACATTTCGGGCAGATCGACACCAGCCGATTTCCAGTTATCGACAATTTCTTGCAGCTGAAACTCGACTGAGTCATGGGTGCCAAGTTGCTGAGAGTTCTCGATCAGCGCACGGATGTCGCTGGACAAGCGACCCACTGTGCTGCCGATATCTTTTGCAGCCTCTGATGGCAAACCCGAAGTTGTTTCAACTGCCTCTAAGCGAAGGCTGATCACGAAAAGTTCCTGAAGGATGTTGTCGTGTAATTCACGTGTGAACCGCGTGTGCTCAGACTGTGCTGCAAGACGAGCGGCAAGATTTGATCGTCGCTGCTCTGCTTGTTTGCGTTGCAGCTCAAGCTCGGAGCCAAGTTGAATTTTGGAGTCGAGGTCATCTCCCCACTCCATGATGGTTCCAGATTCCATTCGTACGAACACAGTTTCAACTTCAATCTCCGCATTCCAAATGCTGTCCGAGTAGTTGTACATAGCGGTTCGTTCGTCTTGCTGACGGTCGAGTTGAAAGAACTGCACCGAACGGCCCTCATCCCAAGCTCGACGGAGATAGGGAAGTAACTCATCGAAGCGGACACGATGTTCCGAGGCGAGAGACCCAGTCGCAATGGGGTCGCTGCGAAATGATTGCCAAGTATCGTTCGCCCACACAAGTTCAAGATCGACCAGGCGTCCCGCTCTGTCGAAGATCGGTTCATGCATCGCAATAGCGCGGGGAACTGTTTTCACCTGTCGATACAAAACAACCTCTGCGGCTGAAACACCATCATCGGAAACAACACCGAGGTATAGCAGCGCCGCTAGACCGGCAATAAATGCAACTGCCATGATGACCGCAACCGCCGCCATCGGAACATTGGAAGTCTGGACCGCCTGGACAAACCAAAATACGTAACCGATCGCGCCAATTAAATGAACGGCCTGTGAACACGATCTCCTCGATGGAGACCGAAGGATGGCGGTGACAAGCTTGATTGCCACGACCGAAGTGAGGGGAACGACTCCTAAAAGACAAGCGAGCCACATGAACGTGCTACCGACTCTGGCTGCGTTCTCAAGCACAAACGCTGAACTTGCGGAGAGCAAAAACGCCCATCCGAAAGCTCGCCAAGACCAACGCCCAAACTTTACGAAGGTTGCAAGCACAAGAACTGTGCCGAGAGCGGCAGGGATGGACACCCAAATTAGAAATGAATCGCTTTCATTTATTCCTTGTGCGAGAGATCCGATCATCGCCCATGCGGATAGCAGCCACGCCCACAAAGAGAGTCCCTCGACGCTTCGTGCAGTGAGGTTACGGAGAAGTTGAAGAAAGGGAAGTAAAGCGACGAACACCGCTCCCAGCAAGCCCGCAGCGTCAGCGAAACCCCACTGAATAGATTCCGCAAGTACAGTCGGACTAGACCCTCGCATTGGACGAGAGGGGTCGGGGTTATGGGCAAATAACCACGATGCAAGTCCTGAGATTCCTGCGATCAACAGCGCTGCGAGCAGCACTGCTCGCCGGCTTGCGAATCTTGAAAGATCACGGCCGGTGAAACGCCCAGCCTGACCTACAGATTCGGTTTCAGTCATTTGTGAGATACTCCGCTGTTATCGAATCTGAAGATTGAAGGTTTCCATGTGTACTTGTCACGGAAAGCATCGATTTGAACCCGAGATTTTGCGCTTGTGCCGAGATACACGGTGGTCCCTGACACGGCAACAGAGGATGCTCTCGACGATGTACCTGCAGCATTAGTGCGCGTCCATTCATGCTCACCGTCCGAATTGAACGCGATGAGCAGTCCATTTGGATCGAAGTTCGGTATGGAAATGTTGACGTCGGCCATATCAGGGTGCTGAATCGTGATGTTGTTCCCGACGTTACGCGCCGCAAAGTAGATGTTGTCTTCTGCGTCAACTTCGAGGCCTCGGCTGTTTGCAGGAAATGAAGCGTACGTGTCATCGGTAATGGTAGTGGCCCAAACTTCATCGGTGTCGAAAAGTTGAAGTTTGACCGTAGTCGCGTCGACGTATGTCGCAGCGACCACTGTTCCATCAGAAAGTAGGGCTACATCATTGGCGTAGTAAGCCCCGCCGCATTCGAAGTTCTCTGTGAGTGGCGGTGTTGCATTTGGGTCGTAGGTGAAGCGGATACATGATGGTGCAGAAGTGGTGCTAGGGGGTTTTGTGCTACCCACCGCTACCCACCATGCTCCGGAGCCGTTCGGGCGGGCGTCAACAGAGGAGTACCCCCGGAAGTTTGAGGCCGTGCCTCGTGCTGTTGCATCGATCATCACTGGGGTGCCGTCAGCTCCGATGTGGGCGATGTATTCAGCGTGCCCGGTTGGGATTGCGGCGCTGAGACTACCGTAGGTGAGCGTTTCGCCGCTTCCACCAGTTACTTTGCCGACAAACACAACACCGGAGTCGGAGGTTCCTTCGAGAACGTCAAGACCTTCGACCTCGACAGTCCCGGCGTCGATTGCGGTGAACTGCGACCATTCGGTGTTTCCGTCGCCGTCGAGTTTGACGACACCGCCGTTTCCGCTGACGGGGTCAAGTCCTCCTACGTACACGCCTCCATCAGATGCTGCGGCAAGGAATGCATCACCAGTGATCGGGGTTGCGACACGCCATTGTTCGACGCCGCTTGAGTCATGTTTGGAAATCCATGCGTCACCAGAGCCACGTGTCACTGAGAAGACGTCACCTGATGCGTTGACTGCGATGTGGCCGATATCTGAAGTGCCGTCAGCGACGAGCGAGTCAATGTTGCCTGCGTAGGTCAACATGTCAGGTGTCGGCGTCGGAGTGGCGATCTTGTACGCACCCTCAGATGCTGCAGGCAGCGCCAATCCCTTGCCTACAGACGCAACGTAAATCGGCCTCGGGGTATTGAATGTGTCGCCGAAGTCATGTCGGAGCGTAGTGGAGGCGTCTTCGGTGAGGGTGTTGTCCATGTCGGTGTCGAACAGTCTGATTGGTTCACCTGAGTCAGAAAGCTCGATCACGGCATCTTCGGTGAGATTCGCTGGGTCTCGGTAAACGAACTCACCCAGCCCAGGGCCTGCGTGGTAGAACACCAGGTCATTGGGTGGGCTGAGGAATGGGTCACCGGCGTCCGCTGTGTAGATCTTGAACCCTGTGACTCAATCTGAACCGGTGAAAGATGCTGGGTCCAAGCTTTCAAAAGGTATGACGATAAAGATGTGTTCTGATGAGTCGGCGGAGCCGAACGACGAGACAAGAGCCGTCAGGTACTCCTTCGAGAAAATGAACCGCTCACCTTGGCTTACCGTGATGTCGAGCTCGACAATCGAGCCGTCTTGTAGTGCGCCGCTGCCATCAAGCGGAGTACTGCCGGCGACATGGTTGAAGCCGACGGGGTCCCACTGGGCGTAAAGCGTGTCGATATCGCCGTCATTTGCAGGCAATGTGTAGTCAGCACCAGATTCGTACGGAGTGCCTGTGCCTTCGGGATTTGTGTTACATCCGTTGAAGCCAAAACCCGAACGTTGCGGAGAGGTCTCTGCAACCGACACTGTCGCACCTGGTGCAGCAACCACGACAGAGTGCGCACTAGACCCACCGTTTGCGTCAAATGTAAGAGACGCGGTTTTTGCGACTGTTGGAACTGTTGTTGTGGTTGTGGTGGTTGTTGTTGTTGTTGTTGTGGTT
>JAAXJF010000072.1:0-7027 GCA_012269985.1 Acidimicrobiaceae bacterium
GTTGAAGCAGTTCGGAGTGCTTGTCACGGCGGGGGTGCCGCATGCCACGATCTTCCGGGGGGTTTGGTCGTCATCAGAGGTGACCGGAGGCGTCGAGGTCGTTGATGTGGATGTTGACGGTTGTACTGGCACCACTGTCGGCGTTGTCTCGGTGGGGCCTGTTTCGTTCCCCTGTTCCTGAGAATCTGAATTCTTCAGCTCTGGCTGATCCTCGGGGTTGCCATCTGTCGGCAGCGGAACTTCGGGTTCTGGAAGTGGATCGGGGCGAGGAACGCTGATCTTGACAACATCGAGCACGTCAGCGACAACCTCTTGAACGGGTGCAGGCAGGTTGCCGGTAGCGGCAAGACCAACACTTGCTCCAGCCGCTGCTGCGCCAGCCCATCCGAGAATTCCTACTGCGCCAATGACCGCGCCCACCTGTTTGCGAATTCGCGTTGACCTAGGAGCAGGTGCAATCGAACTTGCGATTGCCAGAGACTGAAGCCGTGCGACAAAGTTCTCGTCCACATCAGACGGATTAGTGGAGTAGCCCACAGGAGCAGTTGAGAGATCGAGCTCTACGAGCCGACGTTGCAGCCGCCGGTGAGACGGACGAATTGTCATCATGAGAGCACCTCCTCTGAGGAACTCCGAAGGTCATCAACAAGTAATTCCTTCAGCCGCGCAAACGCCCGCGAAAGCCCGACTCGCGTAGCAACCTCTGACTTTGCGATTGCGTCAGCCGTTTCTTTGGTCGACAAACCAACGACATACCGAAGCTCAAGCATCCGGCGCTGATCTTCTGGTAGTCGACTCAACGCGTTCAGCAGATCGGGGTCGCTAAAGGTGTCTTCATTCGGTTCGTCGGCTTCGAGAAGGGTGAGGGTGTTCTCGATCGAGACTTCGCTCCTTCGTGTCGCTTTTCTGAGATCGTCGACGATTCGGGCGTGAGCGATCGAGAAGATGAACGACCGCATCTGAGATTCATTTCCCTCGAAGTCTGCGATTCGCGTCGCAACTGTTTCGAGAGTGGCGCTCATCACTTCTTCTGGATCACGAGCTCCCATTCGCGTTGCGTAACCCACGATCTTCCCGGATAACTCTGCTACGAGCCCTGACCAAGCTCCACTGTCGCCCGACGTCAAGTCGCGAAGTGAATACCCGTTGCGCCGGCCCCGCTTCATGGGGTACCCCGAACTCCGAGTTTGACGATCGTGCCCACGACGAGGAATGGCCCGTATGGGACTGTCGACCGTTTGGAAACACGCTGGAGCAACAGGCCACCGTAGGCCGTCACTCCACCGAACATCGCTGATATCGCCCAGGTATGTCACGTGCTCTCCTCACTAAACAACGTACGCAATCCTGTAATCGATATCAACGCGCAAATTGTTACACAGATCGCATTCCTGATGTCGGGGAATTTTGCAAGTGCCAGTGGTCGTGCTCTGACAGCGATTCACCACGACCGCTCTGCTGAGATGAAGATGGCGTTTACGAGTTGGTCGAAAGTAGGAAAGATGATGGAAGAGCCAGGGGACCTCAGCGGACTCCGTCGCTGGGGTATCGTCGCTGCAGCATTTCTGTCATGTTTCACCTGTTTTGGGGTGGGCTACTCGTTCGGAGCGTTCTTTGACTCGATGTCTGAGGAATTCAGCTCAGGCAAGGGCTTGACCGCTTTAATGTTCTCGTTGACAACCTGCTTCTACTTCTTGGGAGGCTTGATCACTGGAAGGCTTGCCGACCGCTTCGGTCCTCGGCGCGTGGTGTTCGTCGGAGCTATCAGCATGGGAATCGGTCTCTACCTCACGTCTCTCGTGCAAGCGATTTGGGTTGGATTCATCACCTATGGCGTTGGAGTCGGCACAGCTACGGCATGTGGATACGTGCCGATGGTTGCGACGGTTGGAGGATGGTTCAACAAACGCCGAACGTTGGCACTCGGAATTGCGGTGTCGGGCATCGGCGCCGGAACGCTCGTCTGCGCCCCGCTTGCGGCATCACTTATCGATCGGTACGGATGGAGAACGACGTACGTGGTGTTTGCAATTGGAGGTATGGCGGCTCTTCTCATTGCATCGGTTGGAGCGGTGACGCCACCAGTTGTTGGCGATGGGGGCGTGGTTCAGCTTCGGACGCTCGTTCGAGACCGACGGTTTATCACCCTGTATTCCGCGTCGCTCATTACAACGATGGCGCTGTTTGTCCCGTTCGTTTTCATCAAGACATATGCAACTGATCGTGGGGTGCCATCGGCAAGGGCTGCTGCGCTTATCGGTCTCATCGGTGCCTCGTCAATCGTTGGCCGGCTCGGTTTGGGCGCGCTCGGAGCCAAGGTCGGACCGATACGTCTCATGCAGGCAGCATTTGGCGTGATGGCGAGTTCGTACGCGATTTGGCTCGTCGCCGATGGTCGCTACGGAGTACTCGTCCTGTTTGCGGTGGTTCTCGGCGTCGGCTACGGAGGGTTCATTGCATTGTCACCAGCAGCGGTAGCGGTGATGTTTGGAACGAACGGCATGGCGACCATTCTCGGCGCGACCTACACCGGAGCCGGAATTGGTGGGCTCATCGGGCCGCCACTTGCTGGGGCGATTATCGACACTTCTGGTTTTAATGCCGGAATCACCTATGCGCTGATCACCGCCGGGGTATCGGCGGTTGTGCTCTACACGTTGCCAGTTGCCCGAGGAGTTCAGGCGTAGTTCGTTCTCAGAGACGTCCGGCCGCTTCGGCTGCCTGAGATGCACGGGTGAGTTGTTGCTCAACGATGTCGAGGCCAGCAGACCAGAATCCTGGGTCGGTGAGATCGCAGTCGACAAGGGCGGTGAGATCCTCAGGTTTCATGGAGCCGCCGGCTCGAAGCATGTCGAGGTAGTTCGGCACGAATGCGTCACCTCGCGCCTCAAATTTTGCGTACACACTCAACGCAAGAAGTTGGCCGTAGGCGTATGCATAGACATAACCCGGAGTGGCGATGAAATGAGGGATGTAACTCCACCAGTTTCGGTAGCCCTCGGTGATCTCAACAGAATCGCCGAGCATCGCCCGTTGAGATGATTCCCATAGATCACCAAAACGCTCCGCAGAGATCTCTCCAACCTCTCGCCGCTCGGTGTGACAGGCATCTTCAAACCGATTCATCGCCACCTGACGGAATACGGTTGCGATCGAGTCTTCAAGCGTTGCTGCGAGAAGTGCGAACCGTTCGCCCGGGTCTTCAAGCATTGAGAGCAGCCGGTTGTTCGTGACGGTCTCACCGAACACGGATGCTGTTTCAGCAAGTGTGAGAGGCGTCGATTGATGGAAAATTCCTTGTTCTCGAGCGAGGAAGCCGTGAACACCGTGACCGAGTTCATGGGCAAGTGTCGCAACGTCGCGCGGAGTCGATGTCCAATTGAGCAACACGTACGGGTGATGGGAAGGGACCGCATATGCACAGAACGCACCCCCTCGTTTACCGGGCCGAACGGGAGCATCAATCCACCGCTCGTCGATAAACCTCCCAACAATCGCGGCGAGCTCGGGCGAGAAACTTGCGTAGGCCTCACGTACGACTGCGCTACCTTCCTCCCAGCCGATAGAGGTATCACTCGTCGCAACAGAGGCCATCCGGTCAAAGTCACGTAACTGATCAACACCGAGAACCTTGGCTTTGAGGGCATACCACTTCTGAGGAATGTCGTACCGGGCAACCACGGCATCAATAAGTGCTTGCACGCTTTCATCGCTTGCTTCGTTCGCCATATTGCGGCTGGTGATCCACGTCGGGTAGTTCCGCAAACGATCATCAACCGATTTGTCGAGCAGCAAAGTGTTGTAAATGAACGCCCGAGTCCGAAGACCGGGTTCGAGCGCGGATGAAATTGCGTGGGCGGCCTGCTCACGCGAAGAGGTATCAGGGGCGTGAAGGTTGGCGAGCGCCGACATCAGGCTCACCCTGCCGCCGAGAGACTCCGGCAGTTCAACTTCGATCGCTGACGTGTGCTCTTCGAAGAGCCGGACCCATGCGCTTGCACCGGTTAACGAGGTCTCGGACAGCACCGTTTCTTCTGGTTCAGAAAGCTGGTGAGGTTGATAGCGACGCATGTTCTCAAGGTGGTGTCGGCAGAAGTCAAAACGATCACCAATGAGAAGGTCCCGTGAGCGTTCGCTGGAAAGCTCCGCCCACTCGAGATCGATGAACAGCAATTTTGTGCTGACGGAATTTGCTTGCTCGTTGATGAACTGCATTTCGGCGGCAATTTCAGGGTCGGCAGTATTTTCTGAAAACTTCAGCGTCGTAAAGTGCCCCGCCCGGCTGAGAAGTTCAGATGTCTCTGACAGCACACTCATCATGTCAAAGAGCTCATCTGATGAGATGTGAGCGATGGTTCCCTTGTAGTGCTGAAGGTCGTCAGCGAGGACTTGGGCACGTTCAACCAGCTCGCGAGGCGACGATGCATCGACGTCTGAGAGCAAACCTGAGAGATCCCAGGAAACATCAGCGGCGGTGAGATCGGTATCGGAAAATGACATGTGGCCAGTCTGGCCGCAAACTCTCCATTACTGCCATGCCTGCATCGAACATCGTGACAAGGCCCCCAGCTTGAGCATCACTTGAGGCCTGCTCACAGCGCCAATTGTTTAATCGGCTGAGTTAGGCGCTAGACATCGACATGCCATGAAACCCCTCGTCGAAGAACGCCCCCCGCATCAACAACGACAGCTCCGTAACGGAGAGTTGTTGGCGATGTTGTCGCTCATCATGGCGTTGATGGCGATGGCAATCGATCTCATGTTGTCTGCGTTTGATGAGATGAGAGCAACATTTGGTCTCGATCCCACATCGAATGATGTCGCAGGAGTCGTCACCGTCTTTTTCATGGGGTTCGCAGTCGCTCAATTTGTGTACGGGCCGTTGACAGATCGATTTGGTCGCAAACGAATTCTCGCGGTGAGTATTGCGATTTACGTAGTTGGAGCGGTTGCGTCAGCGCTTGCGCCGAGTCTTGGTTTGTTGCTCGCTGCGCGTTTCGTCTGGGGCATCGGGGCGGCAGGGTCGAGGGTGGTTGCAACTGCAGTTGTTCGTGACTTGTTCGAGGGTGTCGAAATGGCGAAGGCGATGTCACAGATCATGGCCGTGTTCATCATGGTTCCCGTCATCGCCCCGGCGCTCGGCGCCGGAATTATTGCGTTTTTACCCTGGCAGTCAGTGTTCTGGGCATGCGCACTCTGGTCGGTAGCGCTGTGGTTGTGGTCGCGTCGACTGCCGGAAACGTTGCCCGTTGACGAACGGCGACAACTCGATCGAGCAGAAATCGCTGACAGCTATCGAACGTTTTTTGCAACCCGACCAACGCTCTGGTACTCGATCTCGTCAATCTTCATGCAGAGTGTGTTCACGATGTACCTCGCATCATCGGAACTTATCGTCAGCGAGATTTTTGGACATCGATCATGGTTCCCGTTTGTTTTCGGCGTGACTGCCATCGGCTTTGGAGTTGCCTCGCTCGTGAACGGCAAGGCGGTCGTGCGTTTTGGAGTGCGAACTGTGCTCAACCGGATGCTGATGGTGCTCAACCTATGTGCAGCATTTCTCGTCATCATCGCAATCTCCGGAAGTGGCCAGCCATCGTTCTGGGTCTTTATGCCGGCGCTAGGGCTCATGCTGTCGGCGTTCATGTTCATCATGCCGAACATGAACGCAGAAGCAATGCAGCCACTACCCCATATTGCCGGGACCGTTTCTGCGCTGTCGGGCGGATTTCGGATGCTGGGTGGCTCTATCCTCGGCGGCCTCGTCGCAACCCACATCGATGTTTCGGTCACGCCGTTCGCAGTTGCCGCGCTCGTGTTTGCATCGTTGTCGTGGGCATCCGCCTACGTCGCTCAAGTGGAATAGCGCAGTTCTCAGTATCGGCAGCCTGAGTGAATCCGAGTCCACTTGTAGCAACGTGGGGTGGGTACTCAGCAGAAGCGATACCGTACGGCTTGTGGACGTACGAATTGGTGTAACGCAAACTGCGAGAGAATTAGCATTTGAGGTTGACGACGATCAACGCGACGACCTCCATAGTCGAGTTGATGCGGCCCTCGGTGGGACCACCGATGTGTTGTGGGTGACCGATCGGAAGGGTCGTGAAGTCGCGATTCCCGCAGCGAAGATTGCATACGTCGAACTCGGTACGTCGGAAGAACGTCGTATCGGTTTCGGTGGCTGACGTTTCTCAGACTTTCGACCCGCAATCACGGCGGGTCGCAGTGCGGCCTACCGCTGCGGGCCTTCGTGCGGTGAGGTCGGGTGATCCGTGGCTATTCGATGGCTCGATCGCATCTGCTGACCCCAACGATCTTCCAGCGGGAAGTGTTGCCGTCGTATTCGACGACCGACGCGTGGTTGGGGTTGGCCTCTGGGACCCTGAGTCACCAATTCGAGTCAAGATGCTGCATTCCGGTGGCGCGCTTGCGGTTGAACCTCGTGTTTGGGTTAACCGGCTTACCGCTGCGTTGGATCGTCGCCACGGGCTTGTCGATGACCCATTGACGACTGCATGGCGGTGGGTACATGGGGAGAACGACGGCCTGCCAGGGTTGGTACTCGATCGTTATGTCGACACTCTCGTCATCAAGTTGTATAGCGGCGCTTGGTACCCGCATCTCGGTGACATCATCGCGGCCGCACAAAAGGTACTGCCGTGCGAGAGGGTTGTTCTTCGCTGCGCTCGGCGAGTGTCCCCTCCGGCCGGTACTCCGGGTGATGGGGATGTGCTCGTTGGTTCGCGGTTTGATGGAACCCTGACATACCTCGAACGTGGTCTCACGATGAGTGCTGACGTTCGCCGGGGCAACAAAACAGGAGCCTTCCTCGACCAGCGTGACAACCGCACGCTGGTCGGAGCCGCATGCGATAGTGCGCGAGTGCTCGACGTCTTCACCGCAACCGGAGGGTTCGCCCTCGCAGCGGCGGCGGGCGGCGCTCGGAGTGTTCACCTCGTCGCCATCTCTCAGCCAGCCATCGATGTAGCGACGGCGAACATCGCACAACACCGCCACATCGCAGCCG
>JAAXJF010000072.1:7037-33859 GCA_012269985.1 Acidimicrobiaceae bacterium
TGAGATCACTGCGCAGCAAGGAGATGCATTCGACGTCATGGAGTCGCTCGCCGCCTCGGGGGAGCAATTTGACGTCGTCATTATCGACCCACCGTCGTTTGCTCAGAACGAGAAATCTATTCCGAAGGCACTGTCGTCATATCGCCGCCTCGCACGAGCCGGGCTGCGGCTCACCGTTGACGGTGGTCTGCTCGTTCAGGCCTCGTGTTCAAGCAGAATCACGATTGACGACCTTGGGCGCGAAATGAGGACTGCGTCTAGCGAGGTTGGCCGACCGTTCACGGAGTTACGTAGGACTGGCCACGCAATTGACCATCCGATCGGCTTTTCGCGAGGGGCTTACCTCAAGGCGCTGTACGCCGCCGTTGCGGCTTCTATCTGAGGCACAAAGAACCGTTCGATGATCGGCACAAAGGTGTCGAGAGGCGCTGACGTGTAGTCAGGGTCAAACGCGGTTTGGTCGTACTTGTGACAGAACTCTTCGGTGTATTCGAAATATGGAGAGTCTCGGTAGTTCTCTCGTGTATTCGGGTCAGCACCGATGTGATGCCAAAAGTAGTAACCCTGGAAAATCCCGTGATGCTCGACCATCCAGTGATTGGCTTCTGATACGTATGGCTTGATGATTCCTGCCGCAATCGATGGGTGATTCATCGGCGCAAGCGTGTCGCCAATGTCATGCAGCAGGGCGCACAACACATATTCATCATCGCGGCCGTCCTCGGCTGCACGAGTGGCGGTTTGGAGCGAGTGCTCGAGCCGTGAAACTGGGAAACCTCCGTCATCGCGTTCAAGAAGTTGGAGCTGGTCAATAATGTTGGCGGCGGCAAGAGCCTGAGTGACCGGGAAATCATTCTGGATGATTTTCCAGTCGGCCTCGGTTGATTCTTCGAAACTGCGGAAAGAAGCCTTTGCGTTCATGTCATTACCGTAGTCATTTCCGACGGGTATGTCGGACTCGGTGGGGTTCTTTGGTGCAGACTTTGGGGGATGTCGTCGCTAACGGATTTCGCAAAAGCGAACACTTCGCTCGACCGTGTCAAGATCGCACACCTCAATCGTCTTGTCTCCGAATGGGGGATGCTGGCTGATTTCTGTTTCGCAGACTTATTGCTGTACCTGCGGAGCAACGATGGTGTGTGGATGACCGTGGGTCAAGTTCGCCCGGCAACCGGCCAAACGATCTTCACCACCGACTATGTGGGTGTGCCTGCAAACGAGTCGGAGAATATCGTTCTCTCGGAATGTTTCGAATCTGGTGAGGTCATCGATGGCGAGGTCCTCGTCGAGGGCCTCGACGACGAATCGCGAATGATGGCGATCCCGGTCCGACATGAGGGCGAAATTGTGGCCGTGATGTCAAAAGAGTGGATCGAACAAACCGGACGCCGTCCCGGGGAACTCGAACGCGTATACACGCAGATTTCTGAGCATTTCATTCGCATGGTGTCGTCAGGAGAGTTCCCGACGAGTTCACGTGTCGGCGACTCATCGTCGGCACCGCGCGTTGGCGACGGTGTGATGCACCTTGACCGTGACGGTTGCATCGGCTTCGCGTCTCCGAATGCGACCTCGGCGCTTCACCGCGTTGGGATTCAGTCGACCCCGGTTGGTGTTCGTCTAGCCGAATTGGGTTTCCACGATGGGCCGGTCCGTCAGGCGTTTGAGCGTGGAGTGCCGGTTATCGAAGAGTTCGAGCAAGGGGCCGAAGCCACGCTGTTATGTCGATGTGTTCCGTTTGTCGAAGGTGGTGAGGTCGTAGGCGGGGTGCTGTTAGTTCGCGATGTCACCGAATTGCGTCGTCGTGACCGTTTGATCCTGTCAAAAGATGCCACCATTCGTGAGATTCACCATCGGGTGAAAAACAACCTTCAAACGATTTCATCTTTATTGCGACTGCAGGCCCGGCGGCTCACCCACCCTGAAGCGGTTGCTGCCGTTGGTGAGTCGGTTCGCCGTATTCGAACGATCGCACTCGTTCATGAGGCGCTGTCGCGCGAACCTGGCGATGACGTGACCTTCCTTGAAATTGTCCGGCCGTTGGTTCGGTTGGCAGAAGAAGGTTTGCAGTCATCTGATCGCCCGGTGCGGTTTTCGGTCATCGGTGATGGTGGGCGAATTCCCGCTCGGATCGCAACACCGTTGTCGGTGGTGCTTACTGAACTTCTGCAGAACGCAGTCGAACATGGCTTTGGCTATGGGGACTCTGACGGCGACGTTGTCGTTTCGCTTGCTCACGAAGGTGATTTACACATTCGTGTGACGGACAACGGGCGCGGCGTGATGCACGGGTTTGATCTTGATCAGGCGACCGGCCTCGGATTGTCGATTGTGCGCACCCTCGTGACAACCGAGCTCGCAGGGACGATCTCGATTGACCCAGCATCGACCGATGACCTCACCCTTGCCGGATTGTCTCCGGGTAACGGATCCCGTGGCACCGTGGTCTCACTTTGCGTGCCAGTTGTTGACGACGCCGACGATTAGGCCTCGTCTGCGCGCATTGCTTGACCAGTTGGATGTAGCCGACCGGCATTGAAGCGAATTGTGCTTCGTCTAGCTCGAGAGACGAGCAGCCCGAGCCTCGGCAGCTCTTAGGCGCCGGATTGCTCGTCGTTCTTCTTCTGAATGGCCTCCCCAAACACCGGAGTCTTGGTTGGTTTCGAGGGCAAAATCGAGGCATGCATTGCTCACCGTGCAGCCGGTACAAAGACGCTTCGCCTCTTCGATCGCAACAATCGCGCTGCCGGTCGTTCCGATAGGGAAGAACAACTCTGGATCAGTGTTTCGGCAGAGTGCCTCATCACGCCACTCGTCTTCTGCCGTTGATCGCACATCAAGATGTCCGGTGGTTGTCACATTAACTCCTCAAGGGTGGAGGGTCGGATGCTGGGTTTACCTTCAAAATCTCGTCACTTGCACACCACGTCGAGATTTCTATGCCCAGGAGAAGGTAGAGCGAGTTCTGATCACCTGGCAAGAGTCTCAAGGCAGATATCTCGTCGCGAGTTGCTATACCCCCATCTCTTAAAGTGATAGCCAGGGGCTTTCGATTGTCCAATAACGATCACCGATTTGCGAGGTCACCGACTTATTACCCTTGAATCGTGACCCTGATTTATGCTCACCGAGGAGCTCGACTTGCCGCCCCTGAAAATACCGAGGTTGCATTTCAGCTCGCGGGTGAACTCGGTGCCGATGGAATCGAACTTGATGTGCGGCTCACCGACTATTACGTTTCGGAGATTCATCACGATTCGCATCTTGCTGATTGAAGAGAGGTTCACGCAGTCGATCTACGCGCCTTGCCGCATTCGATCCCGACATTGCATTCCGGCCTCGATGCTTGTGGGTCACTAACGGTGAACATCGAACTCAAGAATTCGAGATACGACCCCGCCTACGACAGCGATCTCGCTGTTGTTCACCGGGTGATCGAAGAACTTGATACCCGAGCAGATGATCCGAGCCGATGGCTTGTCTCAAGTTTTGATCTCGAGACCCTCAACGAGTTCCACCGGTTACGCCCTGAAATCCCAACCGCATTTCTCACCAGTCGAACGCCAGAACCTGGACTCTCGCTAGCAGTGGAACATTCCCATTCCGCGTGGCATCCGAGATGGGAAGACCTCACCCCAGAGCTTCTCCTCGCCGCTCATGATCTCGGAATTCGAGTAAACGTCTGGACGTGCAACGAACCAGATGATCTTGAGCGCCTGATCAATTGGGGCGTCGATGCGGTCATTACTGATGCTCCCGACGTTGCGCGAAGCGTCAGAGATCGACTTCGCTAGCCGAGCCCGGCCACACGAGTCGAACTGCATTCTCGACGTAGTCAATGTCGAGCCTCTCGGTGTCTCCGAGGTAGTCACCATCGACCTGGAACGGAATTCGGATGTCATCATCGGCCGCAGAAATGTGAAGGTGATTTGCAGGTGACCACTTGGTGACATCTCTGACGGTCGCAACCGATCGTCCTCGAACTGCACTCATGAGAGCAGCGCCCATCGTGGGAAGTCGAAGAGAGGAAAATGTGACCGCAGTAAGTCCGCGTTGGAGACGGGCATCCGGGGCGAGATCGAGAGGTCGATTGCCGAGATATGTGTACGGTCCCGTGTTGAGGACGACTGTGAATAGGCCGGGAAGTCTCTGGCCAGTTGAAAGGTCGTCGATAGCAAACTGTGAACGTGACCGGTCGTAGCCTTTCGTCCACGTCATTGCGCTGCTCCAAATGAACAATGGATGGCCGAGCCAACGTTTTAGCGAGGCGTGACGTTCAACGTGAGCGACAACCGCTGCATCAAATCCGATCCCGACATGAAAACAGAAAAAGCGGCCGTTGACGCGCCCGAGACCGATCGGCTCGATCCGGTCCTCTTGGAGTCCTGCGAGCAGACCATTTGTTGCGACGACCGGATCGTTCGCCACTCCAGTCGTTCGCGCAAAGACATTGGTGGACCCGCCGGGAAGAACGGCGAGAGCGGTCGTTGTGCCAGCAAGGCCCGTGGCAACCTCATTGAGTGTGCCGTCCCCGCCAAAAGCGACGACGGCATCGAGCCCGCGACGAGCAGCATCTTGGGCAAAACGGATGGCATGCCCTCGCCGATTTGTCTCAACGATTTCAACCTCATGGTTCCGAGACAGCAGTCGGTGGACAACAACAGTGTTTCGCGCATTCACCGATGAGGCGAACGAGTTGACGACGAGCAGCAGGCGCACGAGGCATGAAGGTATCAGGGACTTCTGAGGTCGGGTTGGGGCTAGGGCTACCCATGGGTAAGAATGTGCGTTATGAAGGTCATCGTATGCGTAAAGCAGATCCCGGATCCGGCGCTCCCAGGAGAGCTTGATCCATCAACCAACACGTTGAAGCGTGACGGAAAACTGATTCTCGATGAGTCAGACAGTTACGGCGTCGAGATGGCGTTGCAACTCGTCGACGCAGCAGGCGGCGGCGAAGTTGCGCTCGTCTCAATGGCTCCAAACGACGAAATGTCAGGAATGCGAACCGCTCTCGCAATGGGCGCAGCGCAGGGTCTCTTGGTGTCTGACCCAGCTCTCGCAGGCTCAGATGCCTTGACAACCGCCAAGGTTCTCGCCGCTGCGGTGCAACGACTCGGAGGAGCAGACCTCGTTCTCGCAGGAACGGAGTCATCCGACGGCTACACCGGCACTGTGCCAGAACAGATGGCTGAGGCTCTCGGGCTGCCCTCGGTGACGTTTGCGAAGAAAGTGACGGTCGATGGTTCGACATTAAACGTTGACCGCCAGACCGAAGCCGGCTATGACGAGGTCACCTGCCCACTTCCGGCTCTCGTCAGCGTGACTGCCGGTGTGGTCGAGCCTCGCTATCCGAGCTTTAAGGGCATCATGGCGGCGAAGTCGAAGCCGGTTGAGACCGTGACCGCCGCAGATCTTGGTGTCACCCCAGTTGGCTGGGAAGGTTCTGGTCAGACAGTTGCATCGGTTGAGCAGGCTCCCGCACGCGAAGCAGGGACCATTATCGAAGACGACGGTGAATCATTCGGCAAGATCGTCGAGTATCTCGAGACCATCAAGGTCATCTAAGAAACGCAACAGGCAACGAACGAGTAGAGAAGACAGGAAACTGGACATGGGTATCAGCAACATTTGGGTTTTTTCACAGGAATCAAACGGAACAGCAACATCAGGCACGCTCGAACTCCTCACGCATGCTCGCTCTCTTGGAGGAAACGTGACAGCGTTCGTCGGTGGTGACGCATCAGCAATCGCAGGAATTCTGGGCGAGTACGGTGCAGCAAAGGTGTACGCAACCGGCGACCTCGGGGGTGCGCTTCCCGGTGCGGCCGTTGCATCGGCAATGAAGGCGGTCATCGACGGTGGTGACTCTCCGGATCTCATCTTGTTCCCCCAGAACTATGAGGGTCGTGACGTCATGTCACGGCTCTCGGTCAAGGTCGACCGCACGGTGTTGACGAACAACGTCGCCGTTGCAGTCGACGGTGACACCGTCACCGTGACGACACCAGTCTTTGGTGGGAACACATTGGTAAGCACCTCATTCTCAGGTTCTGCTCCATACCTCGCTGCATTCCGTCCGAAGTCATTTGCCGCAGAATCAGCCGGTGGCGGGGCAGCAGAAGTTAAGGCCGCTCCGGTGCCAGACCTCGGTTCGACCGGAGGCGCAACAGTTACCGCAGTGCATGTCGAAGAGTCGACAGGTCCGAAACTCGACGAGGCTGACGTGGTCGTCTCAGGTGGTCGTGGACTCGGCGAGGCTGACAAGTTCTCGATGGTCGATGACCTCGCGAAGATCCTGAAGGGCGCCGCTGGCGCATCGCGTGCAATCGTTGACGCCGGTTGGGTGCCGTATTCGATGCAGGTTGGTCAGACCGGCAAGGTTGTGAAACCCAACGTATACATCGCTGCAGGAATCTCTGGTGCCACGCAGCACATGGTGGGAATGAAGGGTGCAAAGAACATCATTGCGATCAACAAAGATGCCGAAGCGCCGATTTTCGGTGTTGCGGACCTTGGCATCATCGGCGATGTTCACAAGGTGCTTCCGAAGCTCATCGAAGCACTTGAGGGTCGAGGCTGAGCGACCGGCAGGCGCCGGTTCCAAACCGTTCCCTAATCGAAATCAATTGCGCTGAACGCCCAAGAGACCCCTGTCTCTGGGCATTCGGTTGCAAGTCGCAGTTCCCAACCGGTCGAAGGCTCCCATGAGTCCCATTCGTACCATCGGAGTTGGTTCACCATTCGGCCAAATTCGCTGAGGCCATCTGACCATTCGATGTCAACGATCGCTGACAGTAGCCACCATAGACTGAACCGCCCCGTAGCTGACCCTCGTCGTCGCCCGTGAGCGCCACCAGACGCCCCTGCCCACATTAAAACGTCAAGCGCTTGCGCCGAGGACATTTCTCGTATCCTCGCTCGCCCGACACCTGTCGCAGCTATTGCGTCACTGGCAGAGCCCTCAACGCAGGTCGCTTCAGATCGACCATTCGACTGGTCTGTCCACATTTCAACCATCTGCGCGAACGCCACCTGAGTCTCTCTGTCATCAAGTGGCTTCACATCAGCCGGCAACTCCAGAGTGGCCATAGGGGTCAACAACGTCGGGCGATCGTGATGAGCACCATCGTCGTCGTAGGTGGCGACTGAGTAGTTCGGCTCCCATGGCTGAAGGTCGATCGGGATGTCAATCACTGGCACGAGATCGCGGCGATCCGCTGCCGGAATGTCTTCACCTCGAAGACTTCGCTCATGCGCAAAGTATGTGTGGAGAGGTCCAGGAGCCAAGTGCGAGCCAAGACCTTTCCATGAGTGGTGCACGGCTGCGACCTCACTGAGTGGACCTGGTGTAAAGCGGCCGGCGTCCTCCTCCATCACCATTGCGCACCATTCATCGGGTGCCCACAACGCGAGGCGATACTCTGCGAGAGTTGCGGCGGGCCATAGCTGGCGTCCGGTATCGAGTGCGGCTATGCATGACCGTCTCGTTCTTACGAGACCGTTCCAGTCTCGGAGTTCGGTGCGGCGGTCGATGAGCCGCACGAGTTCATCAAGATCGGCGCGCTGAACCGTGGCGTCAAGTTCGTCGTCAGGGTGAACGTCAGCAGGCATTACACGAGGGGCCAGGGGTAGCGGTGACCTGTTTCGTCGATTGGAAATTCTGCGAGTTCTGCCGTGAGTCGACAGCGCTCTCGTAGTGCTTGAATCTCGTGACGATCGAGTAGCTCATCGAGTTCCTCTGGTGGGTGATCTGCAAGGTTGGCGAGAGCCTCCCGATGCTGAGCCGCAATCGGCTCTCCGCCGAAGTCCCAGATGACGGTTCGGAGTTTGTAGTCAGCTGAGAAACACAGTCCGTTATCGATCGCCCACACGTGGTCATGGGCAAGCAGGCAATGACCACTTTTCCGATCGGTGTTATTCGCCGCAAGATCAAGAATGGCGATTCCTCGCAATTGGTCGTGAAGGTCATCTCGCGACTCGTAGATGGTGAAGTAATGCTCCGAGTGATCTGCATCGACAAACCACTGAACAGAGCCGACTCCTAAAGGACCATCTCGGATGACGGTCGGAGGGACGGCGCCGACGCCGAGCGACTCGCTCACCACGTAGGCCGCACGTTCACGTCGATGAAGGCCGGGCTCAAAATCCCAGAGAGGACGCTCGCCGCGTATCGGCTTGTAAATCGCTCTGTGTTCACTGTCACCGGAGCGCGCAGACACTGCAAACGTGGCATTTGAACTCCATGGCATCCGACCTTCGATTTCGAGGTCGGCAGACATGAGAATCTCGATACGGTCTAATTCATCCGCGGACATACGTGCCCATCTGGATCAACGACACCATCACACCAATGGCACGGAGGACGTCCTGCCGACACGGCGGCATCGGCATGCTCGCAGAACGCAATCGCTTGCCCTCGTGTAATGGAGAGTCGAATTCGTCCGAGCTCCTCGTACTCATCTTCCTCGTCGGTGTCACCCATCTCAGCAAGTTCGAGAATAAGGCGGTCGTTGTGAGCGTCGTACCCGAGTGCAATGCGGCCAAGGACAAAGGCTGGATCACTATGACTGGTGAGGGCCATCGAACTTGCTATCGGGCGCTCATCTGCCGGCGGTAGGTCTTGTAGAACATTCATTAGATATTGCGAGATCGCAGCAACCTGCAACTTCTCGCATTTCACGTGATAGTTCGAGCCCTCACCTGACATTTGGAGAAAAAATGTTCTCTGACCTGGCCGCCCGATGGCGCCCGTCGTGAAAACCTCGACGTGTTCGAGAGATGCGTCGATCGGGTTCATGACAGCGCAAGATCCCCGATTGGTCCGGCGGTGGTGTTCACTGCGAGCACCGCTGGCCCGTGTGGTGACCATGCGAGAGCTGATATCGAGCATGTGGAGATGACAATTCGTTGGAAGAGATCAAGGTGTGTACCAACAGCGTGCGCAACGGCCGCTTTGATCGGGTCAGCATGTGAGACGCACACGACGGTGCCACCGGGATGGGCGCTGCGAAGGCGATCAAGTGTCGACACCATGCGAACCTGCATTTCAGTGAAACTCTCGCCATTAGGGAACCTGAACGTTGACGGAGCGCGCTGCACTGTCGACCACTCGGGCAACTTTGAGAGTTTCGACAGTTGGGCGCCGGTCCAATCTCCGAATTCGCACTCGAGTAAGCCTCGGTCAATCTTTGCCTTGAGACCTCGTTGAGCGGCAATCGGTGCTGCAGTTTCTCGGGCCCGTTCAAGAGGTGAGCAGTAAATTGCGTCCACTCGAGCGAGAGCCGCAATTCGCTCAGCAGCAGTCTTTGCCTGATTTCGTCCTGTGTCAGAGAGTGAAAGACCTTTTGCGCGACCGGGAAGCACTTTGCCAGTCGTTGGCGTGTTCCCATGGCGAACGAGAAGGATCGTGGTGAACGCTGGTGCTGCGGTGCGAGATTTTGCCATCGATCTGCAAACCTACAACGGAAGTAGGAGCGACGCATGAGCGAGAACAACACCTTATCCATCGATAGCTTCGAGCAGCTCGAGGCCGATATCACGGGTTGCCGTTCATGCTCTCGTCTGGTCGAGTGGCGAGAACTCGTCGCCGAAGAAAAGCGTGCCGCGTATCGCAACGAGGACTACTGGGGAAAGCCGGTCCCAGGGTTTGGTGACCCGTCGGCCCGGATCGTCTTTCTCGGCCTTGCGCCAGCCGCACACGGAGCAAACCGCACCGGCCGCGTGTTTACCGGTGACCGCAGTGGCGATTGGCTGTTTCGGGCGTTGTATCGGGCAGGGCTGGCCAACCAGCCGGAATCACTGTCGATTGACGACGGGCTTGAACTCCGCGACGCGTGGGTACTTGCGGCGGTGCGCTGTGCCCCTCCTGCAAATAAACCGACAACCCAAGAACGAGATACCTGTGAGCCGTTTTTAGATCGCGAGTTTGCGTTGCTGACAAATTGTGCCGTTGTCGTATGTCTTGGGGCCTTCGGTTACCAGGCGGCGTGCCGACATTTCAACATCACGCCACGACCAGCGTTTGGTCACGGTGTTGTGGTTCCAGCGTCCGACACGCACCCTGGGCTCGTGTGTTCGTTCCACCCGAGCCAACAAAACACATTTACAGGAAGGTTGACCGAGCAGATGTTTGATGACGTCGTTGAGAAGGCGAGCAAGATCGCCGATAGCCTCACTTCCTCGTGAGCACACAACGGCGTCCACTCCTCTCGTTAGCACTTGCTGTCCTCGTTGCGGTGAGTGCTGTCGGATGTTCCAGTCCTCCTCCAGCCCGCCTCGTGGCGATCGAAATGATTGAGACCCTTCGAGGGACAAAAGACGACAACGGTGTTGACATCACCAACGCAGAGATCGAATGCATGCTTGACGTAGTCGAAGCAATGTCAGAAGAAGAAGTTGAGACGATCGCCTTAAGCGGTGATCAAATCGTGCTCGACTCGTTTAGCTCGAAACTTTCTGCCTGCCGCGGCGCCTGATCAACTCGCCGGAGTTGGGGCCGGGGCTGCAGCTTTCTTCTTTGGCGGTGGAACGCCAACTGCAGGAGCCGGATCAGCATCTTTAGGCCAGCGACGCCGGCTGACAATCGACAGCATCCGGAGCAATTTCATCGCTTTCTCGTCTTCTTGAGCCGGGCGGGCCTCGATCGCTCCATCGGCGATCATGCGCTCGATCACCTCAACTCCGAGATCGGTGCGCACAATCGTCAGCGTCCAGTCATTGTCTTCGCCGATACCGCCGGTGGAAATATCTGCGTGCTCCGCCGCGAAGTCAGGGCAGTGGTTGCAGCCCTGGCGAGTCCAGCCGTGGCACTCCTTGAGATCGATCTCGTGATACGAGCCGTCCTTCATCCAGATCTGGAAGGCGCCTTTGATGTTCATCTTCACCATGTCTTGCTTCTTGAGGCCGTATTTGGCTTCGAAGAGCTCGCTGAAGATCGCGTCGTCGAAGGTTTTCGAGCAGAGAAGACCAATGTTGAACTGGAAGGGTTTCGACACTTTGCCGGCCTTCCTGTCCCACATTGTCGGAGGAGAAGATGTTTGGCAACCCATTCCCACGAGGGCGAGACGCTCGTGGCCAGCAGCTTTCGCTTCTGGGAGTGCGAGCGGGTTCGCACAATAGGTGTAGCGACTGCCGGCGGTTGCAAGAATTTCTTCGCGGGTCGAAACGACGACAGGTTTGGCCTTCCACGCATCATCGTCTTCGACACCAGAGACCAGAGCGGCATCGATGTAATCATGTTCGCGAAGCCAGATAAGCATCGCTGATACGAAGCCGCCGTCTTGACCCATTTTGTGCACCATGTCGTCACTGGCGCGGGTGAGCAGCAATTGCTGCCAGATACCGGCCATTTCATCCGGCTCACGCACACGACCAAAGAGGTGCATGTCAGCGGCAGGCTCCCACGCGCCGAAGCGCGGGCACGCTCGAGTGCAGGTGGTGCAACCCTTCTCACCGTGGACACAGTTGTCGGGGCCGAGTTCGGATTCGAGATGGAATGGCAGATATTTGCCTTCTTCATGCTCGTAACCGATGACGTCATGTGGACAGGTGACGACGCAACCCGAGCACCCCGTGCATAGGCCGGTGTCAATGACTTCGGCTTTAAGTTCTTTCCACTGGGCGGTCCAACGGTTTGGAGCGGCGGGCTTCTCGGTCGTGCTCATAAGTACAACGTAGGCGATGAGGACTACAACGGCGCATCTGGCACCGCCGAATCTTTAGATCGCAGAAGGTCCCTCTTCACCGGTTCGGATTCGCACGATTCGCTCAATGGCGGTTACCCAAATTTTGCCGTCGCCGATCTTCTCGGTGCTTGCCACATTGGCGATGGTGTCGACAACCAAGTCGACCTGTGACTCTTCGACGACAAGTTCGAGACGAACCTTTGGAACAAAGTCGATCTTGTACTCGGCACCTCGGTAGGTCTCGGTATGGCCGCCCTGGCGACCGAAACCTCGAACTTCGGTTGCGGTCATGCCGGTAATGCCATTGCTTTTGAGTGCGTCCTTCACTTCATCGAGCTTGAACGGTTTGATGACTGCGGTAATGAGCCTCATGTCTACATCATGCCTGATATGCGGACTCTGCGTGTTGGCTTTGGTCGAGCCCGACCCGCTCGGCTACTTCTTCGATACGGAGTCCCATCGTTCCGTCAATCACCTTTGCAATGATGAAGGTGGCCACAAATGAGTAGGCCATCACTGAAAGCGCAGCGACGGTCTGGTCGATGAGGAGGTCTGCGCCGCCGCCGTAGAAGAGCCCGTCGACGCCACCGTCATTGACCGAAATATCTGCAAAGAGGCCGAGCAGAATCGTCCCGATGAGGCCACCAATGAGGTGAACCGCAATTACGTCGAGTGAGTCATCGAAGTTGAATTTTGCTTTCAGTTGCAACGAGGCGTAGCACAGCACTCCGGCGATTCCGCCGATGATGAGCGGAGATGCTCCGCCGACAAAACCTGCACATGGGGTGATTGCAACGAGACCGGCAACTGCACCTGAGGCTGCACCCAAAGTGGTTGCGTGCCCTGCGATGCGTCGTTCGATGAGGAGCCATCCGAGCATGCCGCTTGCGGCAGCAATGTGAGTGTTGACGACTGCTTGGGCTGCAACGCCACTTGCGGCAAGGGCTGACCCAGCGTTAAAGCCGATCCAGCCAAACCAGAGGATTCCGGTGCCGAGCACGGTGTAGGGAAGGTTGTGAGGTGGCATTGGTTCAGTACCATGACCGATTCGATTACCGATCACGAGCACGACTGCAAGTGCTGCCACACCGGCATTGATGTGAATCGCTGCACCGCCTGCGAAGTCGAGGGCTCCCATCGAGAAAATCCAACCGTTTTCGTTCCACACCCAACGGGCGACGGGGAAGTACACGAGGAGCGCCCAGACACTGATGAGCACTGCGTAGGCTCCAAATTTAAGGCGATCTGCGGTTGCGCCAGTGATGAGGGCCGGGGTGATCACGGCAAACATCATCTGGAACGCAACGAATGCGAGCGTTGGGATTGTTCCTGATGCCCCGGACGTGTCAGCGAGAAACGCATGGCTGAAATCACCGATCAGCGATCCTTCGCCACCGAATGCGAGTGAGTAGCCAACAGCCGACCACAGAACACTGATGATTCCCATCGAGAAGATGTTTTGCATGAGCATCCCGAGAACATGGCGTGATCGCACCATTCCGCCATAGAAAAAAGCGAGGCCAGGTGTCATAAAGAGAACGAGAGCGGCTGAGATCAGTACCCAGGCGGTATCACCAGTATTGATATTCATGGCAGGCAAACTAGGCACAGCATGTTTCCGAAATGTTTCGAGAATGTTCGGGTTTTGTCTTCACCGAACGCGCAACTCCCGGACCGCAACGCGGTCCGGGAGCGGCCCCTACTCCGCACAATGCAGGAAGGGGTCGGGCGACGGTGCCTTTGGCCTCGGGTGTTATACGGCCTGTGGCCCCTCCTCACCTGTGCGGATTCGAACGAGACGCTCAACATCGGTGACCCAGATCTTGCCGTCACCGATCTTCTCGCTGCTCGCTGCTGATGAAATGGCATCGACAACTTCGCCAACGACTGCGTCGTCAACGACCACGTCAATGCTGACTTTAGGAACGAAGTCAATTTTGTATTCGGCGCCTCGATAGGTCTCTGTGTGTCCTCCTTGACGTCCGAAACCTCTGACTTCGGTAACTGTCATTCCAGTGACCCCAATTGTCTTGAGTGCCTCTTTGACTTCATCAAGTTTGAATGGCTTGATAATTGCAGTAATTAGTTTCATGAGATGTTGTTTCCTTTCAAGGAGTACTCAGGAGCCGACGCTGACTGAGTCGCCGCTGTAGCCAGCAAGTCCGTGCTCGAGAACGTCGAGGCCTTCAGTTTCTTCCTCAGCTGAAACTCGAAGTCCGATGGTGGCTTTGATGACAGTGAAGAGGATCGCTGTGGTGATCGTGACCCATGCGATGATGATGAGCAACATGACAGCCTGCATGCCGAGCTGATCGAATCCTCCTCCGTAGAACAGACCTGCGTCTTCGCGGCCCAAGAATGCATCGTCATATTTCGCGAAAAGCCCGATTGAGAGAGTGCCCCAGATGCCGCAGACTCCATGAACCGAGACCGCTCCAACTGGGTCATCAATCTTCACCTTGTCGAAGAAGTACACCGAGTACACGACGATGATGCCGCCAATGCCGCCGATGAGAGCGGCTGGGAGAGGATCGACGGTGCCACACGGAGCGGTAATTGCAACGAGTCCTGCGAGAGCGCCGTTGCCAACCATCGCAACGTCAGGCTTGCCGGCCTTAAGCCAGATCGTCACCGCTGAGAACAAAGCGCCTGCTGTGGCTGCGAGCATGGTGTTAACTGCAACCGACATGACATATTGATCTGCAGCAAGTTCAGATCCAGGGTTGAACCCGAACCATCCCAGCCAAAGGATGAATACACCAAGGATGGCGAAGGGGATGTTGTGGCCGGGGATGGCTCGGGGAGTTCCGTCGGGAGAATACTTGCCTATCCGAGGGCCAAGGAACATTGCTCCCATGAGGCCTGCGATACCGCCGACCATGTGAACGATGCCCGAACCGGCGAAGTCGGAGTACACAGCATCGCCGATTGACATCTGCGCGATGAGGCCGCCGCCCCAAGTCCAGTGAACAACAACCGGGTAGATGAAAGCACACATGACGAGGCTGAACGCTAGATAGGCGGAGAACTTTGTGCGTTCCGCCATGGCTCCAGATGCGATAGTGACGGCGGTTGCGGCAAATACCGCTTGGAAGAAGAATGTCGTGGCCGGGCTCAAGCCGCCATCGAAGGCGGAGTAATCGTCGTAGCCGCCGAGGAAAAAGTTTCCACTTCCAAGCCACTTGCTGCCACCCGAACCAAAAGCGAAGGCGTAACCAGTTGCGAAAAACGCAAGGATGCCTATGACGGCATCCGCCATATTCTTTGCGAAAATATTGACAACATTTTTTGCCCGGGTAAGGCCTGCTTCCAGCAAAGCAAAGCCAGCTTGCATGAAGAACACGAGGATGCCAGCGATAAAGACCCAGATGTTATTGAGCACAATCTGGACACTTTCTGGAGTGAGTTCTTCGGCGAAGCCGATAGAGGGTGTCAAGGCGATCAATGCCGCCGTTCCACCGAGACCGGAAATAGTTCTTAGAGCACGTGATTTCACGTGTACCTCCTCAGTAATGATGGGATAAGGGCGTCCCACCGGCCACGCTGCCCGGGACTTGGAAGAAGATAGAGGGTGAAGTTTTCTCGAGTGTCGCCGAATTGTTTCGAGTTCGTGACCAGTTTGTTCAGTCGGTCAGCATCCATCCGCGACGGCGAACAGTCACGATGCGGTCAGGCCCGAGATGTCCTCGAATTGCGGAGATGAGGGCATCACATCGGCGATCGCTGAGTTCGGTGAGCTGGGCCTCGCGGATGAGGTTGTAGCGGCTCACAACACGTCCCTTGTGAGTTTCGAGGACCGAGTAAACAGCATGTTCTTGGGGAGACAGCCCGAAAGTTGTAGAACTCATCGCCTTATGTTCACTCACAATCATGACGCAAATGTTGGAGAAAAATGAACGGTGTGTTTCGAGGTCGATTACGGCGTCCACGAAGAAGCAGGGCAGAATACGGTCATGGATTTGACATACCCCCAAGAGGCCGAAGATTTTCGCGTTGAGATCAGTGGATGGCTGAAGGACAACCTGCCGGAAGGATGGTTCGAGCCAGGCTTCTCACTGAACGAAGAAGAAAAGGCGGTGTTCAACCGTGAATGGCCGAAGAAGCTCTTCGAAGGTGGCTGGATTTGCGCAACATGGCCAACCGAATACGGCGGGCGGGGCCTCACCACTATGCAAGGTGTTGTCTTGGCAGAGGAATTTGCTCGCGCCAGAGCCCCAATGCGTGGCGACTTCTTCGGCGACACCCTGGTTGGCCCAACATTGTTGCAATGGGGAACCGAAGAGCAAAAGCAGGAGTTCCTTCCAAGAATTTTGAAGGGTGAAATTCGTTGGTGCCAGGGTTTCTCAGAGCCAAACTCGGTTTCCGACCTTGCCAGTCTGAAGACGACGGCAGTCCTCGACGGCAATGAATGGGTGATTAATGGCCAGAAAGTGTGGACTACTCAGGGGCATCACGCGGACTATTGTTTTTTGCTCACCCGCACCGACGCTGAATCGCCAAAGCATGCAGGAATTTCGTATCTGCTCGTCCCTATGCGTCAGCCTGGTATTGAAGTCCGTGGAATCACTCAGCCTGACGGCACCGCTGAATTTTGTGAGGTGTTCTTTACTGATGCTCGCTGCCCGGCGGACAATGTTGTTGGCGGGATTAACAACGGGTGGAAGGTCGCAAATTCGACGCTCGCATTTGAGCGAGGTCAGTCTGCAACCACTGGCTACCGCCGGTTCGAAGAGGAGTATCGAATCCTCGCCAAGGTCGCAACCGAAAATGGCCGCATTAACGATCCATTGATCCGTCAACGGCTTATGGAGTATTACACAAAGGTCCAGATTCTTCGTGTCAACGGACTTCGTAACCTTACGAGCACTCTCAATAAAGCCAAAGACATGGGCACGATCGCCCTTGGTGCAACGAACAAAATGTTTTGGTCAGAAATGCACAAAGCAGCGATGGAACTCGCTCTCGACATTTTCGGTCCCGAATCAATGATGATCGATTCGGGACCCGCAAGTGGCTCATGGCCAGGAGCGCTTCGTGATCGTCGACGCGACGGATACCCGGTTAGCGCAATGATGTCGTCATTCTTCTTCTCACGGTCGGAGACGATTTGGGGAGGAACGAGCCAAATTCAGCGAAACATCGTCGGTGAACGCGTGCTTGGCTTGCCAAAAGAACCTCGTCCTGAGTAGACGCCGATGAATCGATCAGCGACAGGCGTCGCTGAGAATACAGCTACACCGACTCGTCTCGTGACGTTGCCATTCGTTGCGGTGACAGCATCCATGCTGTTGTTCTTTCTTTATGTGGGAATGGCAATCGTTGCGATTCCTCGCTTTGTCGAGTTTGAACTCGACGGTGGCGAGATCGGCATCGGTGTTGCGATTGCGGCGTTCGCCATTGCTGCGATCGCAGTGCGTCCATTTGTAGGTCGACTTAGCGACCGGTACGGACGACGAGCATTGATGACATTAGGTGCATTGATCGCGGCTGGCGCGGGGGTGTTGGCCGGCTTCGCGCCAAACCTCCCAGTGTTCCTGGCCTTCCGAGTGATGACGGGTTTAGGTGAGGCCGCAATCTTTGTTGCCGCAGCAACACTGATCGCAGACCTTTCGCCTGAGGGTCGGCGAGCAGAAGGGGCAAGTTACTTGTCAGTAGCGGTGTACACCGGCATCGGCCTCGGTCCCGTGCTAGGTGAATGGGTGCTCGCCAATGATCGCTACCGCTTGCTCTTCGCGGTGGCGTCACTGTTTGCGGTCGCCTCAGCGCTGATGTCTCGGCTTATTCCTGCGAGGGTCGACCGCAAAGCACCACGTTCAGACACAAAGGCCTCGCTCTTTCATCGAGATGCAGTTGCGCCGGGCCTCGTGCTGATGTGCACGCTTGCTTCGTTCGCGGCGTTTGGGGCATTTATCCCAGACCATGCTCGTTCGGTCGGGCTGTCGAGTGCCGGAGGATTATTTCTCGCCTACAGCTCGATCTCATTGTTCTTGCGTTTGATTGGCGCCCGACTTCCTGATGCTCTCGGAGCGCATCCGATGGTGACGATCGCATTGTTGTTCATGGCGGCTGGTATGACGGTTCTTGCGATGGTTCCAACGGTGTGGGGGCTGTGGACTGCGGCAGTCCTCGTCGGTATCGCAATGGCGTTCAATTACCCGCCGCTAATGGCCGCGGTGATCGATGCAGTTCCCGAGTCTGAGCGAGCAGTTGCGGTGGGTTCATTCACCGCGTTTTTCGAGATCGGTAGCGTGGTAGGCGGACTCATCCTCGGCACCGTTGCCGAGTTTTATGGAAAGCGTGGCGGGTTTGCAGTAGCGGCAGTCATCGCCATTGGCGGACTCGTGGTGCTGTGGACAATGTTGCCGAGGCGAGCGGTTCAGCGACCTTTTGCGCGCTGAGCTTGCTCGCGTCGCGCTCGAGCCTCGGCCTGCTTTTTTGCTTTGGCCTCTTTACGGCGAGCTTTGATCTCGTCACGGTCGCCAGAGTCGTCGTCATGACGCGCTGGAATAACTGAACTTGTTTCAACCGTCGGAAGGCCGAGTGTTTCGTCAGATTTGAGAATTTCTCGGATGATTGCTGCAGCAGGAGCCTCGCCCGCGATCGTCGCTGCGAGCATGATGCGAGTCGCAGGGATGCCATGGCGTTCGATAATTCCCGGAAGCACTTCATTGAGGTCATCCGTGCTCGGGTAGTCAGCGGCAGCTCCAAGCTTTTCGATGCAATCGGCAAGACAAGCATCGGTGAGAACGATGGCTATGCCTTCCATCGTGCCGTCGAGGCGTCCGCGGCTCACCCCGTCCCGAACTCTCACTGCATCGGGCTCACCGCCGACGAGTTCGGTGAGCGCTTCCATGTGGTCTTCATCGAGAGCCCCGACAAGATCGGTGATGTCTTCATCGGTCGCAGCAGCAAATGTCCGATCGAGAAGCCCAAGAGTCTGGAGACGGTTCTTCACCTGGTTCACCCGGTTAAGGCTATCTGCAGCTACTGGGTGGCTGTTGTTCGCGCCCTTCAAGCGGCAGAAATATCCCGCGGAGGAGAGGTGTTGATAGCAGATGGCAGGCTAGCGAGATGTCGCACAGTGTGGCTTCAGCGCTGTTGGAATCGTCGTCAGGAGCGCCTTACCCATTTCGAATCTGCGCTGACGTCTTCAACTTCTCCACCAGCATCGGCCCAGCCGTTGAAGCCAACCTCGAGGTGCGCCACGTTGGTGTAACCGATGTCGTTCAACACCGCTGCGGCAAGTGCCGACCGCTGCCCGCCGGCGCAGTACAGCACGTATCGATTGTCGAACTTGAACTGCTCTCGGTAATACGGACTGTCCGGGTCGAACCAAAATTCGAGCATTCCGCGTGGGCTCGAGACCGCCCGGGGAATAGCGCCCTTCTCAAGGCGCTCGCGAAAGTCGCGGATATCGATGACAGTGCACGATCCGGCAGCAATTTCGTCCTGGAGTTGCTCGATGGAAAGTTCTTCAATTCGTGCCTTTGCTTCTCGCACGAGGTCGTTCACAGATTTTCTCATGTGATCGACCGTAATTTCTCTGGCCACAGGTAGCCGCCATCGGAGCGCTGGCGGGACGCCTCGGTGACTGACGGCCTGGAATACAGTGTGAGACGTTAGTTGGGAGTTCAATCGGCTGCGGCGTTGCGAAGAACCTTGATCGGGAGCAGTAGTCGATCATCTCGTGAGGTCGACATCTTCTGACAAGAAAGATCTCTCGCACGAAGTGCACTAAGCGTGCTTTGCATCACAAACTGTCTGGGTGGAAATTCGCAATACGGCGGTGTTGGTGTTTGGCGGCACGGGAGGCCTTGGCAGAATGATTACTGAGGCTGCGGTCTCAAGAGGGGCTTGCGTGGTGACGTCTTCGCGTTCGGTAGAAGGTCCGGGTGGTGAACAATTGCATGTGCCGGGCGATATCACCTCTTCTGACGACCGAGAGCGCATCGTGGATGCTGCGCTCGAAGAACTCGGTCGACTAGATATCGTGATCATTGCGAGCGGTGTTGTTGGTTTTGGGCCGGTCGACATGACGCGATCTGATGCGATGCAGTCTCTTGTAGACATCGATTTAGTGGGCCCGCTCGCCCTGTGTGGCCTCGTTGCGCCGATGATGACCGACGGTGGGACCATCGCTGTCATCACTGGCGCTGTCGCCGACACGACCATGCTGGGTACGGGTGTGTACACAGCGGCGAAAGCAGGCTTATCGGCAGCGGTTGCGGTGATGGCGCGAGATTGGCGTCGGCAGGGAGTGCGCTGCATTGATATCAGACCCCCACACACTGAAACCGGCCTGTCAGATCGCCCAAAATTTGGAACAGCTCCAAAACTTGGCGCCGGTCTCACCCCCGACGCAGTTGCGGAGAGAATCTGGGTCGCCATTGAAGGTGGCGAGTCGGTTCTCGCCCCAAGCGATTTCGCCGCTGCGTCATGACAGAGCCGCGTCAGGTCTCCCTGCCCGCTGAGGCAGCGTCGTCGATTGACCAGATCCTGGGCATCGTGCTCGATTCATTTATGGGCGGCTCGGCCTCTTCGCATGTTGGGGCATTTGGTTGGGGTTTTGACTTGGAGTGCGTCGTCGACCTCGAGCAGCGACTTCGTGATGTGTGGAGCCCAGAAGAACTCTCTCGGGGTGACGGTGACGAGCGTCAGATGGAGCTCTCGATGGAAGATGTCGCTCTCATTTTGCAGGGAATGGCATTTACTGAAGTGATGAGTGCTGACCTTCCCTGGATCGACATGGTTCGATGGACGTCAGACTTTGTGACCACCCAATTGCGGGCGCCGTGGACTGATGAAGAGTGGGAAGCCTTCGGGGCGATAGGCGGGTAACGAAGTGACCGCTACTGCGGCATTTCGGCATAGTTGCCGTCGATAAGGGACATGCCGCTTGAAAGAGCTTCGAGCGCGAAGCCAGCGGTTCGTCGATAGCCGTCGGTGACCTCAAGGATTTCCTCGGGGCTGATGACGTCATTGATGTGGTCGAAGCCCTCTGGTGCACGTTCATGGACCAGGCGCATTGGCATTTCCGGACCAAGTCCGCGGTTTGCGAGCACGATTGCAGAGGTTGCGGGCCGCCGATGCGCCTCATAGATCGCAAGCGCACGGTCGGGGTCGTTGCGATGCGAGCGAATACATCCCGAGAGCACTCGCGCATCGAGAATTCCCTGCGAGGCGCCATTAGATCCGATGGGGTACATCGGGTGCGCAGCATCGCCGATGAGAGTGACGCGACCTTCGGTCCAGTAGTCAAGGGGGTCGCGATCAACCATGGGAAACAGGAACGTTCCCGGAGCAGCTCGAAGCAACTCCGGGATGTCGAGCCAGTCAAACACCCAGTCATCGAAACGCGGGGCAAAATCATTGAGATTTCCAGCTCTGTTCCAATCTTCGCGTTCGAGAAGTTCGCGGTCGTCAGTGCGGTACTCGGCGATGAAGTTGACAAGCTGCTTTCCGTTGTCGAGGTCGCGAATTGGGTAGGCAACAAACTTCTGGTCGGGGTGACCTGCCCACACCATTGTTCGGCCGTCCAAAATAGGGTCATATTCGACTGCGCCACGCCACAGTAAGGCCCCATTCCATAACGGCATTCCCTCGTTGGGGAACCGTTGTTGGCGAACCGTTGAGTGAATTCCGTCAGCGGCGACAACGATGCCAGCATCTACCGACTCGGTGCCACCGCTACCGTCTCGGCATTCAAAATGGGCGGTGGCACCGCTGTCGTGGTGATCGATAGCGGTGAGGTGGCGTCCAGGGACGACTCGGTCGGCACCAAGTCGCTTGACCGCCGTGAGGTGAAGCACCATTTGGAGGGTGCCGCGATGAAGTGACAGCTGTGGCCACTGGTATCCAGCTGCACGTCCCCGTGATTCCTCCCAGATGAGCTGACCGCGTGCCGAGAAGTAGGCGAGGGTCGTGCTCGCAATGCCAACGCTCTCAAGTTCATCGAATACACCGAGCGCATCGAGTTCTCTGACGGCGTGAGGGAGCAGGTTGATTCCGACCCCAAGTGGTTGTATCTCAGGTACTGATTCGCGGACAGCGACATCGATGCCCTCTGAGTGAAGGCTCAGCGCGGTTGCTAGGCCAGCTATGCCACCACCAACAATGAGTACGTCATGCCCCATGATCTTCTCCTCGCGGCGCTACTCGGACGACAGAATCGTTAGGTCGCAGACGAGCAAGATTCACAGACGCCTGAGATGCGGACGTCAATTGACGTCGGGGTGAAATTTGTGATGTTCCCAACCTGCTTACGGAGGTTGTTGACGGTTGGCGCGTCGAAGTGGATGGTGATGTCGCAAAGCTCGCAACGAAGGTGGATCACGGCGTCATCGTGAGCAGGTTCCCAAGTGCTGAGTTCGCCCTGGCGTGTTTCTCTCACGAGTTCGAGTTCTGCAAAAAGTGACAGGGCTCGATAGACCGATGATGAATTAATTGATTCGTCATAGTCGTGAACTCGTTGCAGAATGTCGGCTGCACTGAGGTGTGACTGTGCCTCGTCGAGAACCTGCCAGACGAGTGTGCGGGCACGGGTGACTCGAAAGTCCTGAGCGCGCAGTACCTCGTCAATACTCATGTCGTTACCTTACGGGCTGAGAAAGGTACCGTGTTACATATTTCGCGGAAGCGGGTTGGACTCTCTCAGAGGAGTCGGTTGAGCACTCGGTCTGAAAGTGAATTGCGAACGATTTGCAGTAAGTGAGCCCCCTCGCTACGGTTCAGAGACGTGACTCACATTGCCATGCATGCTCCAGATGGGTTTTTGGAGCCGTCTGTCGCCATCATCACTGCGGTGATTGCGCTCGTAGCGGTGTCGGCTGGGGTCCGTTACGCCGGTCGTGAACTTGGTGAT
Source organism: Acidimicrobiaceae bacterium (assembly GCA_012269985.1). Taxonomy (GTDB): domain Bacteria; phylum Actinomycetota; class Acidimicrobiia; order Acidimicrobiales; family Ilumatobacteraceae; genus Casp-actino5. Next base: position 29,586 of record JAAXJF010000072.1, read on the forward strand.
CGGCAGGTACCGCTTGCCGGGGTTGCTGCGGCCTTTATTTTTGCTGCACAGATGGTGAATTTTCCGGTAGCAGCTGGAACTACTGGTCACTTGCTCGGTGGAGCGTTGGCGGCAGTGCTTCTCGGCCCTTGGGTTGGCATGTTGGTGGTTTCAGTCGTCGTGATCGTGCAGGCCGTGTTGTTTGCAGATGGTGGATTGACGGCGCTCGGTTATAACACAATCAATATGGCTATCGTGACTGCGTTCGGCGGATGGGCGGCATTCGTGGTGTTACGGAAGTTGATGCCGCGTACCTCCGCAGGAGTTGTCGGTGCAGGAGCGGTTGCGGCCGGAATATCGGTCGTACTTTCTGCGGCTGCGTTCTCAATCGAATGGCTGTTTGGCGCGTCTGCTCCGGTTGCATTTGACACTGTCTTCGGAGCCATGGTCGGTGTCCACGTGTTGATCGGCATTGGTGAGGCGGTAATCACTGGTTTAGTGCTTTCCGCGGTGATGGCATCTCGATCCGACCTGGTAAGGGGTGCAGCGCACCTGTCTGATGATGAGTTGAACGCGACTTCTCGAGTCGGTTTTCGACCATTTGTAATTGGCAGCGTCTGTGCTGCGGTGGTAGTCGGCGTCGTGGTCAGTCAATTCGCCGCTTCAAATCCAGACGGCCTTGAGCGCGTTGCGATTGACAACGGCTTTGAAGAGTCAGCCACAGATCATGCATTGGATTCCAGTTGGTTCTCCGACTATGCAACGGCAGGAATATCGAATGAGTCGGTGAGTCTGGCAGTTGCCGGAGTCGCAGGAATTTGCATAACGCTGCTGGTCGGTGGCGGCGTAGTGAGTGCATCTCGTTCCACCCGTCGCCGACAGACTGCGTAAGTCGGGCACCTCATGTCGGGAGCTCATGGTTCGACTGTTTCGAGGCTCTTCGTGCCTGGAGACTCGCGCATGCACCGTTTGTCGCCTGAAGCCAAATTGGTTGCGGTCGTTGCAGTCGTTGTCGTGATTGCGATGACGCCGCGACGAGAAACGGTGGCGTTCGCTCTCTATGCATTAGGGGCATGGGCCATTATTGCGACCACCAAAATTGGCTTGTTGACCTACCTGAAGCGTTTATCAGTGATTATCCCGTTCGTCATGTTTGCTCTGATTGTGCCGTTTATTGGGGGCGGAGAGTCGGTATACGTGCTTGGCGTCTCGCTATCGGTCGACGGACTGTGGGCAACGTGGAACATCCTTGCGAAAGCGGGATTAGGCGCAACGATGAGTATTGCGCTGTCGGCAACAACTCCTGTCCCAGAGCTCTTGCATGGCATGACTCGATTGAAAGTACCCCGACTACTGGTGGCGATCATTGCATTCATGCTGCGGTATATCGATGTCCTGGTCGAACAACTCGGGCGTATGCGTCGCTCCATGGTGGCGAGAGGTCACGACCCGAGATGGCTGTGGCAAGTTAAGCCGATTGCATCGTCTGCAGGGGCTCTCTTTGTTCGTTCTTATGAGAGGGGAGAACGCGTGCATCAGGCGATGCTTGCTCGCGGCTACACCGGAGTGATGCCAACGGTGTCTGAGCAACGAGCGTCAACAAAAGAGTGGCTGGCCGTATTGCTGTGCCCATTTGGTGCCGCATTGGTGCTCACCGTGGCGGTGGTGTGATGTCAGCTTCATCGATTTCGGTTCGCGAACTCGGTTTTCGGTACCCGGGGGAGCATCACGATGCACTGAGAGGGCTCAGCATCGATGTCAATGCGGGTGAACGCGTTGCCGTGCTTGGGCCGAACGGTTCAGGCAAAACCACCTTCGTCATGCATCTCAATGGCCTCTTGGCAACTCAATCTGGCGAGGTGCGGATTGGTGATACCCCTGTTGTCGAATCGAATCTGGTGGAAATTCGCCGCCGGATCGGCGCAGTATTCCAAGACGCAGATGACCAACTCTTCATGTCATCGGTTCGTGAAGATGTGGCGTTCGGTCCAGCCAATCTCGGTGTCAGCGGTGCAGAACTTTATGAGCTTGTAGAACGAACGCTCGAACAGGTTGGAGCTGCCGGCTATGGCGATCGAAACCCACATCATTTGAGCGGTGGTGAAAAGCGAAGGGTCGCGATTGCAACCGTGCTCTCAATGGACCCTGATGTCCTCATTCTTGATGAACCCACCTCAGGTCTTGACCCTGCAGGCAGGCGCGAACTCATTGATTTGCTCTCCTCCCTCACGCAGACACAACTCATCGTCACTCACGACCTTCCCCTTGCACTGCAGCTATGCGATCGGTCGGTCATTGTGAGCGACGGTCGTGTGGTGGCCGATGGCCCCACTCCAGAGTTGCTCGCCAATGTCGACCTGTTGGCGGAACATCGCCTAGAGCTTCCTCTTGGCTTTGACCCTTCTCGGCTGTAGGCATCACAGCACGGTGTACACCTGAATATGTGTGCGCTACGATTCCGACCAGAAGGCCGAGGGGCCGGCATTGTCATCGAGGGGGAATGATGACCGCAGTTGATCCAGTATCAGATTGGGCAAATGACTTCGAGATCTTTGATCCGGAGTTCGTGAAAGATCCGTATTCGGTGTGGGGTGAGTTACGTGAGCAGGGATGCCCATTTGCCCGCACTGAGCGCCGCGAGGTCACGTTCATGCCCACGACCTATGAGGGAGTGAGGTCGATTGCGGCCGACACCGAAACCTGGTCGTCGTACTCCATAACCGTCACCCCAGTTCCACAGTCGTATGACGCGAACGGCGACCGCATTCGCTCGATTATTGCCACCGATGAACCTGACCACACCCCTGAACGCCGGCTTATGCTGCCGTTCTTTTCGCCAAAGGCGGTTGAGAAGTACCGAGAGCACACCCAAGAGTTGTGCCGACAACTGATTCGCGAATTCATTGAAGAGGGATCTGCTGACATTGCAGAGCAATACGCACGTCAGATCCCGCCCCGAATCATTGCCGCAATTCTTGGCATCGAACCTCAGATGGCAGACGAATTCACGACATGGGTGCAGGGCGCACTTGAACTCGGATTGCAAGATGACGAAATTCGTGAGCACTACGCCTCGATCATCAGAAAATTCTTCCTGGAACAGATCGAGTACCGGCAAGAGAACCCAGGTGACGATCTCATCTCATTCCTGCTCGATGCCGAACTTGATGGCGAGCCCGTTCCGATGCCAGTCATTCGAGGCAATGTCGGTCTCATGCTCATCGCCGGAATCGACACGACGTGGAGTTCAATCGGCTCAGCCCTGTTGCACCTCGCAACGCACCCCGAAGATCGCCAGCGACTTGTCGACGAGCCCGACCTCATTCCAACTGCAATTGAAGAATTTCTCCGCGCGTATTCACCGGTGACAATGGCCAGAGTCGCAAATCATGACACCATGCTCGGTGACCGTGAGGTCAAGGCAGGCGATCGGGTGATGCTGACCTTCCCCGCCGCGAACCGCGATCCGGCAATGTTCGACAACCCGGAGGAAGTGATCATCGATCGTGAGCACAACCGCCATATTGCATTCGGTTCAGGTATCCACCGTTGCGCTGGATCAAACCTTGCTCGCATGGAAATGCAGGTAGCCATTGAAGAGTTCTTAAAAATGATTCCGGATTTTGAACTCACTGATGCCGATGCAGTGACATGGGCGGGTGGCCAGGTTCGAGGGCCGCGCAACATCCCGGTGACATTCCCGACACGTCACCCTCTCTGATTCCGACTCACGTTTTTCATGTCGCCCCCTCAGTACGTTCCTGAGTTGGAGTTTGCCGCTCATGTCAATGTTGAACTTGGCGAACCCCTAGAACTCGGGTCGGTTCTTACCGGGCAGCGCCGGATCATCCCCATCACCGGCGGGTCAATAACGGGTCCGCTACTGAATGCTGAAATTCTCGATGGCGGTGCCGACTGGCAGATGGTGTCCGCTGATGGCACCGCAATAATCGATACCCGCTATTCCGCGAGGACTGCTGATGGCTCTCTCGTCTATCTCGCAACGAGAGGATTTCGCCATGGGCCTGCTGAGGTGTTGGCAAGGGTTGCAGCCGGCGAGGATGTCGCTCGAGACGAGTATTACTTCAGACTCCAAGTCAACCTCGAGAGCGGAGGCCCGGGGCTTGAATGGCTTAACAACACCGTCTTCATCGCGTCAGCAGGTCGCAACGCAATGTCGGTTGTCTACGACTTGTTCGCCGTGCGATAGCGCCATTGCTGGTGCCCTCGGCAGGATTCGAACCTGCGCACACGGCTCCGGAGGCCGATGCTCTATCCCCTGAGCTACGAGGGCG
>JAAXJF010000008.1 GCA_012269985.1 Acidimicrobiaceae bacterium
GGCCTCGGGTCGATTCTCGGTGGTCTCTACACAGCCACAAAATGGCGTTAGCGCCGCTCGTCAACACTCATCATCACTGAGAGCCACAACACTCTTCCACAGAGCGCCGCCCGCAGCATTTCAGCCGTTTGTGTAGTTATCCACAGGTAGATGGGAAAACTTACAGGGCTGTCACTCAAAGGTGGGGGCGACGATGATCATGTCTTCCAAACAGTGTTTTGGCGGTGGCGGATCCTCATCTGGCGCCATGGTTAACTTCAATTCCACTCCACAGACATCGCAGCGGAACCTCATGTTCACTTTTCGCATCTCACCGGGTGGAGGAGGCTCAGGAGTCGCCATCGTGACTGCACGCAACATAGTGATACCGACACGCCACAAGGTGTACATCAACAACACTCCAAAGGCGAACCAGATCACCGAACCCAAGGTCACAGCTGTCATGCTAGACCCCGACAGGCAGAGTTATCCACAGGAACTGGGGATAATCCCCAGCACCTCAACATAACAACGTCAATTGAACGGATCAGTCGAGACGCTCAATGATCGTGGCATTCGCCATGCCGCCACCCTCACACATCGTCTGCAAGCCATAACGGCCACCGGTGCGCTCAAGTTCGTTAAGCAACGTCGTCATCAAGCGCGCACCCGAACAGCCAAGCGGATGACCCAACGCAATGGCGCCACCATTCTGATTCACCCTGTCCATGTCAGGGTGAAATTCTTTTTCCCAGGCAAGCACAACCGAAGCAAACGCCTCGTTGATCTCGACAAGATCGATGTCATCGATCGACATGCCGGCACGTTCCAACACCTTCGCCGTCGCCGGAATCGGTGCAGTCAACATAAGGCGAGGGTCAGCCCCCGCAAGCGAGAAGTTGACAAAACGTGCCCGAGGGGTCAAGCCAAGCGCTGACGCTTTTTCTTCACTCATGACGAGCAACGCCGACGCACCATCGGTGATCTGACTCGAATTACCAGCCGTTACTCGACCGCCGTCTTCTGCAGCACGGAACGACGGCTTGAGGCTTCCCAAGGACTCCATCGTCGTGTCACGCAAACCCTCATCGACCGACATCATCTCGCCATCTGCGCCAAGCACCGGCAGAAGCACCCGCTCGCATCGACCTGCATTGGAGGCCCGACGATCGAACTCTAGCCTACCAACCCCATACCGGTCGAGATCTTCACGACTTAGGTCCCACTGGTCTGCAATCAGCTCAGCAGAAATGCCTTGCGGAACAAGGCCACCCTGATCTGCGTAACGCGCACCGACCTTCGGCCCAAACGGAAACCCGTACTTGCCATCGATCATCGAGGCACCCATCGGCACACGAGACATCACTTCGACGCCGGCCGCCACGACCACGTCATATGCACCGGCGATCACGCCCTGAGCAGCAAAGTGCGCTGCCTGCTGGCTTGACCCGCACTGTCGATCGATCGTGGTACCCGGAACCGACTCCGGCCAACCAGCCGCAAGCACTGCGTTTCGTGCAACGTTCGCCGCCTGCTCGCCGACCTGCATCACGCAGCCCATGACCACGTCGTCGACAACAGAAGGATCAAGGTCATTACGTTCCTGCAACGCCTTCAAGGTCTCGGCCGCCAAATCAACCGGATGCCAATCTTTCAACTTGCCATTCCTTCGCCCAAGAGGGGTGCGAATGGCGTCAACAATCACTGCAGTTGTCATCGGCACATCATGGTGCAGCCGGCGACGTCACAAAGAGTCGGACTGCAACCCATCAAATTCGCAATGCGTTGGTGGAATCCGCAATGTGGAGATGCCAGACTCTTGCGATGGGAACACAACGAATGACCATAGAAGAGATGCACGCCGTCGCAAAAGACACCACCGTCCCCCAAAAGTTTTTGGAACACGCTGCGAACCGAGCAGACAAGGTGCTGTTCCGCTCGATGACATCAGCACCCGGGTCAGGCGACACGACCTGGCAGAACTACACCTACGCCGATGTACGGTCGTTGACTGCCCGTACCGCCGCTGGCTTGCAAGCACTTGACGTAGAGCCCGGCGAGCGCGTCATGTTGATGATGCGTAACCGCCCTGATTTTCACTGGCTTGACCTCGGCGCCCAATTCGTTCGCGCAACACCGGTGTCGATCTACAACTCGTCATCTCCTGAAGAACTGCAGTACCTCGCCGAACACGCTGAAGCACGCGTCATCATTGTTGAAGACAGCAGCTTCTTAGATCGAGTGCTCGAAGTGCGTGACCAACTGCCACTCCTTGAGCACATCTTCGTTATCGAAGAACCCGTCGGCGGTCTGCCTGAAGGTGTTCGCCTCGTCGATGATCTTCTCGCGAACGGTGAAGCTGACCTTGACACCCTTGCTGCGGTCACCAGTCCTGACGATCTCGCCACCCTCATTTACACCTCGGGAACAACCGGGCCGCCCAAAGGTGTGATGATCACTCAGTACAACATCATGTACGCCGTTGCGGTTGTCGTGGAAGCGCTCGAAGAAGATGACATCGAAAACTGGCGTGTCATCTCATATCTGCCGATGGCACACATCGCTGAGCGCGTCACCGGCCACTATCAGGCACTCGTCACCGGTGGAGAAGTGTCAACCTGTCCCGACCCAAGCCTCTTGCCGGCATATCTCGGCGAAGTGCATCCGTCGCTGCTCTTCGGCGTGCCACGAGTGTTCGAAAAGGTCTACGCCGGCGTCAACGCGGCTCTCGCTGCCGACCCCGAGCGACAAAAAGCCTTCAACGACGGCGTCGCCGCTGCCCTGGAAATCAAGGAGGCTGAGCGCGCTGGAACCATCACCCAAGAGCAACGCGACACTTGGGAATTCCTCGACGCGGTTGCGTTCTCACAAGTGCGCGCCCTCGTCGGCATGGATGAGTTAAAAATTGCGATCACCGGCGCCGCCCCCATTCCCACAGAGATCATCGAGTGGTTTAACGCCATCGGCGTCAACCTCACCGAGATCTACGGCCTATCAGAGACAACCGGTCCTCTCACCTTCAGCCCGAAAGCAAATAAGCCCGGCTTCGTCGGACAGATCTGCCCTGGCATGGAAATCAAACTCAGTGACGAAGGCGAAGTGCTGACTCGCGGCGGCAACATCTTCCAGGGGTATCTCAAGGCCCCAGATAAGACCGCTGAAGTGCTCGATGACGACGGCTGGTTCCACACCGGCGACATCGGAACTCTCGATGACGAGGGCTACCTGAAGATCGTCGATCGTAAGAAAGAGCTCATCATCACCTCCGGTGGCAAGAACATCAGCCCGGCAAACCTTGAGGCTGCCCTCAAGATGATTCCGATTGTTGGCCAAGCGTGCGCAATTGGCGACAACCGTAAGTTCGTGTCGGCATTGCTCGTGCTCGACCCAGAAGCCGCACCCGTGTGGGCTGCCGCAAATGGCAAAGAGGGCATGAGACTTGAAGATCTTGCGAACGACCCCGACGTGCTCGCTGCGGTGCAAGCCGGAGTCGATGAGGCCAACACAAAGTTCGCTCAGGTGGAACAAATCAAGAAGTTTGTGTTGCTTGGCGAAGAGTGGATGCCTGACTCCGACCTACTGACACCGACATCAAAGTTGAAGCGCCGCGGAGTTCACGCAAAATACGCCGACGAAATCGAGTCGATGTACGTCGACGCCTAGACGTAGTCGTCGAACGGGTCTTCTTCAACGACCGGAATCGGCGTCATCATTTCTATTGCCCTGTGAACGGCGTCGATGAGGTCGTCATCCATGCGCTCAGCGAACGCCGACTGCACGGCGCGCCGATAAGTCACGTTCATTGCCCGCCACAAGGTTCGGCCGCGCGTGGTTAACTCGATCTGCATTGCTCGATGGTCACCATCAAGCGTCACCCGTTGACGTGTCACCCAGCCGTCTTCTTCCAGCCGATCAAGTCGTCTGGTGAGACTCGACAACGGAAGACCAACCTCTTCGGCAATTGCGGTCGGACGCGCCGAACCACCAAGGCGCTGTAAACCGGCGAGCACATCAAACCAATTCAGCGGGATATCCCACTCATCTCTCAGTGCAGCATCGATAGTTCGTTCAACTTCGGCGACACGCGCTTGCAGACCTCGCCATGCGGCGATCCGGTGCGCGTCGAGCCGAGCCATAATCTCCAGTGTGGCGCGATCTAGGTTGAAGGAATGACCACCGAGCCAGTTGCCCTCACCATCGACACGATCAACGCTGCTGTCCAATCATCATTTCCGGGCTCGAGCCACATCTGTCACAAAATTGGCGACAACTATGCGATCAGCCGCCTCGAGGTCGATGATGCTCACATTCGGCCGGGTGGATACGTGTCAGGGCCGACACAATTTGGCGCGGCTGATGCCGTCCTGTGGTACGCCTGCTTCACCGCACTCGGCCGAATTGAACAGATGGCTCTCACCAGCGAACTTTCCATCAGATTTCTACGCCCCGCTATCGGCAAGGTCGTCTGGGCACGAGCTGATGTTGACATCATGACCCGACGGTCGATCGTTGGCACCGTTCGAGTCTGGATGGATGACGACCCTGACCGCATCACTGCGACCGCTCAGGGCACCTACGCCATTCCGATTGCGAAGTGAAAACCGTCACCCCACAAGCGGTGACGGCAGCCGACGACCCACGTCTGCACGATTACCGCAACCTCACCGATATTCCAGGTCGCCGAAAACTTGAGGGAGACCAGTTCTTCATCTGCGAAGGTCCGGTTGCCATTGAGCGTCTCTTCGCGAGCGGCCATCAGATTCGATCTGCACTGGTGCTTCACGAGAAGGCACCACGTCTGCAAGAGCTCTACGAAGCCCACGATGTCAACGTTCCGCTCTTCACCTGCGACCGCGACACGATGATCGCAGTCACCGGCTTTGATCTTCACCGAGGCGTCATCGCAGCCGCCGACCGCAAACCAATACCGACGGGCTCACAGCGCAACGACGTCTTGGCGGGCCTCAGCAAGATCGCAGTGCTCGAAGGGCTCAACGACCCGGAGAACCTTGGTGCGATCGCCCGCAGCGCACACGCTCTCGGCGTGCAAGCTCTCGTACTCGACGAGCGCTGCATCGACCCGTACACACGGAGAAGCGTGCGAGTGTCAATGGGTGAAGTGCTCCACGTACCAACGATGCGATTTACCTCGGCCGACGACCTCAACAACCTTCTCACAGGTTGGACAACGTGGGCCCTCACACCTCACCACAGCGCCGACGACATTTGGCAACTCGACGTGCCACCTCGACTTGCACTCATGCTCGGCGCTGAAGGTCCCGGCCTTCTCGATGCCACGATGAACATTGCTGAACGACAAGTACGAATACCTCTTCACGACGACGTCGATTCGCTCAACGTTGGCAATGCAGCCGCAGCCGCATTCGCAATTGTCGGTCGCCCTTCAACTTCGTGATCAAAATCTGCGAACATCATGTGATGAGCGATAGCGACATCAGCCGATTCCACGTACCAACCCTCGATGAGATGCCTGATGACATTAGGGAACTCATCAAATCAGTGTCAGAAAAGTCAGGGTTTGTTCCCAACGTCTTCGTTGCTCTTGCCGCCCGACCAGAAGAATTTCGGTCCTTCTTCGCACTTCATGACACGTTGATGGACAAATCGGAGGGCCTCTCCAAAGCCGAACGTGAACTCATCGTCGTCGCCACCTCTGCCGTCAATGAATGCATGTACTGCGTCATTGCTCACGGAGCGATCTTGCGGATTCGCTCAAAAAACCCGCTCATTGCCGACCAGGTTGCAATCAACCCCGCCAAGGCGACGCTCAGCCAGCGGGAACGTGACATCGTCAACTTCGCGCTCCATGTTGCAACCGATTCAGCAACCGTCACCGACGCCGAGATCGACGACATGCGTGCCAAAGGTTTCACCGATGACGAGATCTGGGACATCGGCGCAATCACCGCCTTCTTTGCCCTCTCCAACCGCCTTGCGAACTTTGCCGGAATTTCACCAAACGCAGAGTTCTACGCAATGGGGCGTTGAAACATCTCACCCATCGAGTCGTCGTAACATCTGATCGTGAACGAAGGTCGCCGCAACCGCTCCCTTGTCGAGTTTTCGCGACTCTTCGCTGACGATGAGCGCTTCGATCGAGACGAACGCATCGAAGTACTCAAGCGGCTTATTCCCGATCAAGACCGAAAATGGCTCGTCAGGTTTTTCCTGATGCTCACCCTTTCCGTGACCATCGCCGTCATGGGGTTGGCAGCTAACTCGGTTGCAGTCGTGATCGGTGCAATGCTCATCGCACCCCTCATGACACCGATCATGAGTTTTTCGGCTGCGGTCGGTCTCGGGCTCGGTCGACGCGCGATTCAGGCCGCGGTTGTTGTTGGCATCGGCTCACTGTGGTCACTCGTGTATTCGATCGTGCTCTCTCGCTTGTTGCCGAGCCTTGAACTCGGTAGTGAGATTCTCGGGCGCACCAGCCCCGACATTCGTGACCTTGTCGTTGCGATCGCAGCTGGCGCAGCTGGTGCATATGCAGTCGCTCACGAAGACGTCTCTGCGACCCTTCCCGGCGTTGCCGTTGCGGTTGCCCTCGTTCCACCGCTGGCCGCAACAGGAATTCTCATCGGAGCCCGTGAGGGTGTGCTCGCTGAAGGGTCAGCCCTGCTGTATGCAACGAACCTGTTCGCCATTGCGTTCAGCGCTCTCGCAACCCTTCTCATCACCGGCGTCATTCCGACCGCCCGCTTCTTCTTCAGAGATTCTCGAATGGCCGCCGTCGTCATCGGCATCTTTATCGCAACGGTTGCCATCGCAATTCCACTCACATCGCGTTCGCTCAACGCTGCGGCGTCATCACGTCAACAAAGCGACATCCTCACCGAAGTCGAATTGTGGCTCGGCAACAAAGATCTCGAGGTCACCACACTCGACGTCATCGGTACTGCCGTCACCGTCGAACTCACCGGTCTCGACGAACCACCAGAAGCCTATGCTTTAGCTACACGCCTCGTTCCGGCGCTGGGCGCTGACGCCGAAGTCACAGTGCGCTGGGATGCTCGGGCACAAGGTTCTGCTTCAGCTGGAACACCACCTGCTGCCGACCCCACAGAAGTGGCAACAGCCGTGCTCAACGACTGGCTCGTCGGTATCACCAATGAAGGCATCATGCTGGAATTGCTCGAGGTCACCGTCACAGAAGGGCAGGTCGATGTCGTCGTGAGCGGCCCCGCCGCTCCTCCGAGTTAACCAGAACTCGAGAATAACGTTGCCCACGCAATAGGTGCGACGGGCACGCTTGCCAGACGAAGGGATCAAT
>JAAXJF010000080.1:0-4373 GCA_012269985.1 Acidimicrobiaceae bacterium
TTTCGCAGCGGCTGGTGGTGAGTGCAACATCACCTACAACGCGCCGACTGTCACGCTGACGTATGACCCTCAGGGGGGTTCGGGCGAACCCGATGACCAAACCGGTGATGCGGCATCTGATGTGACGGTGTCGACCACCGAGCCGACGCGTGAAGGGCACACGTTCACGGGTTGGAACACTGAGGCAGACGGTTCTGGCACGAGTTACAGCGGTGATGATACGTACACGTTGCCTGATACTGGCACTGACACGTTGTATGCGCAGTGGCAGCCGATCGAAGAAGCGATCGCCCCTAATCCTGAAGAGAACATCACTATTGGGGTGGTCGGGTTGACGTATGACCCTCAGGGGGGTTCGGGCGAACCGGGCGACCAAATCGGGGGAGCCGCAGAAAATGTGACGGTGTCAACCACTGAGCCAACCCGACCGGGTTACACGTTTACGGGTTGGAACACTGAGGCAGACGGTTCTGGCACGAGTTACAGCGGTGATGATACGTACACGTTGCCTGATACTGGCACTGACACGTTGTATGCGCAGTGGCAGCCGAACCCAAGCAATGTGGAGTTGCCCTCAACTGGAAACAGCAGCACCACCGAGGTGTTCATTCTTGCCGCAGCAATCGGAGCACTGCTAGTACTCACGTTGCGACGCCGAACCTCCTAGTCCATTTCGTACAGGAGCGTTTGAGGACCAGCAACGCATCTTCGGCATTGAGGTCGGGGAGAGCACGCATTTCGGAAGCGAACATGGCGTCGAAAAGTTCAGGCTTTTCGGCTGCGATGATGTCAATAATGCACTCTGCTTCGCTTTCGGTGATGTCACCTTCGGTCAGCGGATTCGAGTCGAAAGACGACAACATCATGGACCTCGCGTCCTCGTCGCCAGATGATGTTTCTTCGGCGGTTTCGTCCGATGTTGCTCGCATGTCGGAGGCTTCTTTAGCCGCAGCAGAGACCTGTTCTGTCTGAGCGGATGAACTGCTGTCATCGCCTCCGCAGCTAGCAAGTATGAGCGTTGATATTGCTAGGGGCACGGCTAGGCGTTGGACATTAGGTCTTTTCACTTACTCGGTATGACCTAAATCGGAGCGCAGTGACCTCCTGATTCGGTAAAACGGCAAGCGGTGCCATAACCTTGGGCGACCTCAAGTTGAAAGTGGAGAACAATCAGATGGCTTGCATTGCGGTTGGAATCATCCGTCAAATGAAGGATGAAGCAGTATTTTCCGAATATCGGGCAGTCGCCGCAGAAGCGCTTTCCAAACATGGCGGAACGATTTTGATTCCCCCTAGTCCTCCGACGGTACTTGACGGCGAAGATGCGCCGGCTGCAGTCGTCATTCTTGAATTCCCCGACAAGGAGTCCGCCGAGGCCTGGCGGAACGACCCAGAGCTTGCCTCAGTCCATGACCAACGCAACGCCGGAGTCCACATGGACATCCTTGCGGTAGGCCTCTGACCAATAACGCTTTCGAGTATCTAGTTAGATTTTCGGGAATTTCGTTGGATCTGAAATCAATTAATTAGGTGTTGGAACTTCACTCATCGGAGGGTTGCTGCCGTAATTCCCGGATGGCGCTGACCAAGATGAGTGCGGAGATAATCATTTGGGGAAGGTATTCGGCCCAAGACGAGACATAACCCCGTACATCACCGTATGAGGCGTGACCGACAAATACGAGCAGCATGATGCCGCCAACAGATGCGGCGAGCTTTGCAAAATCTCTCCCTTTAGCGATAAGTCCGATTGCGACCATGATCCCGGCTATTCCCAAAATCTTGTAGCCGTTCAGGCGCTCGTACGTAACAGCTATTTCTGGTGCCGGTTCCCCCCACGCCGATTCGGCTGTGGTTTCTGCGAAGAGTCCCATCACGATGCCGCCGGCGACCGCGGTTCCGATTGTGCCGAGCCAATACCAGAACTTCAGATGTAGAAGTTTGTCCATTCACGGCACGTTAGTCCGAACAATCTCCTCTTTTTCGATTAGATGAGTTCGGGGGGTTGGCGTTCCTTTTCCGGATTCCAAGCCACAAACCAAATGCTCCCAGCGCCATGACAAATGCCGGGCCGAGAACGACTGGGGCGGTTACCGAGAGCACCGCCACACCGGCAATTGGTGGAGCGGCAAGTAGAACAGCAAGGGAGACAATCAAGCCGCGTCTCATCTAAGTCGTCCTCTCCGACTGGCGAAGATACCAATAGACCCTGTTGCGAGCAGCAGGACAGGAGGAAGGGCATCGAGGCCTCTGCCCGTGGCTGGCAAAGCTGTGAGATCTGGGATCGTCGAGCTAGCGACAACCGTTTCGGCAGTCGTTGTGGTTGGACCATCGGTCTCACTTAAAGGTGGCACCGTAGTGGTTGTAGAGGTCGTAGGAGCGGGGTCATTGACGCTCACAGCAAGGTGCTCTCCGAGTGTCACAACGATGTTCTGTCCTTCTTCGCCTTCGTTCGAGTTGCCTTCTGTTTCATAGCTGATGCCTGGACCGTGTGAGGTTGCCTCGGTCGCTCCTTCAGGCCATGCGGCATAACCACTGGCATCGGTCACGACGTTGATCCCTTCTGCTGTTCCGTCATCAAAAGTTATGACTTCGCCCTCAATCGGGCCGTTGGAGCCGGTGAGAACAACGCCTGTGGCACCAACACCCTGAGAAAGGCTCCACGGTCCGGCTTTTGCAGTTGATTCCACTGCAAGGTCATAAACGGCTTGAGTAACGTCTTCGAGAAGCTCCTCATCTGTCCCCGTCCAATGGGTCGCGTCCAAATCATCACCGTGGAACCCGACCCGAGGCGAAACATCTGCGTGCAGAGAGGGTGTTAAGCCATCCCAGTTCAATGGATCATCAAGGCCCCCTGCAACATCAGCGAACACAGTGGACCCGGTTTGAGGATCTGAGTGCCAAGCCCACATCAAAGCTTGGGTCGCGGCCATCGGCACGATCGCATTTCCTGACTGATAGTTGGCAATGTAAAAGTCGTATCCGTATTTCCACGTGAGGAAGGAAAGTCGAGGATCAAGATTCACTTCATAGTACGGCGCATATTCCATGGCGTGAATCTGCACGTCAGCTTCACTGCAGTATCCAACATGCCATTCAGCACACGACAATTCGCTGCAGCCGTCCGGAAGTCGCACTAGCCCAATACCGCCAATCTGGCTTGGGTCGTCGCTATCGGGATACTCGTTCAACCATGCATCAAGGTGACCGCCCTGGATGCTGTTTCCGGAAAATAAATCGACGTAAACAAGGAGCTCATCGCCTTCTGTGAGAACGTCGTGGTTCTCGGCACGGACAGTATCGGCAGTAGCGCCAAGGAAAACGCATACAGCGGCAGCACCTAACGCAGCTTGTAATCCGCCAAATTTCTTCGCTCTGTTCATTTCGCTGATTTCCTCTGGGGAAGTCGGGAGAAAATTAGTAGAGCGCAACCGGTAGCAACGAGAGGCATCCACGGCCAATTAGACAGGTTTCCTCCTGTTGATGGAAGTTCGACTACTGGGTCTGGATCTGGCGCGGTGGTTGTCGGCGTTGCTTCTTCGGGTACCGGAACGGTCGTCGTGGTTGTTTCTGGGGTGGCTACGAAGTTGTTCAAAATCGTGATCGGTTCACCTATTGCTACGAGGTAGTTCTGGGAGCTGTTGCCGTCGTCATCGGGGGCTCCTGGAGTTTCGAACGCTCTGCCGGGTTTCAGTGTGATCGCATACATGGAGCCGTCTGGCCATTCGACGTAACCAGTCGAGTCCGTGACTGCTTCAGCGCCGTGGTCATCGAAGACGATTGTTTCTCCATATATAGGGAGCCCGTTGTCGTTCAGTAAATAGATGCCCTCGCCGTCATCGCTGTGTGACAGCGACCAGTCACCGGCTTTGTTCTGTGCTTCAACTGCAAGGTCATAGACGGCTTGGGTAGCTGCATTGCGGTCGATGTCGTCGTCGCCGAATGTCCAAATCCCGACACCAGGCATCGAGAAATCTGAGCTCGGAGCAATCGGTGCAAAGTCGTCCCATTCGAAAGGGTCGTCATAGGGGTCATCGATGCCTGAGAACACAGTGGAAGTCGTGTTCGGGTCGGATTGCCACGCCCATACGAGGGCTTGCACTGCAGACAGTTCGATGTGTGAGCTGATGTCGACGTCTTGCCTGTTGCTGAAGTACTCCCAGTCGTATTTGAACAGCAGATACTGCAATTTCGGGTCGATAGTTGTTTCGGTGTAATCGGAGAACACCATGGATTCTGCTGGCACATCGGCTTCTGAGCAGTATCCGATCGTGTAGGTGATGTTGGAGGCCCAGCAGGTCTGGCCGTCACAAGGGGAAGAGTCCGCGAGAGCGATCCACATGCCGCCCATCCCGGAGTCGGCGTTGTGGTTG
>JAAXJF010000080.1:4383-7063 GCA_012269985.1 Acidimicrobiaceae bacterium
CCGGATCCGGAACACTCGACACCCCAAGTTCCTCCGTCGCATGAGGCATCGTCCACGGTCATCCACATGCCGCCCATCCAGGATTCTGCTTTGTTGTTGATACCTGTGATGTATCCAGCCTGGGGGTGAAGTCCGCAGCCCATGTTGAAGCACAAGTGTGCGCCGGTCGCTCCGCCGTCGAACAAGGTGTTCAGCGCAATGTGATAGTCGATCCGATCTCCGCCTTTGCCTTCGAGGGTTTCAGGGGCTTCGTCTTCGTAGCTTCCGTGAACCGCGCCGCTACTCGATACACCGAACGCAGCAACAAGGCCGAATGCCAGCCCGACGGTCAGTTTCCTCAACGAGCCTCTCGGTTTCTTCGGGTGAGCGCAACAAGAGCGAGCCCTCCGCCGAGCACGCCGATTGCGAGCCATGGACTGCTGTTGCTTCCGGTTGCGGGAAGTTCTACGTCCTCATCAGGGTCTGGCGTGGTGGTTGTGGGGGCAGGGTCATTCACATTTACGGTGAGGTTCTCACCCACGGTGAAGATGACATCTTGACCGCCGGTGGCTTCAGGCCCTGGGGTTCTCCAGGTCGCACCGGGCCCCTCGATGCGGGCATCTGTCGCGCCTGCGGGCCAAGCTGCGAAGCCGTTGTTATCAGTGATCACGTCGATCCCGTTGTCGCTGCCGTCATCAAAGTTGATGACAACGCTGATGATCGGGCCGTTTGCGCCGGTGAGCACGACGCCGCTCTGATCGGCGTTCTGTTCAAGCGTCCACGGACCGGCTCTCTCTGTTGATTCGGCTGCAAGGTCGTACACCGCTTGGGTTGCTGCTTGCAGTAGCTCGGCGTCAGTTCCATCCCAGTAGCTACAGTCAAGGTCAACATTGGAGTGGAATCCGACTCGCGGTGACGCATCGGTGTGCGCAGAAGGTGTTAGACCGTCCCAGTTCAAAGGGTCATCAAACCCGCCGGCGACATTCGAGAACACAGTGGAGCCTGTGTCAGGGTCCGATACCCACGCCCACACCAGAGCTTGTGTTGCCGCCATCGTCACACAGGGCAATCCGGACGAGTAGTTGGCTGAATGGTATTCATAGTCGTGTTTCCAAGTCAGATACTTGATTCGCCCGTCCATTTCGACTTGAGAGAACGGCATCGGATCAGCGGACAGATCAACGTTGGCTTCGCTGCAGTAACCGACATAATTGTCGTAGCAGTCCCACCGTTCTGCCACGTCAACGCCATCCCAGGTGCATCCTTCGCTCTTCTCTGATTGCAACGCGATACCTCCAATGTTGAGGTACTCGTCGCCGTCAGGGTGCTCGTTAACCCAGGCGTCTATGTGGCCTCCTTGGAGGGAGTTGCCGTCATTGCTCCAAACGCTGAGTTCGGTGCCTTCGTCAAGCCCTGGACCGTGCTGCACATCCGGATCTTCATGTTCCGCGGAAACAATGCCCGGGCCTGCAACCGATACCAACATGACAGCTGCTCCAGCCACTATCAACGCTTTTCCTGTCCCAGTTCTCACTTATGCCCTACCGCAATCTCGTGGAGCATTTCGCTCGCACACTTAAATCCGATGCCAGATTTAACATCTGTCACATCTGACTTTATCCTGAGGGGTTAGTGCAGTTCTGTGATTTCCGTTGCTGTGCGGGGCCGCCGGGAGATCCACAGCAGGGCTGAGCCAGCGGCGATGAGAAGCAGTATTGGCCATTTCGGCTGGTTTGTTCCTGTGGCAGGCAGCACAACAGATTCTGGTTCAGATGTTGTCGTGTCTATGTTTTCTTCGGGCGTCGGAGCTGTCGTGGTGGTCGTGGTGTTCGTCGTCGTTGTTGTGGTGGTGGTGGTTGTCTCCGGTGTTGCAGCCCACTGCGCAGTGAATGTCATTGACTCGACACAAGGGAGTACGTCACCTGGATTGGCATTGCCTGTGGAGACTTCGCCGACGACGGACCAATACAAGAAATCGAAGCCCTCTTTGGTTGGTGCGGCATTAACAGCCGTATCTACTTGGTCTGGGCAGCTATAGGTCTCTACGGGGTCACCGTTGTCGGGGTCGTAGGTCCAGGTGTGGTTGACCGCTTCCCACTGTGCAGTCCAGCCCTGAACATCGCAGCTCTCCAGGCCGTATGGCGATGCGGTTTGCCCTTCAGCACCTGGTACTGAGGCAACCCAGGTAACAAAGTTGAAGCCCGGCCGAGTCGGTGGTCCGGGAACAGTGAAGAGACCGTCTCCGCCGCATTGAGCATCTGGGAACGGATCAGGTGTTCCACCAGCGGGGTCGAAAGTGATGGTTTTGGGTTGCCAAACGGCGCGCAGCGCGTACTCTCGGCAGTCGAGCATGTCGTATGGCTGATGGAAGGTGCCTGGCAGTTGGGCGTCTTCCCAGGCCACGAAGTCGTATCCGGTCCGCTCAGGCACCGAAGTCCAGACTTGGAACTGGGTGCCCGAAGTGCAGCTGAAAGAAACGTTGTTCCAGTCCCCGCCATTCATGTCGTATGTGATGGTGAAGTCTGATGATTCCGCTCCGGCTTCTTCAGGTACGTCTGGTGCAGTGGGACAACCAAAGCCGTCGTTCTGATTTGTTTGCTGTGTCGATGTCACTTCGGTCGCTGAAAGCACTGCCGTCTGGTTGACGGTGTCGAGATCGTCGGCGAAGACAGCATAAATACCACCCCCATTATTCAAACTG
>JAAXJF010000028.1 GCA_012269985.1 Acidimicrobiaceae bacterium
TGGCGAGAGGTCGCTGTGTATGGCGTGAACGGTTCGAAAACGTGCATCACGAACGGAATTCACTCGGACCTCGTCATCGTTGTCGCGAAGACTGACCCGACTGCTCGTCATTCGGGAATGACATTGCTCGTAGCCGAGCGCGGTATGGAAGGTTTCGATCGTGGGCGAAATCTCGAAAAGATCGGAAATCATTCTCAGGACACCGCTGAGCTGTTCTTCGATGATGTTCGCATTCCGGTCGCAAACCGAATGGGCGAAGAGGGCGAGGCGTTCCGGTATCTCTCGTCAAACCTTGCCCAGGAACGGCTTTCGATTGCAATCACAGGCGTGGCGTCTGCGCAAGCAGCGCTGAACTCAACGGTTGAGTACGTGAAAGAGCGCACGGCATTCGGAAAATCACTTGGACAATTTCAAAACACGAAGTTTGTGCTCGCAGAGGTGAAGACAGCAATTGAAGTTGCTCAGGCATATGTCGACCAGTCGGTGATGAAACTCATCGCCGGCGAACTGACCCCGACCGAGGCGGCTCAGGCCAAGTACTGGTGCACCGACTTGCAGCATGATGCAGCGCATCGCTGTCTGCAACTGTTCGGGGGATACGGCTACACCCTTGAGTACCCGATCGCCCGTAATTACGCCGACGCGAGAGTGACCTCAATTTACGGTGGCACGAACGAGATCATGAAGACCATCATCTCGAAATCGCTCGGACTCTGATCAGGGCGCGCTGAACCTATTGGGGTTCAGAACGCGATCAGAAGAAGATCAGATTCGAAGGGTGGTTCCGCCGTCGACCACGAGCACGGCTCCGGTCACGTACTTTGAGCGCAGCAGCCCGAGCATCGACTCGGCGCAGTCATCGGGCGTTGCTGAGCGGCCGAGGGGTGCGGTCTTCGAAATCATTGCGTGCTGGTCATCCCAGTCGTCAGTCCACGGGGTCGCAACGAGCCCTGGGGCAATTGCATTCACTCGCACCGGCCCTGACACCTTGGCAAGCAATTGCGTCATGTGATTGAGAGCGATCTTCGTCATTGCGTAAGCAACAGATGAGCCAACCTGACGAACACCAGCAATCGAGGTGACGTTGATGACATTGCCGTCCTCGGATTGCTGTAAATGTGGCATTGCGTACTTGGTGAGCCACCAGGTGCCAAACACGTTGACATCGAATGTCTTTTTGAAGATCTCATCGGTAAGAGCTTCAAGGTCATCGTGTGGCACGAGCGTTGTCCAGCCGGCGTTATTGATGAGGAAATCGAGTTGGCCGTAGCGCTCGATCGTCGAATCGATGAGTGCATGGCCTTGTGCCTGGTCGGCGATGTCAGCTTGGATGTAGCACGACTCACCGGGGAGGGCGTCTGAGACGTTTTGGCCAGCTTCGACTGAGTTGGCCGAGTTGACGACGACGGTGGCACCGAGCTCTGAGAGCCGGTGGGCGGTGGCCTCACCGATGCCTGATGATGATCCCGTGACGATGGCGACGCGGCCTGCAAATTCGTTGTTGCTCATAGTGGGAGTGTGTCAGATGCCGCCATGCAGGCGTGAGCCGGAGAATGATGCATCCAACGAGGCTTCTCTGCGCGATTGACGCGTATGTACGGGGCTCGTGTCGTTATGGAAGAATGTGCTCTATGTCGCAGACACTTCCGGAATCCTCGGTCGACCGCTATCCGTTCACTCGACCTACAAGTCGTCCTCCTGTTGTAGTCGAGACCGACGGGGTGGAACTCATCCTCGAAGATGGGGAGAGGGTCATTGATGCCGCAGGAGGTGCGGTGGTGACCAATATCGGGCACGGCCGAGGAGAAATCGCTGATGCCGTTGCAACCGCAATGCGGTCGATCGACTACGTGGTTCCGACATGGGCAACGCCGAACCGGGTCGCTCTTGTTGATCGGCTTGTGAACAACTGGCTTCCAGAAGGATTCGGGCACGTGTACTTCGCTGGCGGAGGATCAGAAGCCACCGACACTGCGGTTCGAGTTGCTCGCCAATATCACCTCAGCCGTGGAGATGACCAGCGTTACAAGGTGATCGCCCGACTGCCGAGCTACCACGGAGCGACGATCGCCACGCTAGGCATTGGAGGGCACATGGCACGTCGCTCGGGCCTTGACCCGTTGCTTGCCGAGTGGCCAAAAGTTCCATGGAATGATGCATCTGCTTTGGCGGCAGCAATTGAGGTAGCGGGCCCAGAGACCGTTTCTGCGTTTATGGCTGAACCAATTATCGGTGCCTCGGCCGGAGCGCTCGTTGCGAACGAAGATTATTGGCAGCAAGTGATGGAGGTCTGCCAGCACTATGGAGTGCTCTTCATTGCAGATGAGGTGATGACCGGGTTTGGCCGAACAGGTCTCACGTGGGGGCATGAGCACGATCCGGTGCAGCCTGACATTCTTGTATCGGCGAAGGGCCTCGGGGGCGGCTATGTCCCGATGTCGATGGTGACCGCATCTGACGAGGTCACCGGGTCGATCTCCGATGCTGGTGGAAACGTGATGTTCTTCACCTATTCAGGCCCAGACGCAATGTGCGCCGGTGCACTTGCTGTTCTCGAGGTCATGGAACGTGAGCAACTCGTCGACCGAGCGAAGGTGATGGGCGACCGAATGCAGTCGGCGTTGTCGACCGCGCTCGATGGCCACTCTAGGGTGACCGAAATTCGCGGCCGTGGCCTCATGATCGGCGTTGAACTCACCGGCCTGAGCGCGGTGGAAGCCGTTGAAGCGTGCGTGCAGCGAGGAATGTGGGTCTATCCCGCAGGGTCTGGGCCTGCCGTGGCTGACGCGTTGCTGTTTGCGCCGCCGATGGTGGTAACCGACGATCACATCAATCGCATCGTTGACATCACGGTCGACGCACTCAACTCATTTGGCTGATCTTCATCTCATGTGAGACGCAACCAAACGGTAGTGTTTGGTGCGAGTTGATCTTGTTGCGCCGGCTGAGACGAGGTGAGCATCACCTCGCCAGGTGGCAGAGCAATGTTGCTGTCACCGAAGTTGGTGATGGAGGCATACCTATTGCGTTCAAATGCAATGGCGTTGCTATCGACGTTGAGCCAGGTGAGATCGCCGCGTTCAACCCAATGAGCTGACCGTAGTGCGAGAGCAGATCGATAGAGCTCGAGTATCGATCCGTCGACTCCGTCTTGGGCTTCGACCGACTGGTCGCTAAAGTGCGCAGGCTGTGGAAGCCACGGGGCGCCCTCACCAAACCCAAATGATGGACCGGTTTGCGTCCATGGAATTGGAACCCGGCAGCCATCGCGCCCTTTGCGAGTGTTCTCTGAGCGGCGCCACACCGGATCGTCGAGAACGTCGTGGGGAAGATCAGGCACCTCGTGGAGTCCGAGCTCTTCGCCTTGATAGATGTAGGTCGAACCCGGCAGAGCAAGCAACATCATGATGACCGCTAAGCCTCGTTGAGTGCCGAGTTGCTGATCGCAAAGTTCGGTTGGTCCCGTCATCAGCCACTCTTGGTAGTCGGTGCCAGCGGGTAGGCCGTAGCGCGTTGGGTGGCGCAACACATCGTGATTTGACAGCACCCAGGTTGCCGAGGAATTCACCGATGCGGCATCGACGAGCGCACGGGCGATAGAGGACCGCATTTGATCAACGTCCCACGGGCATCCGACGAAGTCAAAATTGAATGATTGGTGGTACTCATCAGGTCGGAGGTAGAGCGGCACACTTTCTGCTTTCACCCAAGCCTCGGCCACCATCATGAGGTCTTTGTTGTACTCCGCCTCTTTTTCATTGAGAACTGCACGCCATTCGCGGATGATGTCGTGCACCTCATCTCGATCCCAGTGCGGGTGATTATCGATATGTCCAACGGTGAGAATTTCGCTTGCAAGGTCGAGATCCGGGAATGAAAGATCTTTGATGAGTCCATGTGCGACGTCAACGCGAAATCCGTCGACTCCGAGATCGATCCAGAAGCGAAAGATGTCGCGAAACTCTGCTCGAACCTCCGGGTGGTGCCAGTTGAGGTCAGGTTGGCTGATATCGAACAGGTGGAGATACCACTGGCCGTCATCACAGCGACTCCACGCAGGGCCCCCAAACACTGACGACCAATTTGTTGGCGGGAGTTCTCCGTCGATCCCCTTGCCTTCGCGGAAAATATAGCGGTCTCGTGCCGGGCTCCTGGGTGCAGCAGCGAGAGCTTCGACGAACCATTCATGATCCCAAGAAGTGTGGTTAGGGACAAGATCAACAATGACCTTGATGCCGGCGCGGTGAGCATCCTCGATGAGTGCTTGTGCGTCGTCAAGTGAGCCAAACATTGGGGCGATCGAACGGTAATCAGCGACGTCGTACCCGCCATCGAGGAGCGGTGACGGGTACCAAGGATTCATCCAAATCGCGTCAATGCCGAGCTTGGCGAGGTAGGGAATACGCGAGCGAATGCCCTCGACATCACCAGTCCCGTCGCCATTCGCGTCAGCGAATGAACGGGGGTACACCTGGTAGACCACAGCGTTTCGCCACCATTCATTTCCGGCGCTCACGTGAATCGTTTCACTCATGACCGATCAGGATACGTGCGAGTGGCGACGGATAACCCGACCTCGTGGTGCCGTGAGGCTCCGGTACGTTGTGAGTGTCGGGCAGTCGTCCCGGTGGGGAGGAGAGAGCATGCAGATGAAGGCACTGAGACTTCTCATCGGATCAGCAGTGCTACTCGTCGGCTGCACGACCTCAAACTCCGCAGAGGAAGACCGCACGGCCGCAACCGACGCACAGGCACTTCGCGAGACCGACATCGTCGAGGCTGAGGAGGCAGACGATTTCGTGCCCGAGACTCCATCAGGAGTCCCATTTCTCCAACTTTCGTTTGCGTGAAAACTCGATGAGTGTCGTGCAGCCCCGAACACCGTGTTTGGCGAACACATCGCTGGGGACATGGGTCGCTCAGGTGACAGAAGGTGGGCCCCGTGGTTGTTAGATCTCATGCGTCTCGGAGGGAGCACAGGCACTCAGCGCTCTACCGCCCGTGCACTTCAGACATTGAGTGGCCTTGAGGCGAAAAACCACCCGATCGACGACCTGGTGATGTACGGGACTTGGGCGAGAACTGAAGAGATCAACCCGGGTGCGGGATATCGCCGGTGGAAAGAGACGCTCTTCGCCACCGTTGACGATGACTATGAGGAACTCCTTGCCGAAGTAGACGACGAACTGCCAAGTGCAGGGATCATTTGGGGAGGTGTTCGCCGAGGTGGAATTCCTGAGTTGAACGACCCCCTGCGGCTCGAAGCAGACGAAGCGACATTCATGACCGATGAAGAACTCGTTCTCGGGGCAGTCGTTGACGGTATTGCCGTTGCCTACCCCCTTCGGTTCCTCGCTCGTCACGAACTGGCAAACGACACGATTGGTTCGGTTCCGGTGTCAGTCGTGTTTTGCACGCTGTGTCGCACCGGGTGGGTATTTGATCGCAGAGTAGACGGACGCGTTCTTGATTTTGAGACGTCGGGTCTATTGCTCGATTCGAACAAGTTGATGGTCGACCGTCAGACCGATTCGCTCTGGCACCATCTCACCGGTCAAGCGATCTCGGGCCCGTTGAAGGGCACGACACTTGAGGTCATGCCAATGACAACGATTCGCTGGAGTGACTGGGTTGCTGAGCATCCAGATTCTGATGTTCTCGACACCCCGACTCCGATCTATTTCGCAGATAATCCGGAGCGGCCGCCCATCGCCTATGACTACACCCCGGGCTCGGCATACTCGTCGTACTACGAAGGAAACCGGCTCTGGTTTCCAACGTTTGAAACCCAAGGGCCGTTCGAAGAGATGGAAGTCGTCGTCACCGTGACTCGCCCTGGCGGGTCTGTCGCATTCGGCCTCGATGAGCTCAGCGATCGCCCGCCATTTGCCTTCGTCATCGGAAATGAGACGCTCATTATCGTTCCGCACTCGTCGGGCGCACGCATGTTTGTGCTGACTGAGGAAAGTCTCGAGCATCTACAGCAGGTCGACATCGTTGATGGTGTTTCACTCTCTAGCGAAGTGCAGTTGGCCGATGGATCAGTTGCGACGCGAATCGTCTCGGGACGGAGTTTTTGGTTTGCGTGGCTGGGTATTCATCCAGAAACTGCCACGTGGCCGGCGTGACGAGCTCGAGAGAAGTTCGAAGCGTGATGGCCTAGGGCTTCTATGTCGTCGATGTGGGGTAATCCTCATATGACGCCTTGAAGACCCCCTGATGGAGCAGCACGTCCGCAACTGAGGCACCATCGACATCCACGATTGAAGAACGTGTCCAATAGGACTCGACTCGTCGACTCTGGCCCATGGCAACAACTTCGTGGGTCACCGAATACTCCGCGCCTACGAGCACTGGCTGACGTCGGCGAACCTCGAGATCGATGAAGAGTCCTACAGATGGGCCGCGAACCGGTAGATGCGATCCGCCACGGTGCCCCATGACGCTCAACATCTCCGACGGCACGACGGGGAGTTGCCAAGGGCTGGAGTTGTCGTCGGAATACCACTGGCACGGCTCGGTAATCGAGGTGAGTTTCTCTGCAAGTGAGAACGGATACATGTCGCCGTTGTGCTCGTTCATGGTGAGTGTGGCGTTGTCGGGTCCTGTTGTCATTCCGAGTTCGAGACGATCGATGATGAAGAGCTCCCCAGGATCTTTTTCTTGTGCAGCGCTGAGCCGTTCAGATAGAGCTGTATTGGCATCCTTCACGGTCAACGATGCCGTGAGCACGCGATCGCCGTCTTCCTTCTCTGCCCATGCCTCGGCGGTGTGGTCGCTGACTTGGCGGGCAAAGGCTTTTACCTTTTCTCCCTCGATCACCATGTTTTCAAAATGTGAGCTCACACATCCGGTGACGAACCATTCATCCCCAAACATTTCGTAGGCGAGAAGATCAAGTTGACTGAAATGGGTCGGGCCTTCGATCGGGGCGCCGGGAAGACCGAGCCCTTCAGCCATCGAGTCATCGTGCACGCTCACGTGGCCGTCATAGGTCTGGTCGTGCAGCATCTGTCGAGGAGATCGCCAGTCGCCCATCACGATGTCGTCTTCTCGTTGAGTGAATCCAGAGAACGGGTTTGCCATCTCGTAAGTGTCGCAGAAGCGGTTCCCGTGTTCTGATTCCTAGCGATCTGCAGTGCCGTCCTACGCTTTTGAGCGTTAACGGTCACGGGTGGACATCTAATTGGGGGAATCATTGAAATGAGTAATCTTCGAGATCGAATTGATGCGGGCAAATGGGCGATGGTCGAAGGGCGTGACGTGCCTTCAGTGTTGGCATCACGCGTTGCGACATATGGAGATAAGCCATTCATGGTGTGGGAACCCTTCGAGGGGTCGCCGGCAACGTATTCATACGCACAGTTCGGTGCAGCGGTCGAATCGCTAGCAGGGGCGCTGCATTCACGTGGGGTGCAGATTGGTGACCGGGTCCTCGTTCACCTCGACAACTCACCCGAATTTGTCATCTCTTGGTTCGCGTGCGCGCGCCTTGGGGCGGTCGCAGTGTCGACAAATACGCGCTCGGTTGCCCGTGACATGGAGTACTTCGCTGAGCATGCCGGTGTGGTGGGGGCGATCACCTCGCCAGGGTTTGCTGAACTTGTTCGTGATGCTGCTCCGATGATTCGGTTCTTGATCTTGTCATCGACCGATGCGGGAACGCCGAGCAGCGTGCCCGACGGAATCGATTATGAACGCTTTGACGAGGTCATGGCTGAGGGCGCTACTGCACCAGAACGGCCGGTAGATCCACTCGCTGACCTTGGTATCCAATTCACCTCTGGCACAACATCTCGGCCGAAGGCAGTGCTGTGGACGCATGCCAACGTGATCTGGGGAATGCAGATGAACTGTGCTCACATGCGGTTGACTTCCGCAGACACCACTCAGGTCATTTTGCCGCTCTTCCATACGAACGCGCAGTCGTATTCGATGCTGTCGACCCTCTGGTCGGGCGGAACCATGGTTGTCCAGCCACGGTTCTCGGCCTCTCGCTTCTGGGACGTGGCACTTCGCAACAGTGTCACTTGGGTTTCAACGATCCCGTTCTGCGTGAAGGCAATTCTCGCTGGCGAAATCCCTCAAGATCATCATTTCCGATTCTGGGGTTGTGCAGTTCGTATGCCCGAGGTCGAACAGCGCATCAGGGTCACCACCTTTGGATGGTGGGGAATGACAGAAACCATCACCCAGGGCATTGTTGGGGACCCAGATGAACCTTGCGCCCCGTACACCATTGGACGGGCATCACCTGCCTACGAAATCAATGTACGTCGGCCCGATGGAACCCACATCGGCCCGGGCGAAAGCGGTGAGCTTTTTGTTCGGGGTATCCGCGGGGTGTCACTGTTTAAGGAATACGCCGGCAACCCCGAAGCGACAAGCGATTCGTTTGATGATGATGGCTGGTTCGCAACAGGTGACTCGATCATCATGAACGATGCTGGCGATCTCATTTTTGGCGACCGCTTGAAGGACATGTTGAAGGTGGGCGCAGAGAACGTTGCTGCATCAGAAATCGAGTCGGTGATCATGGCAACCGGCTTGGTGAGTGAATGCGCGGTAGTGGCTCAACCGCATTACATGCTTGACGAGGTGCCCGCAGTGTTCTTGATTCCGTCAGCGTCAGCGGGCAGCGATGTCGCAGATGAGATCATCGCCGCATGTCAACGCGATCTCGCCGATTTCAAGGTGCCCCGTACGGTTCGAGTGGTTGACGAACTTCCTCGTTCTACCCTTGAGAAAATCGCAAAGGCCGAACTTCGCAAACTGTTGGAGCCAATTACCGAGTAGCAGCAAGTTCAGAATTGGCCCGTCACAGGAGTTGTGTGGCTATGGCGCACCGACGTGCCCTGTACGCCGAGCGGTCAGAACGCTCCGTGGCGCCCTTCACCCTTGGCGAACCGAGTTGCACCGTCGCGGGTTTCACCTGAGCGAATGACCTGCAGGCCAAGCCGGGTCTCGTTTTCGAGTGCCGCATCGAGCCCGAGATCCCATTGTGAATACGCCGACTCGCGATCAGACCTCATACATCCTTGAGGAAAGCCAGCGAGTTGAAGAGCAAGTTTCCGAGCATCTGGGAGTGCCTCTCCAGGTTCACAAAGTCGGTTCGCGAGCCCCATCATTTTGGCCTCTTCGCCCGACACACCGCGGCCCGTCAGGATGAGGTCCATCGCATGAGAGTGACCAATGAGACGGGGTAAGCGAATCGTTCCTCCATCGACGAGCGGCACGCCCCACCGACGACAGAACACGCCAAATACCGCATTGGTCGCAGCAACGCGGAGATCGCAGAGCAGCGCCAACTCGAGGCCTCCCGCAACGGCATAGCCCTCGACCGCAGCGATGAGTGGTTTCGAGGTCATCATGCGTGTCGGTCCGAGTGGGCCTGGGAGCGACATGTCGTCGTGCACTCTTGGGCCTGCTCCACCAGCAACCGATTTGAGGTCAGCTCCTGCGCAAAACGTGTCATTGGCACCGGTCAAAATGCCGACGTCGACATCGTCATTGTCATCGAGTTGCTGAAACGCTTCGTGAAGTGCCTCGGCGGTCGGACCATCGACAGCATTTCGTACCTCTGGCCGATCGATGGTGATCGTCAACACACGATCAGCGATATCGGTGTGAACTGGTGTTGATGACATCGCGGATTTGTCAGCCCTGATCTCGAAGTAAACGGCGAAGAATTTTGCCCGAAGCCGACTTTGGAATTTCGTCGATGAATTCAACGAGCCGAATGTGCTTATAGGAAGCAACGTGCTCCGCAACAAATGCCTGGAGGTCTTCCGCCGTCACCTCGCTGCCAGGTGAGCGAACAATGAACGCCTTAGGAAGTTCGCCAGCCGACTCATCAGGAATGCCAATCACTGCCACATCGTTCACTTCGGGGTGCGTGATGAGGAGAGCCTCAAGTTCCGCAGGCGGAACCTGAAAGCCGTTGTACTTGATGAGTTCTTTCACCCGGTCGACGATCGTCATGTGATGGTCATCATCGATGATCGCAACGTCACCAGTGTGCAGCCAACCGTCGCTATCAAGGGTGGCCGCCGTCGCCTCAGGATTATTGAGGTAACCCTTCATGACTTGCGGGCCACGAACCCACAACTCGCCGCGTTCCCCGAACGGCTGATCTTCCCCAGTGTCAGGGTCAACGATGCGGCTTTCGGTATTTGAGACCGTGACACCGGACGAACCCGCTTTGAACATTCCCGGAGGTGTGGTGTGACTGACGGGGGACAACTCCGTCATGCCGTAACCCTGCACGACCTCACACCCAATGCGCTTCTCAGCCTCCATTGCGATTTCAGCGCCAAGAGGAGCAGCACCAGAGAACACCTGCACGAGCGATGAGAGATCGTATGAATCAACCGCAGGGTGTTTCGCCAACGCAAGTACGACCGGAGGCACTGCGAAGAATCGGGTGATGCGGTGTTCTTGAACAAGCGAGAGTGCCTGATCGAGGTCGAAACGTGGAAGCGTGACCACCGTGACGCCGTTTGCGAGCAATCCGTTCATCAATACCTGCATGCCGTAGATGTGGAAGAACGGAAGGAAGGCAAGCGCCACCTCGCCATCAGGCTGGTAGACGATTGCATGGTCGCACTGGCAGATGTTTGCGACCAGATTGTGGTGGGTGAGCATGACGCCCTTCGGCAAACCAGTCGTGCCCGATGAGTACGGCAATACGACGACATCGTCGACAGGGTTCACTGGCGACTGTTGGATGGGGTCACCAAAGATGCTGTCGAGAGCGGTTGTTCCGGCGACGCCATCGATCGTGATGACTTCAGAGATTTCGGTTCCTGTGATGGCCTCTTTTGCAACCTCAGCGAACATTCCGACCGTCACGAGCTCAGTTGCACCGGCATCGCGCAACTGGAATGCGACTTCGTCTGCGCCGTACGTGGGGTTCACCGTGGTGACAACTCCACCGGCAACGGCAACGGCGTGGAAGATGATGGCGTACTCAGGCAGGTTGGGTGCCATCAGAGCAAGAGTGTCGCCAGGAGCGAAGCCGCGAGCGACGAGCCCACCTGCGAGGCGGTGGATGACATCACTGAGCTCGGCGAACGAATACGTGCGCCCGGTAGTCCCATCGATGAGCGCCGGCTTTTCCGGGTGGTCGTTTACCCGACGAAGCACAAACTCAGTGACTGGTGCGACGGGGATGTCGACTGCGGGAAGGGGGCTCGTATACAACATGTTCTCTCCATTGACGCGGGAACCCCCGAATTACCCGGGGGAGTCCCCGCATTCTACGCTGGGGGTCGTAGCCACACTCCGTGGCTCTACCGAAAAGGGGGCTTGTGATGATTCGCCACACAGTGATGTTCAGGTTCAAGGAGTCGGCATCACCTGAGGAGATCAGCGCATTTTCGAATGGCCTTACGGAGATGGTGCCAAAGATTGACGTGATCGTGAACTATGAGCACGGTTCCGATTTGGGGGTCAATGAAGGCAACTTTGACTACGTCGTCACCGCTGATTTCGCTGACGCCGACGCATATGTCGCGTACCGCGATCACCCCGAACACAAAGATGTGATTGCCCGAACCTCCCACGTCATCGAAGACCGTGCGGCCGTCCAATTCGAGTGGGAGGCCTAATGGATCTCAAACTTTCTGGACGACGCGCCCTTGTCACCGGTGCATCAACCGGTCTCGGAAAGAGCACCGCTCTCGCTCTTGCGCAAGAGGGCGCTGAGGTAGCAATTGCTTCTCGGTCGCAAGAGAAACTTGCCGCTGCGAAATCAGAAATCATTTCGCTCGTGCCATCTGCTGTCGTTCACATCATTCCCGCCGATGTCACCAGCAACGAGGCGGTTGCGTCGATGGCCGCAACCGCAGAAGATGTCATGGGAGGCGTCGACATCCTTATCGCAAATGCCGGTGGCCCTCCCCCCGGCAACTTTGCATCGACCAGCCTCGACGCGTACGGCGAAGCATTGCAGTTGAACCTGGTGTCGACTGTTGCGATGTGCTCAGCGCTCGTTCCGGCAATGCAGCAACGCAAGTGGGGTCGTGTCGTAGCGATTACGTCACTGTCAGTGCGAGAACCGATCGGCACGCTCATTTTGTCGAATACCGCAAGAGCTGGAGTGACAGGATTCTTGAAGACACTCGCTCGTGAAGTCGCATCTGACGGTGTCACGGTCAACTCGTTACAGCCCGGACTGCATCGCACACCCCGCTTGGAGGCACTGCACGACAACCTCGCAGACACAGCCGCAGCAATTCCTGCTGGCATCATCGGTGACGCAGACGACTTTGGTCGAGTTGCTGCATTCATCTGTTCAGATTCCGCCAAATTCATCACAGGAGCAGCAATTCCACTCGACGGTGGTGCTGCCCACGGCCTGCAGTAAGGAGCATGCGCCATGTCGAACCCAAGTTACGCACACCCCGAATTTCTTGTCACTGTCGATGAACTCGATGGCTTACTTGCGTCAGGTGGTGTCAGCGTGCTCGATGTCACCGCGCGCCTCACCGGCTCACTCGACAATGCCGCTGAGGAGCGCTGCTTCAATGAGGGCCATATCCCTGGTTCGGTGTTTTTCGACGTCCCTTCAGCAAAAGGGGCGTTATCTGACCAAGCGGAAGATCTCCCGTGGATGTGGCCGTCACCTGAGCACGTCACTGAGCAACTTCGTCAGGTGGGAGTGAACGAAGGCGACAAAGTGGTCTTGGTTGCCTCAACACCCCGACCTGAAATTGACTCTGGGACGATGTGGTGCACCAGGGCGTGGTGGACGCTGCATCACATGGGGGTCGACGTTGCCATTTTGCACGGCGGCGTAGAGGGTTGGGTGGCCTCGGGTCGACCTCTCGAAACGGGGCCGGTAACCGCAGAACGCGGCAACATCTCGGTCAGCGTGAGAGGGCTCGAAGCCAGAGCAACAAAAGAAGATGTGTTGGCCGCAATTAATGGAGGAGGGGCATGTGTGATCGACGCGCTCCCGGCAGACAACTTCAACGGAGTTGACGATGGTTATGGTCCTCGGCGAGGACACATCACGGGCGCTACCAATGTTCCGTTCCGGTCGCTCGTCGACGGCGAAACATCTGCGTTCTGGCCGGCAGACATTCTCGAGGAGCGTCTGGCCGCAATTGATCGTGAGCATCCGATTATCTCCTATTGCGGTGGGGCGATAGCGGCGACGGTGGTCGCATTTGCTCTTGCCCTCACCGGGCAGGACGGGGTTCGAGTGTATGACGGCAGTTTGATGGAGTGGAGTCGCGATGACTCACTTCCGATGACAGATCCGTCATCGAACGCGTAACGACGTACCTGAGTCGCCTTGCTGTGTACGACGTCGTTTCGATGATCGCTGCACCCACAGCACGACCATGGCCGACCCCAAAAGCAAGATGGTGAGTCCGACGAGAGGGCGGTAGACACCAACGATGATCGATGTCGCAATGACGACCGCCATTGCAACGACGATCGCAACGAGTCGAAGTAGCCATTTTGTGAATGTTTGCACGCCGCGAACAGCTGATGCTGCGGACGCAACTGCAGAATCTTTCAAATCCTCGCCCACTCGCTGAGCGTCACGTTTGACGCCCGTCAAGATGACCCCAGCATCGGAGCCGGCGATCACAACATCAACCATCGCCCCAACGACATGTTGGCCACCCGGTGCAGGGCTCTGCCCAACGACGATGCCCGCAAGCTGGTCGTGTGGGGGAGGTACGAGCATCAGACGCGGGGCGAAACCTGCTGAGACGAGGCGTCGCACAGCAACAATGACGGAGACATCAAGAATGTCAGGCACGCTTCGTGATTGGGCCCCCGCCCGATGGGTAGTGCCAGAGCGGTCGTAGCGCCGCCGACGCTCTTCGTCACCAAGCACCTCCCATGCCGCTTGAACGGCCTGAAATTCACCAGGTGCACCACCTGCATCAGGGTGGGTTTCACGGGCGCGTTGTCGATATGCCGCTCGGAGATCGTCTGCTGATGCTGACCGGTCGACGCCAAGCACCTCGTAGAGATCAGCCCCTTGTGGTGAATGAGAAGCCGAGCCGTCATGACCGGGGTGGCGAAGCTTTTCCCCACATGAGCAGATCGTCAACAGAATAGGTGGCGCAAGGTGTTGAACGTCGCCGCAAGACGGGCAGCGGATACCTGTGGCCACGATTCAGATGGTAGTGCTGTTCGGAATTGGGCGTCACCTGGTGTGAGGAATCTCACACGAACACTCAGTGAGGTGTGCAGTTTGCCGGACATGGACGAGGTCAGTCCTGTGAATTTCAGAGCATCCACGAGCGTTGACCCTCGCCGGTGAGCAGTCGGCCAAATTGCAGTCCTGGGAAGTGCGCCGCTCCGACCAACGTCGTTGAACCTTCGAGTTCGGCCGCAAGCGCTTCCCGCGTGCGACGGGCAAGATCTCGATCGACGTCAAACACTGCTTCCCAATCGTTTTCGGTGAGTTCTGCCGGGCAATGTGCAATGTCGCCGATGAGCATTGCTCGATCGTCACCGCTCGAGATGATGACGATGACTGACCCCGGCGTGTGCCCCGGGGCATGGCGCACATCGACCCCGGTGGCGACGGTGTGGTCAGTGTCGAATAGTTCGAGGCGTGGTGCGATCGGTGACAATTTTCGAATCGCTCGATCATCGGCAGTATCGCTCTCGATGAAGTGCTGCCAGTCTGCAGAGTGGCAACGGTACGTCGCATTCGGAAACACGATGGCACCTTGTTGTGTCGCCCAGCCGACATGATCAAAGTGGAGGTGAGTGAGGATCACATCGGTGATGTCAGATGGTTCGACGCCGAGTTCAAGAAGGCTGGTGAGTAGCCCGCCACCTTGGTATTGGCCGTTATTGATCATTCCAACTCCGGCGTCGACGAGTATGAGGCGATCGCCGGTGCGAATGAGGTACGCACCCATCGTCAATTCGAGTTGCCCCTCGGCGTTGAGGAGGTCGCCATGGTGAGCCCATGGGTCACCGTTAAATGTCGGTCGCAGCAGAACTTCGCGTGGGTTCTCAAAGGCCCGCCCATCGAAGACAGGCGCAATCGCGATATCTCCAACAACTTGTGCAGATCCCCATGTAGACATTGCGCTTACCTCTCCTTTGGCCTCGTCGCTGCAATCATGTCAGGGCTCGTTCTTGCGAGGCCATGCCGGTAGTGCCGACACACGAAAGGTACCGGACCTCGCACTGGCTGTCGTCAGCGCTCTGTTGGCTTACGCGGTCGTGCCGAACCCGCTCAGGCCAAGTTGCTCAACCGCAGCATCACGCAGAAGATATTTCTGGATTTTGCCGGTCACCGTCATCGGGAAGTCTTCGATGCTGAGCACATATCGCGGAACCTTGTAGTGAGCGATTTTGCCCCGACAAAACTCACGAACGGCATCGGTATCGACAGAGGCCCCATCTCGGGCTTGGATAAACGCACACACCTCTTCACCAAACTTCTCATCGGGCACACCAACCACCTGGACGTCGATGATGTCAGGGTGGCCATACAAGAATTCCTCGATTTCTCGCGGCGAGATGTTTTCTCCGCCACGAATAATGAGGTCTTTAATGCGGCCGGTGATGTTGACGTATCCGTCTACATCCATCACTGCGAGGTCGCCAGTATGCATCCAACCTTCGGCATCGATCGCTTGGGCGGTTTTTTCTTCTTCGTTCCAGTAGCCTTCCATCACCGAATATCCGCGGGTCTGGAATTCTCCCGATTCTCCGCGAGCAACCGTTTCACCGGTTTCTGGGTCGGCAACTCTGATTTCGACATGAGGGTGCACGCGCCCAACAGAACCAACCCGTTGGTCGATCGAGTCATCGGCGCCGGTCTGTGTTGATACGGGTGACGTTTCGGTCATTCCGTAGGCGATGGTGACTTCGTCCATGTTCATTCGTTCGATGACCTGCTTCATGACTTCAACAGGGCATGGAGAGCCAGCCATAATTCCCGTCCGCAAGCTCGAAAGGTCGTACGACTCAAATTCTGGAACACCAAGCTCAGCGATGAACATTGTCGGCACTCCATAGAGCGAGGTGCACTTTTCGTCTTGTACCGCTTCAAGAACCGACACCGGCTCAAACGCGTCATTCGGAATGACCATTGTCGAGCCGTGGCTGGTGCAGCCAAGGTTGCCCATCACCATGCCGAAGCAGTGGTAGAACGGCACTGGAATGCAGACTCGGTCGTGTTCGGTGTAGCCACAGCCCTCCCCAACGAAGTAGCCGTTATTGAGAATGTTGCGGTGAGTAAGTGTTGCGCCCTTAGGCAAACCCGTGGTGCCAGAGGTGTATTGGATGTTGATGGGGTCGGTATTCACCAAACTTTCAGAACGCTCTTTCACTTCGTCACTCGTGACCTTCTCAGCGCGCTCGAGAAGTGCATCCCATGTTGGGTCATCAAAGAAGATCGCTTCACGAATCTCGGGGCACTGTTCAGCGACGTCAGCCCACATTTGCCGGTAGTTGCTTGTCTTGAATTCTGGCGCTGCGAGCAACATGACCGAGCCTGACTGGTTGAGAGCAAACTCAAGTTCATGGGTTCGGTATGCCGGATTAATGCACACCATGATGGCCCCGATGCGGGCCGTTGCATATTGAGCGAGCACCCATTCGTAACGATTGGGCGCCCACAGGGCGACACGGTCACCAACGGCGAGCCCACTTGCCAAGAGTGCACGGGCGAGACGGTCGATTTCGGCATCTAATTCGGTGTATGACCACCTGACCCCTTGGTGCCGCACGACAAGCGCTTCACGGTCTGGATGTGCCGTCACGGTCGCTCGAAAGTTCGCATCGATGGTCTCTTCGATAAGCGGAGCGTCGGTTGGGCCTGCGGTATACGAATCTGCACTCATGGGTTCCCCCTTGCAACTTGCTGAACTAACTCGCTTCATCGTAGTCGTGCCACCCAGAGCGAACAGATGGCGACAAGGTAGGTTGCTTTCGTGCAGCCTTTTGCGTGGGTTCTCCTTGCCGGAGTCGTTTTTGCGGGTTGCGGTGCGAGTAGACAGTCGGACGGCGAACCGGTCGTCTTTGCAGCGTCGTCGCTCGTCGATGTGTTGAGCGAATTATCCGCTGCAGAAGCGACG
Source organism: Acidimicrobiaceae bacterium (assembly GCA_012269985.1). GTDB lineage: Bacteria > Actinomycetota > Acidimicrobiia > Acidimicrobiales > Ilumatobacteraceae > Casp-actino5. Next base: position 17,070 of record JAAXJF010000028.1, read on the forward strand.
CCATTTTCAGATGTCACGCTCTCGTTCGCGAGTTCGGCGAGCCTCGCTGCGCAGATCGTCGATGATGCTCCTGTCGATGTCTTTATCTCGGCTGATCGGGCACAGATCGAGAGACTTCGTCGAGCCGGATTTTCCGACGCGCAGCCTCAGGTCGTGGCTCGTAACTCGTTGGTGATTGCGGTTGAAGCCGGCAATCCACTTTTACTTGCCGACCTTGGTGACCTCTCTCGCGGCGATGTGCTCGTTGCGCTTGCAGCACCGGGTGTTCCACTTGGCGAATATTCTCGGGGGATGCTCAGCGCAGCCAACATCGAGGTCACGCCGGTGACGTTCGAAGCAGACGCCAGAGGAGTGCTGGCAAAGGTCGCTCTTGGTGAAGTTGATGCAGGCATCGTGTATGCGACCGATGCGGCGAGCGCCAGCAATGTTGACAGTGTCGTGATTCCTGAAGCCGAGGCAGTCAACGTGGAATATGTCGCGCTTGATCTCACGGAAGGGTCGGGAGCAGGACAAGATCTCATCGAGTTCTTAACGAGCGATGCTGGCCGCTCCGCACTAACCAACCAAGGGTTCCTACTTCCATGAGTCGCCAGCAGCGTCACGATGCCCGGGTGCCAATCGCCCTTGCTGTTCTCGGATGGCTCGCAGTCGCATTTTTTGTCGTGCCGATCGTGGCTCTCGTCATCCGCGTGCCGTGGTCGTCGTTGTCTGACGTGATCACAGATGACGCAACCACGGAGGCGTTGACCCTGTCTGTGCTCACAAGTGTGATCACTACGGTTCTTGCGATTGTGTTGGGCGTGCCGCTCGCATGGTTGCTTGCCCGCTCAAACATTCCGGGACGTCAGTTCATCAGAGCGCTCTGCACGTTGTCGATGGTGCTTCCTCCGGTGGTTGCAGGTGTCGCTCTACTTGCATCACTCGGCCGGCGCGGAGTGGTTGGCGCGATACTCGATGACTGGTTCGGCGTGCGGTTGCCGTTCCCCATGCCTGCAGTTGTCATCGCTCAACTATTTGTTGCGATGCCGTTTCTTGTCCTCACCGTCGAATCTGGTTTCGCTCGAAGCGCCGGAACGGTTGAGGAGGCTGCCCGCACCCTCGGTGCTTCTCCCTGGTACGTGTTTACTCGGGTGACATTGCCCGCAACTCAACCGGCAATTATTGCTGGAGCCGTGTTGACCTGGGCCCGGGCGCTGGGCGAATTTGGGGCGACGATTACCTTCGCCGGCAATTTTCCGGGCACGACGCGAACCCTTCCGATCGCCACGTACCTTGCCCTCGAATCAGACATCGATGATGCGTTGTTGATCAGCATGGTGATGGTTGTGATTTCTGTTGTCATTCTTGTGGCCCTGCGCGGTCGCTGGGTTGGCGCAATTGGGGGTGTGAGGTGAGCCTCTCGATTGACGTCAGACGACGTATCGGTGCCACGCAACTCGATGTGCAGTTCACCGTCGCCGCAGGAGAAACGGTTGCCATTGTCGGCCCAAATGGGGCTGGGAAGACCTCGCTGTTACGTGTTGTTGCAGGCCTCATCTCGGCCGATGAGGGGCGGATTTCTTGGGATGGGATCGTGTGGGACGATGCGTCGTCAGGTGAATTCTCTCCGCCGGAGCAACGCCCGCTTGCATACGTCTTTCAGGACTATGCGCTCATCGAGCACCTGACGGTCGGCGACAATGTCGCATTCGGTTTGCGTGCCGGTGGGGTACGCCGTCGACGTGCTCGTGAGCGGGCATACGAGGTGCTCGATGTTGTTGGTGGCAGCGACCTTGTAGAGCGGATGCCGTCGTCATTGTCGGGAGGAGAGGCTCAAACGGTTGCAATCGCTCGAGCGCTCGCAACCGAACCCACCGTCATGTTGTTTGACGAGCCATTCGCTGCACTCGATGCCAGTGCTCGAGCCCATGCTCGCAGGTTGTTCTCTTCGATGCGCTCATCATCGGTGGCCCGGCTCATCGTCACTCACGACGCTGTCGAGGCCCTGACGCTGGCCGATCGAATCGTTGTTGTCGAAGCTGGCTCTGTTGTACAGATTGGAACGCCGAGCGAGGTGCTTGCGACGCCTCGATCGCATTTCGTCGCCGAGATACTCGGTCTCAACCCGCTATCGGGACAACTGCGAGGGGACGAACTTTCGCTGGGGGCGATGTCGCTTACCGTCGGAGCTCATGGAGTTGATGACGGAGATGTCATTGCGATCGTTTGGCCCCGATCGGTATCGCTTCACCGAGAGCGCCCTGAGGGGAGCCCTCGAAATGTGTGGCGTACCACGATCGATGCTGTTGACCGATCTGACGGCAGGGTTCGCGTGCAGTTAGGCACACCACTTCCAATTGCGGTCGAGGTCACTCCAGCTGGTTTCGATGCGTTGGCAACGGAGCCCGACGGCGAAGTTTGGGCCTCGGTCAAAGCGAGCGAGATCGTTGTTCAACCCGCCTGACTCTCGGGAGTGAACGAAAAGAGCGTTGGTCAGAGAAGGCTGGCTGCACCAATCGACGAGCCGCCGTCAACACGTAATGTTTGGCCGGTGATCCAACCGGCAGATTCCGACATCAAGAAGCAGACCGCTGAAGAGATGTCTTCGACTGTGCCGAGCTTTCCAAGGGGAACCATCGAGAGGTACCGCGCTTCACCCGGCGAACCCGGCGGGTTGTTTTCGCGGAACAGTTCGGTGCTGACTGGGCCTGGCGCAACGTCGTTGACAGTGATGCCGTGTTGGGCAAGTTCGAGTGCCCACATGCGGGTGAGATGCTCCAACGAGGCCTTGGAGGAGCCATATGACGATCGTCCGACGACGCCTCCGAGCGACACAACGCTCGAGATATTGACGACGCGACCCCACTTGCGCTCGACCATTCCTGGCATTGCCGCCTGAACGGTTTGAATGGCTGATCGGACGGTGATGTCTTGAACGTCTGCCCAATCGTCAAGGTCGATCTCGCCAATGTTCCCAGGTCGAACGATCCCAACGTTGTTGAGCACGCCGTCGATAGCGCCGGCAGCGAGAACCTCATCGAGCACTAACTGAGTCGAGGACCGGTCGGAGAGATCGACCGGGAAAAATTCGCCAGGGAAGTCATCGGGTTGCGTTCGGGCCAGGCCGATTGGAACGTCGCCGTTGTTGGCCATTTGTTGAGCGGTCGCGAACCCGATACCCCGTGAGGCGCCGGTGATAAGAAATCGTCTTCCTGCCATGCCTTGAAACTACTCAGCAGAGTGTTGCTGGCTTCCGTTGGACACCAGAGGTGCCGAGCTTCATCTCAAGGAACGAGGTTCACCATTCGCCCGGGAACAACGATGATCTTTTTTAGGGTTGCCGGATCAGCACCATCGAGTGCGGCGATGACGCGTTCATCACTGAGCACGATGTCGGTGATTGCTTTCTCATCGGCATTGGCGGGGACCATGACCCGGGTGCGAACTTTTCCTCGTACTTGCACCGGCATCTCGACTTCATCATCGACGAGCAGTGCCGGGTCTGCAGATGGGAACTCGGCGTATGTCAGCGATTCGGTGTTGCCAAGTTTGCTCCAGAGCTCTTCAGCGATGTGCGGCACGAGCGGCGCAACCATGAGCACCATCGATTCTGCAACTTCACGAGGAATTTCATTCGTCGCATTAATCACTTTCGTGACGTGATTGTTGAGTTCAATGAGTTTGGCAATAGCTGTGTTAAACCGCAGTGCTTCCATTTCAGTCCGAACGACGTCGATCGTTCGATGAAGAAGCCGGCGGGTCTCGTCATCTGTGCTGTCGGCCAATGTGCGCAATTCGCCAGTCTCTTCGACCACCATTGTTCTCCAAAGGCGCTGGAGGAATCGGAACATGCCAACGACATCGCGGGTTTCCCATGGTCTGCTTGCGTCGAGTGGCCCCATCGCCATTTCGTACAGCCGGAGCGTGTCGGCGCCATACGCCTCGTACATCTCGTCGGGGGAGACCGCGTTCTTGAGGCTCTTACCCATCTTTCCCCACTCACGAGTGACCTCATCGCCCTCGAAATAAAAGGTGCCGTCTCGCTCCTCAACCGCGAACGCATCAACGTAAATGCCACGCTCATCTTTGAACGCATTGGCGAGGATGTAGCCCTGGTTGAACAGGCGCGCGTAGGGCTCTTTCGAACTAACGTGCCCGAGGTCGTAGAGCACCTTGTGCCAGAAGCGTGCGTACAGCAGGTGCAGAACTGCGTGCTCCACTCCGCCAACGTAGAGATCAACGCCACCCGGGTGGTCAGGACGGAGGTCGGTTCGTGGCCCCATCCAGTAACTCTCAACCTCAGGGTCAACAAAGCGGGCATCGTTCGTTGGGTCGAGGTAACGAAGTTCGTACCAACACGAGCCTGCCCACTGTGGCATGACGTTGGTGTCTCGACGGTATGTCCTGAGTCCATCGCCAAGGTCGAGTTGGAGTTCAACCCAGTCACTGAGTCGATCGAGCGGACTTTCGGGGTCGCTGTGTTCATCATCAGCTTCGAACGTTCGAGGACTGAACGAGTCGGTCTCCGGCAGCACGACGGGCAGCATGTCGTCAGGAAGGGTGTGTGCGTTGCCGTGTTCGTCGTATACGACGGGGAAGGGTTCCCCCCAGTAGCGCTGACGACTAAAGAGCCAGTCGCGAAGTTTGTAGTTGATGGTTGCCTCACCACGCTCGTGTTCTTCAAGCCATCTGTTGGTTGTTGCAACTGCCTCACTCACAGAACTGATTCCGTTGAGATCGAGGGAGTCGTTTGCTGAGTTGACATATGGGGCATTCCCCACAAACGCTTCTGGCCACATTGAGGTATCAAGTGTTGGTTCGATGTTGCGCTCTGCGAACCAGTCGCTCGGTGGCTGCTGAATTGCAGGGATCGACAGACCAAATGCGCAAGCGAATTCAAAGTCTCGCTGGTCGCCGCACGGAACCGCCATGATGGCTCCCGTTCCGTACCCCATGAGGACGTAGTCGGCAATCCACACAGGGATTTCTTCGCCGGTGAGCGGGTTGGTGGCGGTGGCGCCCGTGAAGACTCCGGTTTTTTCGCGCGTGTCGTCTTGGCGATCGATGTCATTTTTTGCAGCTGCTTGAGCGCGGTAGGCGGCTACCGATTCGGCTTGGTCAGCGGTCGTGAGTCGATCGACAAAAGGATGCTCTGGAGCGAGGACCATGAATGTTGCTCCGAACAAGGTGTCAGGTCTCGTCGTAAACACAGTGATGGGGCCAGCGGCAGAGTTGAAGTTGACGTGGGCGCCATGGCTCCGGCCGATCCAATTTCGTTGCATCGTTTTGATCGCGTCTGACCAGTCGAGAAGCTCAAGATCATCGATCAGTCGGTCGGCATAGGTCGTGATGCGCATCATCCACTGGCGCATATTGCGTTTAAACACCGGGAAATTTCCGCGATCGCTTCGGCCGTCTGCTGTGACTTCTTCATTCGCAACGACGGTGCCGAGACCAGGGCACCAGTTCACTGGTGCTTCGCTTACGTAGGCGAGGCGGTACTCGTCGAGACAGGAGCGACGCTCGGGCTCGGTCATTTCAGCCCAGGCCCGATCGTTGGAAGGTGAGCGCGTTCCAGATTCGAATTCGTCGATGAGTTCGCTGATTGGTCGAGCCCGCTCGAGGTCGGTGTCGTACCACGAGTTGAAGATCTGAGTGAAGATCCATTGGGTCCAGCGGTAGTAGTCAGGGTCTGTCGTAGAGATCGACCGACGACGGTCGTGGCTGAGTCCGAGGCGGCGAAGCTGACGACGCATATTGGCGATGTTGTCGTCGGTGGTAATCGCCGGATGCTGGCCGGTCTGCACCGCATATTGCTCGGCGGGAAGTCCGAATGCATCAAATCCCATCGTGTACAGCACGTTGTGTTGAGTCATTCGTTTGAAACGAGAAAACACGTCGGTGCCGATGTAGCCGAGAGGGTGTCCGACATGAAGTCCGGCTCCCGAGGGGTAGGGGAACATGTCGAGAACGAACAACTTCTCGCCTCGGTCACTCAGCGCATCAGGGTCGGCGAGTGGTCCGGCGGGGTTGGGCGAGTTGAAGGTGCCGCGTTCGTCCCAGGTGTCTTGCCAGCGGGTTTCAATGTCGGTGGCAAGAGCTGCGGTGTAGCGAAATGGTGTAAGCCGTTCAGCTTGTTGTTCGTTGCTGTCCTCCATAGCGAGAACACAGCCTACGGGGGTGATCCGCCGACTAGGGGGAGGGGTTGCGGCGCCGTCGCAAGTAATGTTTCCGGTGTGATGTCCACAGAGCCCAATTTGTCGATTCGCGCGCGTCTTGAGAAAGCGGCTGAAGGGACCGGAGGGGTTCGTTTCGTCGGTAAATCGGTTGCACCAGACGGCCCAGTGTTTGTCCCATGGGCTCAGATTCACGAGGAGGCTCGTGCAGTCGGGGCAGCGTTGCAGGCTCGTGGTGTGCAACCCGGCGACCATGTAGCGGTGCTCGGCCCGACGAGCCGGGAATTGATGACGATTGTCCGTGGCTGTTGGCTGGCCGGGGTTGCCTCGATGATTCTGCCGTTACCGATGCGGATGGGTTCACTTGACGAGTTTGTGTCGTCAACGCGACTACGCATTCGTCACGGCGACGCAAAGTTGGTGTTGATCGACGATCAATTGGCACCGTTCTATGAGGCCATTGAGGGAGACCCACCGATCGCTCCGATGGCGTCGGTACTTCCAGGCAGCGAGGGTGTGCCGTCGGGTGACCGGCTTGAGATACCCGAAGACGACCCTGACCGCCTCGTGATTCTTCAATACACGAGTGGTTCAACGAGTGAGCCGAAGGGTGTGATGATTCCAGACCGGGTGCTTGCAGCCAATATTGATGCGGCATGCGAGGCTGCTTCGCTGCGTGAGGACGAAGTGATGGTGTCGTGGTTACCGCTGTATCACGACATGGGTTTGGTTGGGTTCTTGGCGATTCCGATGACGACTGGTGTCGAACTCGTGCAGGCTGCTCCTCAGGATTTCATGGCCCATCCCGCGAGCTGGATGGAATGGATCTCAGAGTGGGGAGGCACGGCAACAGCTGGCCCGAACTTTGCCTGGGTGCTCGCAACCCGCGGTCTGCGTAGGTCACCTGATCTCGACCTTTCAACATTGACGCTTGCGCTGAGTGGAGCTGAACCGGTCGATCCGAAAGCGATGGACGCGTTCTGCAAAGCCGCTGCGCCATACGGATTCGACCCCTCCGCAGTTTTCCCCGCATTTGGCATGGCCGAAGTGGCGATTGCGGGAACATTTCCTCGCCGCGGACAGGGACTTCTGTGGGACTCAATCGATCGAGAGGTGCTTGAACGCGACCGGGTAGCGGTGCCGCTTGTCACCGAAGACGAAGATGAGTTCACTCGTCGCGGGCGCCGGCTTCCCCTACTTGGCACTGCGGTGCCAGGCCTTGAGATGAAGGTGGTCGACACCGAGTCACGTGAAGAGTTACCTGAGCGCTCGGTCGGAGAACTGTTGATGCGAGGAACATCGGTGACGCCTGGCTACTACAAACGTGATGACGCAACTGCCGAACTACTACAAGACGGCTGGCTCTGCACTGGTGATCTTGCCTACATCCTTGATGGCCAATTGGTGCTGTGCGGCCGCATTAAAGACGTCATCATCGTCGGAGGCCGAAACGTTTTCCCTGAAGACATCGAGCGATCAGTCGGCGCGATCGAAGGCGTACGGGCGGGCAATGTCATTGCGTTCGGCGTTGAGGGGTACAAAGGAAAAGAATCGGTTGTTGTTGTCGCCGAATCTCGGGCCGAGAACGGCGACGAGATTCGTTCAGAGATCCACCAGCGAACGCTGGAGGTCTGTGGCTTACCTCCACGAGATGTCATTCTCGTTGAACCGAGCACGTTGCCGAAAACATCTTCTGGGAAGTTGCAACGGTCGAAGTGTCGAGAGCTCTATCTTGCGGAGACGTTGTCGGTTCGTTAATGCGAAGTGTCATCGTTTTGCGACGATGAACATGCGCGTGAACGGAAACACAGTTGTTCCGTCGGTTCGCTGCGGGTATGCCACGGTCAGTCGAGATTTGTACTCATCGATGAACGCGTGAGCGTCGTCGCCGAGTGCGGCGATGACGGGGCGCAGGGTTGCGCCGCCAGTCCATTCGGCAACGGGGTGGTCGCCAGATAACACGTGGAGATATGTCGTTGTCCATACGCGAAGGCTGGAAACAAGTGGCTCAAGTATCCGCAGGTAGCGGTCGGGTGCGGCTACCGGTGACGGGCGAACAACAGAATGCAAGCGCTCGACCCACTGTGGTTCGTTTGCGATGTCGTTGATGAGTGTGTGACTTGGCTGAGAGAAGTTGTATGGCATCTGAACCGCAAGAGCACCGTGTTCGGCGAGAGTGCCGACCAGTTGTGGAAACAGAGTGGTGTGGTTGTCGAGCCAATGGAGGGCGGCGTTCGAGAAGATGAGATCGACTGGTGTGTCTGGTCGCCACGTCACAATGTCTGCTGCATGCCAAGCGGCGCGTACCCCTGATTGAGACGCTTGGTTGAGCATTTCCGTTGACCCGTCAACGCCGGTGAGCGATGCGTCTGGCCAACGTTGTTCAAGCAATGCAGTTGAGTTACCGGTTCCGCATCCGAGATCAACGATCTCCGTTGGGTCGACGTCGCCAAGCGCAGCAATGAGGTCGCGCGCTGGCTGGCTTCGCTCGATATCGTACCGCAGGTACTGGGAGGGGTCCCAGGTCATCAGCCGCTCGGCACTAGGAGATGAGCGCGCTCAGTGTGTTTCCGAGCAGTTCGACACGTCCAGGAATATGGCAGTTGGCAACGGCGTTCACTGTGAACCCGTCAAGGCCGAGTTCGAGTTGAGCTGCCATCTGCTCGCCGACGGTGTCAGGGTCACCGTGTACGACAAGCGATCGGGCAAGGTCAAGTTGCTCACCGGTCAGTCCGCGTGCGGCGAGTGCTGTGTCGAGTTCTGAACGGGCTTCTTCAAATGTCGGAGCAATGCACGTCGCCTGCTGTCGCGTAACAGTGATGGTCGACCGGTCTCGATGTTCGGCCCCACAGTGCTCGTCGAGGGCGGCGAGTTTGCGAGGTACTTCATCGACTGCGCAGATGAGGTTTGAGTCGTCTGCATATCGGGCAACGAACTTCAGTGTCTTCTTCTCGCCACCGCCGCCGATCATCACAGGGATCCTCCTCACTGGCGGTGGCTCGTTCATCGCATCGACCACTTGGTACCACTTGCCGTCAAGGGTCGGACGTTCTCCGTTCAGCATCGGCAAGATAATTTGAAGCGCTTCATCGAGTTTCTCGAACCGGTCGGTGAATGTGCCGAACTCAATACCGAAAGAAGAGTGTTCGAGCTCAAACCACCCTGCACCGATACCGAGCTGGGCACGACCCTCAGACACGATGTCGAGAGTTGTGACCGTCTTTGCAAGAACTGCTGGGTTTCGATAGGTGTTTCCCGTTACCAACGACGACAGGCGAATCGTTGATGTCTCTCGAGCGAGAGCTGAGAGCAGGGCGTAGCACTCGAGCATGTAGGCATCGGGAGAGCCAATCATGGGTAGTTGGTAGAAGTGATCCATCACCATCAACGTGTCGAACCCGGCGCTCTCGGCCTCTTTCGCTTGCCGCGCAACGTTGCTGAAAAGCTGGTCGGGCCCTACGCCGGGATAGGTAAACGAGGGGATCTGGTATCCAAGTGTGGTCATCACTTCTCCAATCAGGATCGAATTGCTATGGGTTCTCGTGAAGTCGGCGCGCAGAACCGGGCTACTCGGACGTACGTAGATCGGACGTACGTAGATACGAAGCGTTCAACGCCTCTCGCAACGGGCAACTTGTTGTTGGTTAACTCCGAAGTTCTTCGAGCACCGGCTTCCAGCGCCCCGGATCTGATTTATATGGGGCGTAGAAACCAAGGCGATCGACGATGTCGCCATAGCGACGCTTGAGTTCTGGAGCAATCTGCTCGGGCTCACCAACGACGGCAAAGGTGTTGAGAATTTCGTCGTCGATAGCTTCGCCCATCTTCACCCAGTCGCCTGCTTTCGAGAGGCGGTTGAGTTCTTCTTGCATTTCGCCCCATCCATGGAGTTCGAGCACCGGTCGGTAGGCAGGTGTCGAGCCATAAAACGCGATCTGTTGCTTCGTGGCTTGCGCCGCCTGCTTCATTTCGTCTTCGTTATTGCCGGTGACGACAAAGAGCGGCCCTGAGATCTGGAAGCCATCCATTGTCTTGCCAGCCTTTTCGCGACCTTTCTCGAGGGCAGGAATGGTGACTTCACGGATGTAGCGCTCGGTGGTGAAGCCGTGCACGATGACGCCATCACAGGTTTCACCGGCGACTTCGGTCATGAGGTTGCCGACAGCTGCAATGAAAATCTTTGGCACGCCGAACCCAGCAAGATCCGATGCGTTCGGTGTGAAGAACGGGGTCATCAGTGTGTGCTGATAAAAATCTCCACGGAAGTCGAGTTTCGTTCCGTTCTCCCAGGTGTCCCAGATGGCGCGGACGGCGTTGATCATCTCGCGCATGCGAGCCGCAGGGGAACTCCACTCCATTGAGAATCGCTTCGTGATATGCGGTTTGATCTGCGAACCCAAGCCGAGGATGAAACGGCCGTTCGAAAATGCTTGAAGATCCCAGCCGAGGTTTGCGAGCAGCATCGGATTGCGAGCGAATGCCACGGCGATTGAGGTGCCGAGCTCGATCGAGTCGGTGTCAGCCGCAGCTTGAACGAGTGGCAAAAACGGATCGTGTGCTGTTTCGGCCGTCCACGCTCCGTCGTAACCGGCGGCCTCAAGGTCTTTTGCGGAGGCGGCTGCTTCAGCAAGACCGCCCATCAACGTTGCATCAATTCTCATACCTCGACCCTAATTGGGTGAGGTCCGTCGCACCGACTCAGTCGTGTCCGCGCAGAAAACGTTCGACCTGTTCGCTGAGTTCATCTGCCGAGATCTCGCCAATGGTGGGTGGCATTGCATCGATAACGGGCTCATCTGCGCGCTGGGCGTCGTGGGCAACCTCGAGCTGTTTCCGCATTTGTTCGTGCTCAGAGTTATCGCGGACAAGGTCGGCGAGGCGGTCGCGATGCTCGACCATTGTCGAGCGTAAGTCGGTTCCGTCGATGACAAGATCGAGAGCGTCTCTCAGTCCGTCGAGCAGAGCGACAGCAGCGGCCGGGTAGGGCATTGTCGCTGCGTAATGAGGGACCTGCGCCCAGATACCAAGGGTTGGGATATCGGCGTCATGCAAAGAGTGCTCAAGTGCAGAGCCGATACCGCCCGGCACATCGAGCGTGCTCCGCAGGAACGGAAGGCTTGCGAGTACGTCCTCAGATGCTGTTGTCATCGACAGTCGAGAAGGCCGTGTATGAGGGCACGAGAACGGGTAGGCCCCAAGGTGAGCGCAGTTAGACACGCCGAGATTGACCGCCGCATCGGTCAATTCCTTCACGAAGCGGTGCCAGGCCAGATCGGGCTCAGGCCCATGGGCAATGATGATGTCTCTGCCGATTCTGTCTCGACCGTGCGAGAGTGTGATGTGTTGCCAGTCGAGCACGGTGTTGCGTCCTTCGACGAGCTTCATCGTCGGGCGACGAGCCCTGAAATCGAGGTATGTGTCGTCGTCGAAGACCGCAAGGGGCTCGGCTTGACACTCTTCAAGCAGGGCATCGGTTGCGAGTTGGGCCGCTCCACCTGAATCGATCCACCCGCTGAGGTATACGACGAGTACCGGCTTGTCGAGCGAGACAGGGTGTTCGTTCCAGGTGATCGACATGGCTCAGTTCACATTAAGGAGATCGGCAGCGGCTCGGGCTGCGGAGTCGACCTGTCGCTTGAATGGCTCAAGTTCTGAGGCATCGCGTTGGCCGAGTGCACCACCGAGGTACCGCGCGTAGACACCCTCGAGAATGCAGGCGAGCTTCCAGTTCGCGAATGCCATGTAGAGATCGAAATTGCCGAGGTCTCTTCCAGATGATTGTGCATAGCGCTCAATGAGTTGGTTTCGATCCCAGAACCCTGGTGCCGTCGTTGCCCCCGATTCCCATGCACTTTGTGTATCGGTAGGACCTGTCCAATAGACGGCGAGCATGGCAATGTCTGCGAGTGGGTCACCGAGGGTGCAAATTTCCCAGTCGAGAACTGCACACACATTGCCGTCATCATCGACCATGGTGTTATCGAGTCGGTAGTCGCCGTGAACGATGGTGGCGCCCTGCTGGGCTGGAAGGTTGGCGACGAGCACAGCATGAACTTCATCGACGAGGCTGAGATCACGAGTTCGCTGCTGCTCCCATTGCCCGTACCAGCGACGGAGTTGGCGCGCGAGGTAATCCTCATGCCGGCCAAGGTCGTTAAGGCCAACAGCGACAAGGTCAACCTCGTGTATTGCGGCGAGCGTGTCGGCCAACGACTCGCTTGCTCGAGCACGAGCCGATTCGCTGAGGAGCCTCGCGGCGGACTCAACATCACGCACGACATGACCTTCGACGTACTCCATGACATAAAACGGCGCACCGTTGATGCTGTCGTCCTCGCAGAGCCCAACCGTCGTCGGCACCGGTACCGATGAGCGGTTCAATGCGGAGATGATTCGGTGCTCTCTAGCCATGTCATGAGCGCTTGCAAGCCCGTGGGCAAGTGGGGGCCGGCGGAGCACAAGTCGGCGGCTGTTCGCATCGGTAACGAGAAACGTGAGGTTCGAGTGGCCTCCGGCGATGATCTCCCAGCTGTAAGGACCTACTGCACCGTCAACTGATGTGTTCAGCCAGTTCGTCACGGACGACTCGAAGATGCCCTCGGGTGCACTCATAATGACGATGGTAGTGACAGCGGGGTTCAGCCATGCTCTCGGTGCGTCGGTAGGGTGAAGATCGTGAGTGAAATTCCTGGTTTTCAAGGTGCAGTGTTCGACGTCGGCGACGCGGACTTCGAGTCGCAGGTACTCGAACGTTCCCGACGCCAGGCGGTAGTTGTCGACCTGTGGGCGCCATGGTGTGGTCCATGCAAGACGCTTGGCCCAATGCTCGAAGAAGCAGTGGCGGCGACCGGGGGCGAAGTAGTTCTTGCCAAAGTCAATGTTGATGAAAATCCGGCCATTTCACAGATGTTTCAGGTGCAGTCGATTCCTGCGGTGTACGCCATCAGAGATGGACAGGTTGTCGACGGATTCGTTGGAGCCCAGGGCCGTCCTGAGATCGATGCATTCATTGGGCGGTTGGGCGCAGACCCGATGGCAGAGATGATCCAAGGTCTTGTTGAGCGGCGTGACGAGTTGGGTTTGCGAGCAGTTCTTGAGAGCGACCCGTCCAATGAGGCCGTCATCATTGCTCTTGCTGACATCCTCGTGCAGCGTGACGCAGCTGAAGAAGCTCTTGCGCTTCTTGAGCGAATCCCTGAAACCGATGATGCTCGACGCATCAAAGCTGCAGCGCGGGTTGGGTCGGTTGTACCGGATGATGATTTCGATCAAGAGTTGACCTCGCTACTCAATCAGGTCAAAGTCGATGATGAAGCCCGTCAGCGGTTCGTTGACATTCTCGAATTGATGGGCCCCGATGATCCTCGAACCGCGGCGTATCGCAAACAGTTGACCGCACGTCTGTTCTAACGGGCCGTCCGGTACCTCAGCCCGACGGGTAGAGATAGCGGCTGTGCTCCGATCTCCCTGAGACGCATCGTTTTACAGCAGGGCACCGCCGATGCGAGTAGCCGAAATCACAATTCCAATACCGGCGCCAGTTGCGGTGGCAAGCCACAGGAAGACATATTCGCGCCAGAACTCAGGCCACCCGGCAATGGGTCCTCGAGTGGCGCGGAATGCAGCTACGAACCCGACCGCTATCCAAAACAGCACGCTCAGCAGCAAGGCCATGGGGTAAGAACTCGAATTGGCGATCGGAGCCCCAACGAACAACAGGCCCGGGCCGGAGATCACCGTGCCGATGAGGCCCACAACGGCACTTAGTTGACCTTCGCCGAGTAGCAAGATGAAAAGAGATAGAGCGCCAATGACTGATGGCGGCACGAGCGCAGCACAAGGCCCGACTACGCGAATGCGTCTGCGGTACCAGCGGGGTCCACCTACCACCGGTGCTGCTGTCGAAACGGGTTCGCTCTCTGAGCTTGTCGTCATGACCGAATCCTATGGTGACCTAGGCGTAGAGACGGTGCACCCCGACTTCACCTCCATGAGTGGCGAGCGCAATGAGTTGTTGTTGCGATCACCTGGGGCTATCAGCATCACGCTCGTGTTCGTGCTAAACACGAGGACTGACATGACGACGTATGTATTGAGCGGTGACGATGAGTCGGTACTTCGCACCGCAGTGCGCGAACTGCTGAACGAGCTTGTCGGAGATAACGACTCATCGATGATGGTTGATGAATTTGACGACGCCGAGTTCTCAATGCAATCGGTCGTTGACGCTGCCCATACACCGCCTTTTCTCACCGATCGCAGGGTGGTAGTTGCTCGGAATGTGGGCCGGTTCAATCTCGCCGACCTCTCGCCACTGATCTCATTTCTCGAAAGCCCTCTTGACTCAACCGATGTTGTGTTGGTCGGTGGAGGCGGGGCGATCTCAAAGAAATTGCTCGACGCGGTAAAGGCTGGAGGGGGAGAGGTTCGTAGCACCTCGGTTGCCCCGAGAGGAAAGGATCGGGCGTTGTGGGTTAGATCTCGAGCTGCGGCGACAGGCG
>JAAXJF010000101.1 GCA_012269985.1 Acidimicrobiaceae bacterium
ACCGGGTGCACCCTGACGACGGTGTGAGCAGAACGGTTCGTGACACCATCGCTGACAACGCGGCGAACGCCGGCAGTGTCGTTGGTGATGTAAAGATGCCAATCGATGAAGTTCGACATGGCGAGCTGCGATGGGCGGGAGCGATCTGTTCACGAAACGGCATCGTCGAAGAAACCGGTGTGGCTGCCGGCGTGCTGGGAGACCCAGTAGAAGGCATCGTGTGGCTCGCTCGACGACTGCACGGCCTCGGAATTCCCCTGCAGGCAGGCGAGACCGTGTTGGCAGGTTCATTCACCCGGCCACTTGATTGCCGTGTTGGCGACGAGTTTCACGTCGATTTTGCGTCCCCCGCCCTTGACCTCGGTGTGATCACGCTCTCAGTTGAGTGAAGCTGCGGTGCCTGCGAGTGCGACGGCGCACCCTAAGGTCATGGCATGAAGTTTCATGATCCACGCGGTGAACGCTCCGGACCAACTGTTCCATATGAATTGTCGGCTCACCTCGCGCCGGGCCAGCAAATCGGGTTGTTCGCCAACGGCTTCCCAGGGTCGGTTGAGTTTCTTCAACTCATCGGCGAAGCGGTTGAGCGGGTCATACCCGGCATCACCGTGAAGTTGTGGAATAAGGGAAACGCGAGCGCCCTCGCCTCCACCGAAGACCTCGCTGAAATTTCTGACACATGCTCCGCAGTCATCGCGGCATACGGCCATTGAGGCAGTTGCACCTCCGGCACCGTGCGTGACGGCATCCAACTCGCCCTTCGAAACATTCCAACCGTTGCTCTCGTGACCGAACCGTTCTGGCAGCAAGGTGACCTCATTGCGTTGTCGAGTGGAATGCCTGACATTCCGCGAGTTCGCCTGCCGCATCCGATCGCAGGTTCAAGCGCCAGTGAGATGGCCGCACTTGCTGATGAGATTGCTCCGCGCCTTGTCGCAGTGTTGAACGGTAACGAGTCGGGCGACAACGAGCCCGTCGCCGCAGCGAGAGGGTCGTAATGGAGCTACTTGAAGCGGCCGATCAGGTCGCAGCGCTCGAAAAACTGCACGAGATGGGTTGCACCGACGGACTGCCAGTGATCATCCCGACGACAGAACTGGTCGATCGAATGGTGCTTGCCTCGGGTCTTGACGGCGACGTGGTCCTCGGCGAGGTCGGCCCACTCGGAGGAGTCGCCACCGTCGAGAAACTTGCAACGAATGCGGTGATGGCAGGTTGCTCACCCGACTACATGCCGTTCGTACTCGCTGCGATGCAAGCGGTGCTGCAACCTGAGTTTGATCTCAGCGAGGTGCAGTCGACCACACATTCAATTGCGCCGTTACTTATTGTGAACGGCCCACTTGGAGCGATCACAGGCATCGCATCAGGGTTTGGTGCGTTGGGGCCCGGGCATCGAGCAAACGTATGCATCGGACGTGCGTTGCGTCTCGCCATGATGAACATTGGTGGAGCAAAGCCTGGTGTATCAGACATGGCATTGCTTGGTCACCCCGGGAAGTTCTCGATGTGTCTCGCCGAAGCAGAACATGCATCACCCTTCCCGCCGATGTCGGAAATGTGGGGCTACCCAGCAGGCAGCGATGTTGTCACTGTCCTCGGTACAGAGGCTCCGCACTCGGTGATGTTTGTGAACGATGCGGACGACCCTGATTCACCCGATCGGCTTCTGCGAATACTTGCCGAAGTCTCGACAAATGCCGGGTCAAACAACTTGTACCTTCGCACGGGGTCGGTCGCGATCGCGCTGAACCCAGAACATGCGAATGTGCTTGCGAAGGCCGGCTGGACTCGCTCGTCAATTCAAGATCGTCTGTTTGAGTTGTGTCATGTGCGGCGGTCACGCATCCGATCGTTGAATGCTGCGTTAACGCCGAAAGGGTCAGATGATGACCTCATTCCGGTGTTTGAGTCTTCTGATCGTTTCCTTGTGTTCGTCGCTGGCGCTGACGGCTTGTATTCGGTGGTGTTCCCGTCGTGGTCAGCCGGTGCGCACGGCAACAACCCTGTGCACATGGCAGTGGTGAGTGATCAGGCGTGCGAGGTTCCGTTCGCAACGAGTTGAGTATCGGCCGATTAGAACGGTTCGAGTTCTTCACCGAGTACGAAGCGACCAATCTGATGATGTGCCCGATCTCGGTGTGCATTGATATGAAGTGGCATCGCTTGGAAGTCACGCCAACGTCGCTCGAAGTGTCCGCTCTCACGCAGGCCGTTGCCGCCCTGAGTTGACAGCAGTTCTGTCATTGCGTCACGAAGTTGATCAAGCGCCGATGTTGCGAGCCCAACCTGTCGCAAGTAGTCGGCATCGGTAGGAACAATCTCAGCTGCGATCCGCTCATCGATCTCTCGACATATAGTTTCCATTGTTGCGGCAGCGGCTGCGACGAGTGACGACGCCCGACCGAGGTTCACCTGCACGGTGGGTCGAGACACCATTGCCTTCCCGAGAATTGTTTTCCGACTGGTGATCTCTTCGGCAGCATCGGTGAGTGCGGCTCGGACAAGCCCGACACCCATCCACCCAAGCCATACGTCCGACAGCCCAACCCAATCTTCGCGGTAGCGGTGGTCAACCACGGGCACGGTGCGCAGCGTTTCTGCACGGTTGGCACCAAACCAGTCGGCGCAACGATCGAGTGGCACCCGAACCTGTTCGTAGTGAATGTCGTCGGTGGCGGATGCCCGCACTGAACTTCCATCCCATGTCGGATCAATTCGAACGTTGGGGTCGCTGAGAGGAACGATCGTGAAGCGAATGTCGAGTGGCTCAACCCGGTTGCCGTCGGCATCGCAGACCGCAAACACAACTCCGGCCCAATCTGCATAACGTCCGCCTGAACTGAACGACCCACGGCCGTTGAGGACGACGCTGTCGCCATCGATGACCCCGGTGACGCCTGAGCCTGCTCCGGCGGGAAAACACACCCATTCGTTATTTGTAACGATTTCTTTCAGCAGGGGAGCGTGGGGCGGGCCGAGTGTTCCAACAAAAAGGTGAAAGACCGCAAGATGGTTCCACAGCACCCATGCGGTGCTGGTGCAGCGTGCGGCGACCGCTTCAAGTTCTCGTCCGATCTGCAGCACAGACGCCTGCTCACCACCGATTGATGTGCTTGCTGAGAGCCTCATCGTTGGTGATGTCTTGATGTCGTTGATGACATTTGGTGAGACAGTTCTTGTCTGGTCGGCGGTCAAGGCCTGGTCGGCGATGGCCGCGAGTAATGGATCGACGGTGAGCGGTGGACCGTCAGGCAAGAACTCGGTTATCGGACGTGTGCCCATCTCTTTCACCCTAAGGCGGGGTGGGTGTTGTCATCGGGTTGAAGATCTTGTGGGAGCCGAGGGAACCTTTGTTGCCTGGCGGGTTTCGTCAGCGGAGGCTCTAACCTTGCGGGTAAGCGTGCGAGTTTTCTTGTGCGCCTCGCGCCTCTAGCTCAATGGCAGAGCAGCGGGCTTTTAACCCGTTGGTTCAGGGTTCGACCCCCTGGGGGCGCACTCCGCGTGCCGGTTTACCGGTAAAACGTGGCAGGCTATCGGTATGACTACCTCAACAGCCAACCTTCTTGTGTCTCGTGAAGGTGATGTCGTCACCATCACACTGAACCGCCCAGAGACTCGTAACTCGCTGTCTCGTGAGCTCATGCTTGAGATGCAGGCCACTCTTGACGAGATCGGTGCCTCTGACGCCCTCGGAGTCATCCTCGAGGCAAATGGCCCTGTGTTTTCGGCGGGCCACAACTTTGGCGACATGGTCGATATTGAACTTCCTGAGGCTCGTTCGCTGCTTGAAGTGTGCACCCGCATGATGAATACGATCCAGGACATTCCTCAAGTCGTCATCGCAAAGGTGCATGCACTTGCGACTGCCGCCGGATGCCAATTGGTGTCGACATGTGACATGGCAGTTGCTGCTGAGTCGGCAGGGTTTGCTCTACCGGGAGGAAAGGGTGGCTTGTTCTGCAATACACCGCTCGTCGCCGTTGCCCGCCAGATCAATCGCAAGCATGCGATGGAACTTGCGATCACCGGTGACGCAATTGACTCTCATACCGCCGCTTCATGGGGTCTCATCAACCGGGTCGTCGCCGATGACCAACTTGACGATGCAGTGCGTGATTTGATGGCCCGCTCGATTCGTGGTTCAGCGATGGCGAAGGGCATTGGCAAGCGTGCCTATTACGCCCAGGTCGATATGGAGCAGCCGAAGGCATATGCCTACGCGATGGAAGTGATGGCAGCTGGAATTGTGACGCCTGATTCGCAGGAAGGCATCAGCGCATTCTTCGAGAAGCGCCGGCCCGAATTCAAGCAATCTGCGCGATAGCAGCCAAGTTTTCAACTAACACCGCGTGCTCGCCGCAAGAGAGTTTTCGGGCGGCGCCACCACACCGGTGCAGATCGCTGCAATGCTGGGAGAATGTCAACTGTCACACATCCCCTCGATCTCTTCCGACTCGACGACACCGTCGTGGTCGTTACCGGAGCATCAGCTGGGCTAGGTGAACGCATGGCTCGAGTCATGCATGCAGTGGGTGCAACCGTTGTCATTTCAGCTCGGCGCCGAGAGCGCCTTGAAGCGCTTGCTGACGAACTTGGTAGAGACCGGGCAACACCGATCGCAGCCGATATGGCGAATGAAGACGATCGCGAACGACTCATCGCCGAAACGATTGACACCCATGGGCGCGTTGACGTGCTCGTCAATAATGCGGGAATCACCGAGGTCGTTGGTATCGAAGAGGAATCTCTCGAATTGTTTCGACGAGTCCTTGAAATCAACACCACTGCGGTGTGGCACCTTTCCAAACTCAGTGCACCATCAATGATTGACCGTGGGGGTGGCTCGATCATCAACGTTGCATCCATGCTTGGGCACGTCGGTGCAACACCGGTCAAGCAGGCGAACTACTGCGCCTCGAAAGGTGCAGTCGTCAACATGACGCGAGAACTCGCCTTGCAATGGGCTCGCAAAGGCATCCGAGTTAACGCGTTGTGCCCAGGCTGGTTCCCTTCGGAGATGACCGAACCCATGCAAGAAGAGCGAAGCCAAGATTTTGTGCGACGAAACACACCGATTCCTCGGATGGGCGAACCCCATGAACTCGACGGAGCACTGTTACTGCTTGCATCATCAGCCGGAACATTCATGACTGGTCAGTCGGTCATCGTTGACGGGGGTTGGACCGCAAAGTGAGAGCGCTGCTCTCGTTTCGATTTGTTGCTGCAGTGGCGGGCATCTTCGTGTTGCTGTTCATGGTGCGATCGGTGACCGCAGGCGACGAAGTTGACCAAGCCGCAGCCAACACCTCAACCACCCCTGTGTCTCGAGTGATCAACCTCACCGAGCGACTTGACCGTTCAACTAAGCGGTTTGCTACAGACCCGGAGGGGCTCGCAACATCGACAGTGACGTTCACCATCGAAGAGCAACGTGCAGTGACCATCGTCGAAGGCACCACAGGGGTAAACGACTGCACGATTCCAGATCTTGCCCAAGGAAATTGTGCAATCTTTGCTGATCTGCTCGGAGAGGCCGTGATCTGGTTTTCGTTACAGCCGGTCGTCGACAACGATCATGTGGTGTTGCCGGCCGTCACCGGATTCGAACGTGGCCTCGCCGTTCTTGAAAACGGTATGCGCCTCTCTCACGCCCCTGCATTCATTCGGCGATGTCCCACGGAATACGCGTCATTTACCGAGATGAGAACCGATGTTGGTACTGATTTCGTGAGTTGGTGGTCCTTCGATGAAGGTGAACTCACCGACGTTGTGTGCACCACCCAGTAATTGTCTCTGCGGCAGCAACACCCGAAAGAAATGCCCCCTCGACCCGAGGGCCACCGAATGCGTCGCCTGCGACGACAAGCTGGAAGTCGTTATCTGACCAGCACGGCGTCGACCAGGTTGCCCGAGGAGTCGCGAATCGCCACTTCTTTACCTGCTGCTCAACAACGTGAGCAGAGCCGAGAAATGGTGAAATGAGTTCGCTGAGCGCCGCCTCAATCTCATCGTTCGGGGCATCCCAAAATAGATCGCTCCACTCTGGCGACGTATTCATGGTGATTGCGGGAATCGGCGAAATCCCCTTCACGGCGTGGTCGACAACGAATGCGATGTCATCAGAAGGCTCATGCCGAGCACCCGATCCAGTGAGAGCGGAGGGCCCGTCGAGAGCTGCCAACAGAGCAATGGTGCGATCGTGGTCGGCCGACCACAGTTCACGTGGCAATGTCTCAACAGTTTCAAAGACAAATGAAAACGACTGAGGGATCGGAGCGGTAAGCACGAGCGTTGACGCAGTGACCGTTTGAGCATCATCGCAGGTCACTGACCATTTACCGCGGTCCCACGTTGTTGAGAACACTCGGTGATCAGTTCTGACATCAATGCCTTCGGCGAGATCTTTCGCCAACGAATTCATTCCGTTCATACCAATCCACCGTGGGTGGCCATCATCGCTCTCGAACCCGTGACACCAAATGTCGGCGAGACCTCGCTGCTGCCAGTCTTCAAGCTGTGTAGCAAACGACTCTGAGCGAGCCGTCATGAACTGTGCACCATGATCAAGTCGGGCCTCGCCGATACGGCGAGTTGCGAGGCGTCCGCCAACTGACCGTCCCTTGTCGAACACCATGGCTGATACGCCTGCGTCGGCGAGACGTCTGGCGGTGATGAGACCAGAAATACCGGCGCCAACAATGACGCAATCGACGTCTTCCATGTCAGCGAAGTTCGTGAGCGCGAAGAATGACTTCTCGCGCAAATGGGTCAAGTTTGCGACCCGTCAACTGCTCAGTGACAGTGATCGCCTCAGTGGCGTCTTCGATCAGGCCGGCCCAACGGATGTAGCCACCCATCACGCCAACAATACGATCACCGAGCTCTTCCCCATGAACAAGCACACGTTGACCCGCACGGATGAGATCGTCGAGCTCGCGGTAGAGGGCGGTCAACCAGGCATCAATGTTGTCGGTGCGCATCGGCCGGTGCCGATACGGCTGACCGAGCTCTTCATAGTTGTGAAGATTGTGAGGCGCCTGAATCAGCGAAACGACGTAATTGAAGCCGTTTTCCCGAATCCAGATGATTTCTTCTTGACGGCGAACACGTCGGTGGCTCGAACCAAACCCACCCGGACGCTCGCACACGGCCATTTTATCCTTCAAAATCCAAGTGAAATTACGCGGCTGGATACCTAAAGCCCATTTGCCACGCAGCTTTGGCGGCATCATGAGGAAACTCCATCGGCGTACATAACAGTGGTCATCCTACTCCCCGACGGCATCCGGTGTAATAATCCTCAACCGACGATGTTTTCGTGCAATTCGGATCCCTCCATCGATTTCGCAGGCGATCGCGTCCCCCCGAGCTACCCCAAGCACCCGTTGAATCGCTGCGGCGTTCGGAGGGTAGCCATCACGGGTCAACCACTGTCGAAGAGCCCTTGTTGCAAGCACCGGATCTGCGTCACACAGCGCTTTTGCATCGGTCGGATCAATCTCGGCCGCGAGATCATTCAAGAACTCTGCGTCGTGGCGTAACACATCGGCGGTGCGAGACAAGATCGGTACGAGATCGCGCTTGGCGATGTCGTTGATTAGAGGAAGCACCTCGTCACGAATACGGTTCCTCCACATTGACGGATCGTCATTCGTAGGGTCAATGACAGGCGCAATGCCTGCGTCATCGCAGAGAGCAACGGTGTCGTGGCGACGAAGGCCGAGAATCGGATGTTGAGGTCCGGGAGTGATAGCCGATAAGCCATCAGACCCGGCACCTCGAAGGAGACGGATAAGCAATGTCTCGGCTTGATCATCAATGGTGTGGCCGGTGAGCGCATCTGGAGGAAGCACTCCCTGTCGAGCAGCACGAGCATGTGCTTCAAGATTGTGTGAGGCATCAACTTCAACATGATGCACAATGCAATTGATATCTAGTGATTGAGCAATATCGACTGCGATAGCGGCCTCCTCTGCCGATGAGGGTCGCAAGCCATGATCGACGTGGTGAGCCGTCACCGAGAGCCCAGCTGCTTGAGCCAGAATCAAAAGGGCCGAAGAGTCAGGCCCCCCTGAGTATGCGCAGTGAACGGAAGAACCCGATGGTGGGAACGTACAGCGCGAAAGAAGGTCAGCGATGAGAGTCAGAGTTCAGAATCGCCTTGGCGACGGCCAAGAGGATGCTTGAGCGCAGTCACCGACTTGAGGTATCCAGCAACGAGACCAACCGCGGTGAGAACCCCCACTCCTGTGAGAACGACCCCGATCCACCAGTGCCAAATGTTCGCTGCAATCATGTTTGCATTCTAGCGATCAGAGGGGTTGCCGACATTGCCGTCGCCGTCAAAGTCTTCCTTCAGGCACGATTCGAGGCGCATGAGAAGCCCGCTAGGCAACTCATCATTGTTGACCTTGCGTCGAATTGCTGCCTTCAGTTCAAGATGAAATTCGAAGGCTTGCTGGCAATCAACGCAGCCATCGAGATGGCCATGAATGTGCTCTTTGGCGTCGGTGGACAACTCGCCGTCGATATACGGCTCAAGTTCGTTCAGCGTCTCTTTGCAATCAGCCATTAGTCGGAATCCCCACGGTTGTCGACAAGCCCGCGGGCTTTCGCATACTCATATAACTCTTTTTGCATCGCTTTTCTTCCCCGATGCAGACGCGACATCACCGTTCCGACTGGAATATCTAGCATTTCTGCGATTTCTTTGTACGCGAATCCCTCAACATCGGCAAGAATGACGGGCAATTTGAAGGTGTCTGGAAGGCCTTCCACCGCACTTTTCACCTCTTCATCGGTGAAAAGGTCGAGAAATTGGTCTTCTGCCGAGAGTGAACCGGCGGCATTCTCCATCGTCGAAACACGTTTATATAGGTAGAGATCTTCGACATCAGCAAGATCTGTCTCCATTGGCCGCCGCTTTTTTGAGCGGTAGCGATTGATGAATGCATTCGTGAGGATGCGATACAGCCAGGCCCTGAGATTGGTGCCCTCGGCAAACGTGTCGAAACTGCGGTAACCCCGCATCATCGTCTCTTGCACGAGATCTTCCGCATCGGCAGCATTTCGCGTCATTCGGAGTGCGGTCGAATACAGCTGAGGTGCGTATTCCATTGCCCGTACGGCGAAGGTCGAACGATCTGCCACGAGTAGGAATGTAGTTAGACCGAGTCGATGCCGCGCAATTCTTTACCAGCCGATTCCGACAAGAGGAACCACTCGTACGTGCTCGACAATCCCTCAGTTAACGGGACCGATGGTTCCCAGCCAAGTGCTCGAAGACGAGAGATGTCGAGAAGTTTGCGGGGGGTGCCGTCCGGTTTTGACCTATCCCAGTTGATTACGGCATCAGGGTGAACGATTGACTGAATCGTCTCTGCCAACTCTTTGATCGAGAGATCAATTCCGGTGCCCACATTGATATGCGAATCACCGCTGTAGTTCTCTAACAAGAATAGGCATGCGCTCGCGAGATCATCGACGTGCAAGAACTCGCGCATCGCAGAACCGGTGCCCCACACCTCAACACTTCGGTCAGCCGAGCTTCGGGAATCATGAAACTTCCTCATCAATGCCGGAATGACGTGGCTCGACGTGAGGTCAAAATTGTCGCCAGGACCATAGAGATTGGTTGGCATCGCAGAGATGAAATTGCACCCGAACTGGCGGCGATATGCCTGACACAACTTGATGCCCGCGATCTTCGCAATTGCATACCACTCGTTTGTTTCCTCGAGTGGTCCGGTGAGCAACTCTTCTTCGGTGATCGGCTGCGTGGCATCTCGCGGGTAGATACACGATGAGCCGAGGTAGAGAAGCTTTTCGACTCCAGTCTCATAGGCAGAATGCACGACGGTGCCGTGAATCATCATGTTGTCGTAAATGAATTCGGCGGGCCGTGTGCTATTCGCAAGAATTCCGCCAACGGTGCCAGCGACCAGCAGGACATAACGCGGTCGATTGATGTTGAACCACTCGCTGACATCACTCTGGTTTCGCAGGTCAAGCTCATCGCGGGTTGCGGTGAGGATGTTTGTGAACCCCTCCCGCTCAAGATGTTGGACGACCGCAGCACCGACGAGGCCTCGATGGCCAGCAACGTAGATCGGGCTACTCCGATCAATCGGCTCGTTGGGCTCAGTGCCTGATGAGGTCTGCATAGGGCTTCTGAGAAGGATAGGAGCAAAGAGCCCATTGCTTCGCTCACCGAGAGCCTGGGATGAGAATCGAACTCACGACCTACGCATTACGAGTGCGTTGCTCTACCGACTGAGCTACCCAGGCAACGGGCGGGAGCCTAGCGAGCCCTGACGGTGTCAACCACCGGTCATTGACCGAACGTCAAGAATTCGTTGCGCACCATTGTTCAGCGAGGCAACGGAAGCGACCACATCAGTCGCTCAAGAGCGAGCGACGAATTCGCGTTTCGACTAAGCGCCGACGCCGTCTCATTGATGGCATTTACTGCCCGGGCAGCATCGTCAGCACTCAGACGCCCAGCCACCATTGCATCTCGGTAACTTGCGCTGAGCACGGCAAGACCGGCTCGCAACTCATCGGTAACGAATCGCCGATGTTCACGTTTGTGACGGTCTTCAAGTTGTTTCTTTCCGCTTCCGCGGTTGCCGTAGGCCTCAATACGTTCCTGAAGAGCGTCTGCCTCTTCGAGATGTCGAGCGTTAAGTGGCTCAGCTGCTTCGTCGATGAGTGTCTCAATGCGTTTCACCATTTGTAATGCCGCGAACCCTGAACCATCGAGAGCGTCGATCGCCCGAGCAAAGGTGTGTCGACGTTCTGCAAGGGCTGGATCGGTTGCGACCAGTCGTGCGCGATCGAGGTCACCAAACGCACCGGCCGAGGCAAGTTGAGCAGCATCTGGGGCGACGCCCTCGGCGATAAGTCGTTCGGCGATGACCTCATCGGCAATCGCATGAAAATCAAGACGAACACAGCGAGAGGCAATGGTGACGAGATTGGTCGGCAAACTTTCGGCGACAATGACGAAACGCGTGCTCGCCGGCGGCTCCTCGATTGTTTTTAATAACTTCGCCGCAGCCGCATCAGCAACGAGATGGAAGTCATGCAAGATGAGCACGGTAAGGTCGCCTTCCGTGGGGCTGAGCCATGACTGTTCGAGAATCCATTGCGCTTGGTCGACGCTGATGCCAGCACCTTCGCGTTCTACCTCGCGGCAATCGGGATGCTCACCGGCCATGACGAGACGCGCGTGTCGGTCATCCGGGTCGTCGCTGCCGGAGATCATCACCGCAGCAGCAGCCCGAGCCGCTTGCTCTTTCGTCGAGCCGTGAGGCCCGACGAAGAGATAGGCGTGAACCGGATCTTGCAGTGAGGTGCGCAGAAGCGAAGTCGTGGAATCCTGCCCGATGACCGTGTCCCACACAGATGCCATCAGATGCCCAGACGCTCGCTTACAACCTTGCGAATCGTGGCCGCCGTCTCATCGGCAGGCGTTGACGCATCGACTACGTACCAACGGTTGGGGTCAGCTGCTGCCATGTCGGCAAAGCCTTCACGAACACGTCGATGGAAATCTGAACCGGCTTGCTCGATACGGTCGAGATCTCGTTCATTCATGCGCCGTTGGAGAGTGACGTCATCGGTCTTGAGCAAGATGACAAGGTCTGGCCATGTTGAACCGATCGCCCACTCGTTGATGCGGCGCACATCGTCAACTGGCAGGCCCCGCCCGTAGCCCTGATAGGCCAGGCTTGAATACACTGACCGGTCACTCACCACGTGCTCGCCACGTTCGAGCGCCGGCCGAACAACTTCGGCGAGATGCTGGGCCCTATCAGCGGCAACGATGAGCGTCTCTGCGTGGTCGTCGAGGCCGACAGTGTCAACATTGTGAAGAATTGACCGTAGTTGGGCACCGATGTCAGTGCCACCGGTTTCACGTGTGAGTACCGCACCAATCGATTCGGCTAGACGTTGCGCTTGCGTGCTTTTTCCGCAGGCTTCCGGCCCTTCGAATGCGATGTATACCGGCTGGGTCATGTGGCTTTTGGTGCGGCTTTCTTCGCAGTTGATTTCTTTGCGGCTGTCTTTTTTGCTGTCGATTTCTTCGCAGCAGACTTCTTCGCTGGGCGCTTCTTTGACGGCCCCTGCTCTCTGCGGATTGCGAGCAACTCAAATGCCCGCTCAGGACTGATCTCTTCAATGCGGTCGCCTTTACCAATCGACGCATTTGTTTCACCGTCGGTCACATAGACACCAAAGCGACCATCTTTGGCGACCACTTTGCGACCCGACGTCGGGTCGTCACCGAACTCGCGCAGCGGCCCCGCGGCTGCCATGTTGCGCGCACCACCTCGACGGAACACCTTCGGCAGTTCGTAAATCTTGATCGCCTCGCTGAGAGTGATCGTCAATAGTTGTTCTTCAGAGTCGATTGACCGGAAGTCTTTGCCTTTGACGACATAGGGGCCGTATCGCCCGTTTGCGGCAGAGATGACTTCGCCGTCGGCAGGGTCGACACCAAGTTCGCGCGGTAACTGCAACAACTGCTTTGCGTCTTCCAATGTGATGTGCTCGAGGCTCATCGTTGAGAACAGGCTTGACATTTTAGGCTTGGCAAGACCCGGAGGCAGGTTGTCAGGATCGCCCCACTGCACGTAGGGCCCATATCTGCCATTCTTCGCATAAACCGGGAGATCGTCGAGCGTGCCAATCGGGTCATCACTCTTTGGAAGGGAAAGCAGTCGCAAGGCTTCGTCGAGGGTGAGTTCGTCGGGGGCGAGATCGTCAGGGATGCTGGCCGTCTCGTCTCCACGCTTGATGTACGGGCCGTACTTGCCGGGCTTCGCAATGATCTCGTTTCCGTCAGGATCATTCCCGATGGGGAACGAGTTGATGCTTGCGGCGTCTATTTGGTCGAGGTTTTCTTCGACGAGATGTTTCAAACCGGGCAACGTGTCACCACCGAAGTAAAAGCGCGTCAGCCAGTCTGATTTCTGGCGTCGACCACGGGCGATGTCGTCGAGGTCTTCTTCAATTTTTGCGGTGAGTTCGTAATCGACGAGGTCATCGAAGTGATCTTCAAGAAGACCAACGACAGCGAACGCCGTCCATGTGGGGACGAGCGCTTGACCCTTCTTCCAGACGTATCCCCGATCTTGAATCGTCTGAATAATTGAGGCCCACGTTGACGGTCGACCAATGCCGAGTTCTTCAAGCCGTTTGACGAGGCTGGCTTCAGTGAATCGGGCAGGAGGTGTGGTGTTGTGACCTTCTGGCGTGCAGGCCTGTAACGGAACAACATCACCGACTGCGAGAGCTGGCAATAGCTCTTCTTTCTCGGTCTCGTTTTCTGAATCACCATCGACGTCGCTGAGCACCGCTCGGTGACCTTCAAACTCGATTGTCGTGCCACTTGCCGTGAACTCACAATCGGTGTTCTCGTGAGAGGAAACGGCACCGAGGCGAAGGCTGAGCGTCGTTCCACGTGCGTCTGCCATCTGCGAGGCCAACGTGCGTTGCCAGATCAGGGTGTAGAGCGCAAGCTCCTGGCGGTCGAGTTCGTTCAAGATCTCTCGGGGGCTCCGCATAGGAGTGGTTGGTCGGATCGCCTCGTGCGCCTCCTGAGCGTTCTTCGACTTTGAGGTATGTCGACGTGGTTGTTCAGACAAGAAGGCATCGCCGTATGTGGCTCCGATGATGCTGCGGGTCTCTGAAAGAGCGTCATCAGAGAGAATCACGTTGTCGGTGCGCATGTAGGTAATGAAGCCTCGCTCGTACAGCCCTTGGGCGATGCGCATCACCTGCGATGACGACATACGGAGACGACGTCCGCCTTCTTGTTGAAGGGTCGACGTCATAAACGGTGCCTTTGGAGACGACCGATAGGGCTTGGTGTCAACGCTGCGCACCGACACGGTTGCGTCACGGAGGCCTTCGGCCAGTGAGTGGGCACGAGCCTCATCGATGGCAACGACCTTGTCGCTCGGTTTGCCGTCAGCACCGAAATCTTTGCCGGTGGCAACTTTTTTGCCATCGACAACAACGAGACGAGCAGTGAAAGCAGGCGTGGTTGCGGCGTCGAGATCGATCGACCAGTAGCCGGCGGAGATAAATGCGATGCGTTCGCGCTCTCGCTCAACAATGAGTCGGACCGAGGGGCTTTGCACACGACCTGCTGACAGCCCTCTGTTGACCTTGCGCCAGAGAATCGGGGAGACCTCGTAGCCATAGAGGCGATCGAGAATGCGGCGAGTTTCTGCGGCATCGACAAGACCATCATCGATTTCGCGAGGGTTTTCGACTGCGTGATCGATGGCGCCTCGAGTGATCTCGTGGAACACCATTCGTTTCACGGGCACTTTCGGCTTCAGGTGTTGGAGTAGGTGCCATGAAATGGCTTCACCCTCGCGGTCTTCGTCGGTTGCGAGATAGAGCTCGGATGCTTCTTTGAGGGCGATGCGCAACTCTTTGACGACCTGGCGGCCGCGGTCGGTGAGTTCGTAGGTCGGTTTGAAACCATCGTCGACATCAACTGCGAGACCTTTTGAAGGAAGGTCGGCAACATGGCCAACTGAGGCGCGGACATCGAACTCGGAGCCCAGAAATTTCGAGATCGTCTTCGCCTTTGCAGGCGACTCGACGATGACGAGTGGGCGACCGTTTTCGGCGCTGGAGGATGATTGTTTTGTAGCCATTTGTTCGGTGAGTGTGCCTCAACACAGCGATGCAGGCAACCGGAACGGTACCTAGTGTGGGGCCATGTCGTCTCGTATAGCGCGGACTGTCTGGGTTCTTGGAGACCAATTGAACCGGAATTTGGCACATCTTCGCACCGCGCGTCCATCTGACTCTCGGGTGCTCTTTGTTATTTCGCTCGACAAATTACGCAGCGCCCCCTGGCATCAACAGCGCCTGCATTTCATCTTGACGGCGATGCGCCGACTCGCAAATGAACTCACTGATGAGGGCTTTTCGGTCGACTGGAGAGTCGCAGAAACGATGCGACAGGGCGTGAGCGCCCACCTCGAAGAATTTTCACCCGAGGACATTTCTGTCATGCAGCCGATGAATCGCGCAGGTCAGCGCCTTATCGATTCGCTGTCAGAAACGATGCCAATTACGGTGACGCCCTCGGATCAGTTTTTGTGTTCGAGAGAAGAGTTCGCTGAATGGGCGAGTGAAAACACCCGCAAAGACGGGTCTCTCCTCATGGAGGACTTCTACCGGTGGCAGCGTCGCCGTCTCGACATCCTCATCGACTCCGACGGTGAGCCCGTGGGTGGCCGATGGAACTACGACGACGAAAATCGACTTTCGCCTCCAAAGGGTGAACACGAATGGCCGGCGGTCATTCGGCGAGAACTCGACGACGTCGACGCGTGGGTCACCGACTTCTTGACTTCTGTTGATGGGTTGGTCATAAAAGGTGAACCACCAAATGGGCTGTGGGCGACGGATCACGACGGAGCAATGCAGCAGTTGCAGCATTTTTTGCGCCACGCCATCGACGAGTTTGGGCCTTATGAAGATGCGATCGTGGGTGATGAGCCATATCTCAACCACTCACTGCTGAGTCCGTATCTCAACATCGGGTTGCTGCACCCCGCAGAGGTGATCGCGGCGGTGAAAGAACTCGGTGATGACATCGCACTGAATTCCATTGAGGGGTTCATTCGACAGATTATTGGCTGGCGCGAATACGTCCACGGCCTCTACTGGTGGTTCGGGCCCGACTACATCAATGAAAACCATTTCAATGACGATGCCCCCGTGCCCCCATCGTTTGCTGGGGCTCACACCGAGATGAACTGTGTTGCGCACGTAGCCAAATGGGTTGAGCAAGATGCGTGGACCCATCACATTCCTCGACTCATGGTGCTCGCCAACCTTGCAACGCTGGCGGGAATTGACCCCTCAAAAATGATGCGGTGGATGTGGGCATCGTTTATCGACGGTGCCGAATGGGTGATGGCACCGAACGTGATCGGTATGGGCATGTACGCCGATGGTGGCCGGATGAGCACGAAGCCGTATGTGTCAGGTGGCAACTACATCTCAAAGATGACGGATTTCTGTGGTGGCTGCAGCTTTGATCGCAAAGCACGCACCGGTGACAAGGCGTGCCCGTTCACCACGCTCTACTGGGATTTTCTTGATCGCAATCGTGATGCCCTTCGTTCGAACCACCGAATGGCTCGCGTCTACGCAAACCTTGATCGCCTCTCCGACATCGAGGAGGTTCGTGAACGAGCGGTTGAGGTGCGGGACCGGTTGATCGCAGGAACCATCTAATAGCGATACCGTTCGCGGTGATGCCTGATGTGTTGCTCGGCTGGGACGAGCACCTTGATGCCGCTTGGCAGGAGTTAGGTGAACCTGGCGCGCATGGCACCCCGGGTCGGGTAAGCCGCATCGACCGAGGCTGGAGCACCATCTTGCGCCACGCCACCGATGCCGAACCGTTACGGGTGAGAAATATCGGTGCAGACGTCGCGGTCGGAGATTGGGTTGTGGTCGATGAGGCTGTCCAACGCGTCGCACACGTCATCGGTCGTCGGTCGGCGTTTGTACGTCGTGCGTCTCATGAGGGCGACCGAGCAGAGGCCGACGTGTTAGCAGCAAATATCGATGTGGTCTTTCTCGTGCATGCGCTCACGGCGCCCCCTAATCAGCGACGACTCGAGCGAGAGCTCGTGCTTGCGTTCGATTCAGGGGCGCAACCACAGATCGTGCTCACGAAGTCAGACGTTGCCGACGACATTGAGGCAACTGTTGACGAACTTCGAGCCGTTGCAGCCGGTGTGCCGGTGCACATCGCGAGTGGAATCACCAGAGTCGGTCTTGAGCCCATCCGCGCGGCCGCCGAAGGGGGTCGCACACTTGCGTTCTTCGGTGCCTCTGGAGTTGGCAAGTCGACGCTCGTGAACTCGCTGATTGGACGCCAAGAGATGGCAACCTCAGAGGTACGCAAGCACGATCAGCGTGGTCGGCACACGACGGTGGCGACACAATTACTCCCGCTCGCTGACGGTGGCTGGTTGATCGATACCCCCGGGTTTAGGGCGGTGAGCCTGTGGTTGTCAGGTCGTGGCATTGAGCGAGCATTTGTCGACGTGTTCGACCTTATGGATGATTGCCGGTTCAGGGATTGCAAGCACGATCAGGAGCCCGGTTGTGCAGTGCAAGCAGCAATTAGTGCCGGTGAACTCGACCCATTGCGGTTTGCAAGCCTCCGCCGTCTCGTTGCTGAAGAAGCTGCTCTCGAAGAGGAACAGGCGCGTCGGGAGCGAATTGCTGACCGGCGAAAAGGTGGTCGGGAGCCACTCGACGACGACCCCGATGGGGAGTAATTGGCGAAACGCGATTACTGTCGACTACATGACCGCTTTACCATCAACTCCAGACATGTATGACCTTCGGATGTCGGAAGCAGCTCGTCCGTTGTACGAGAAAGTAAAGGCATTCATCGCCGAAGAAATCGAGCCAAAGACAGCTGAATTCTTCCGCCTCGGAGAGGGACGTGAAGACCATTGGGGCTATGGCGAAGGCCAGCTCGAGCTTCTCGACTCAATTAAGGCAAAGGCAAAAGAGGTAGGCCTCTGGAACTTCTTCCTTCCAGATGCAGAGACCGGTGAAGGTCTTTCAAACCTTGATTACGCCTACATCGCTGTTGAACTCGGCAAGAACCCGATCGCTTCTGAATGCTTGAACTGCTCAGCGCCTGACACCGGCAACATGGAAGTGCTCGAGCGTGTGGGCACCCCAGAGCAAAAAGAGCAGTGGTTGAAGCCACTTCTCAATGGTGAAATTCGTTCGGCATACATCATGACCGAGCCTGACATGCCGTCATCAGATGCGAAGCAGCTCGCCTGCCGTGCAATCCGCGATGGTGACGAGTACGTGATCACCGGAGAGAAGTACTGGTCATCGGGTGCTGGCGACCCACGATGCAAGATCATGATCGTCATGGTGCAGACCGACCCCGACGGCCCGGTTCACCGTCGCCAGTCACAGATTCTTGTTCCTCGTGACACCCCGGGTGTTGAGATTCGTGGCGCGATGCACGTGTTCGGCGAAGACGACGCTCCTCACGGTCACATGCACATTCGTTTCAACAATGTTCGCGTTCCTGCGTCAAACATGTTGTGGGGCGAAGGTAAGGGATTTGAAATTTCACAGCTTCGTCTCGGACCGGGCCGTATTCACCACTGCATGCGTTCAGTTGGTGCAGCCGAAAAAGCTCTCGAGCTCATGGTGAAGCGTGGCATCACCCGCGAAGCATTCGGAAAGCGCATCGCCAACCTCGGCAAGAACCCAGAGGTCATCGCGAAGGCTCGTATCGAGATTGAGTCGATGCGTCGCATGGTGCTCACAGCCGCCAAGGCAATGGACGAACTCGGAAACGCTGAGGCTCGCGTATGGGTGAGCGCCGTCAAGGCAATGGTGCCGATCCGCACCTGCCAGATTGTTGACGAAGCCATCCAGATTCACGGCGGTACGGGTGTGTCGCAGTGGACTCCTCTCGCCCGCATGTATGCAAGCCAGCGCACGCTGCGTCTTGCTGATGGCCCGGACGAGGTGCATTGGTTTGTTGTCGGTCGCTCAGAGATTGCCTCCACCGAAGAGGCAGCTCGCAACTACAACCCGAAGGAAACCTTCTACGCAGAGAAGGGTTCTGACAGCGCGGTGGCATTCTCCGGACCCTGATCCGGAAGTTGCCAACCAGTTTCTGATTTGGTCCACTGTCGAACGCTGCGAACCGCGGCGATTGGCAGTGGACCATATATGTGGGGGAACAGTTCCTCGACTCCTGGAGCGGGCGGTTCTTCGATGATGTCGGCATCGATAAGGTCGGGATCGATTTCGAGCAGGAGCAGTTCTGAAAGGTCTGAGTAAAACCGCTCCGCCACACCCTCTATCTGCTCAGGCGTTGAACAGTGGATGTACCCCACCTCATCGAGCGTCATGCCGCGAGTACTGATGCAGTAGTCGCCTGAGGCCTGAGCATCAACCCAGTCGGTCTTGAGCGCGATATGCCAAATCATTAGTGGTGCTCTGTGAGTTTTTCTCGTCGGCTCTGCTACTAACTGGGGGACTTAACCTCAGCGCGAAGGTTCTCAATGAACGCGTCTTCTGTCCGACGAATCGAGCGATCGGTTGTACCCGAGGAATGCGGAGACACGATGACCCGAGGCATCGACCACAACGGGCTTTCTTCAGGAAGAGGCTCAACTGCGAACACATCGAGACCCGCTCCACCCAGATGCCCTGACTGCAGGTGAGCAATCATCGCCTCTTCATCAACACAGTTACCTCGACCCACATT
Source organism: Acidimicrobiaceae bacterium (assembly GCA_012269985.1). GTDB lineage: Bacteria > Actinomycetota > Acidimicrobiia > Acidimicrobiales > Ilumatobacteraceae > Casp-actino5. The sequence continues at coordinate 19,313 of JAAXJF010000101.1, forward strand.
GATGATGATCGAACCCTCCCGCATAAGACCAAACTCACGGTCGCCAATCGAATGATGAGTTTCATCAGTAAGCGGCATACACAGCACGACGACGTCTGAGGTCGACAGCACCTCATCACGACGTGATTCAGGCCAGGTTTCGCAAGGCTCATCACCACGCGGAGTCCGACGCACCCCGATCACCTCAGCACCGGTGACCGCCACCAATTTGGCGACCTCCGCACCAATCGACCCCATACCGATAATGCCAACGCGTAAATCGCCGACATCGACCGTTGACCGCACTTCCCAAGCGCGGCGTTGCTGAGCATCAAGCAGTTCGGGAAGACCACGAACCAGTGCGAGCAGCAGCATCATGACGGTCTGAGCGATCGATGGTGCCGAACCTCCCGGCGTAAACAGCACCTCCACCCCACGATCCTGGAATCGGCCAAATACAGGATGGTCACCTCCGGCTGACGCACTTTGTAGCCACTTCAAGCGAGGGGCTGCAAGGCATGTTTTGAGAAATGGAGTGCTCCGGTCAGGCCAGCAGTCGGCAGAGAAGAATGCATGGGTGATGCTCTCAAGTTGATCTTCAGAGAACTCAACACCATCGACCAACTCGAGTATCTGAAGATGCGGAGCGAATGAAGAGACCGTGTCACGAAGGCTCGCCGCTGCGGTGTCGGTCATTAGCAACACGTCACCCACTACACACCTCCGACCCGACGATCGACCCCTTGCCAATAGGGCTCGCGCAGAGTGCGTCGCTGGACCTTACCCACCGGGCTCTTCGGCAGCGGATCGGTTCTCAACTCAACAATTCCCGGCTTCTTATATGAACCCAATTGGTCGACACACAACTGAACGATTTCGGTTCGATATGCGTCGTGATTGTCGTCATCACCTTCCGCGACCACACACACCGCCGCAGGGGTCTCCCCCCAACGGTCATCAGGAACTGCGAACACTGCTACCTCAACAACAGCCGGGTGCTCAGCGATCGTGTTCTCAAGTTCTGCGGGCCAGATGTTGTAGCCACCAGAAATGATCATGTCGTCTTTGCGATCGAGCACGTAGAGATAGCCATTTTCGTCAAGTCGCCCAATGTCACCGGTGAGCACGAAGCCATCGGCGGTGATCCGCTCAGCAGTTGCCTCAGGGTTTTCCCAGAAACCAGTCATTTGCCCGTCGCAACGAATAGCGATCTCGCCCTCTTCACCGATCGGCAGACTCACCGAAGAATCCTCAGGGTCACGAATTTCGAGAAGCGCAAACGGCAATGCCCGTCCGGTTGAGCGCAAAGGGTTTGACCCCGGCACCTCGGAGAACCACTCATCTGGCCCCATCATGCATACCGGCACCGCTTCGGTCTGTCCATACCCCTGAAACAGCACTGGGCCGAAGACTTCGCGACCAAGGAGAGCGGTTTCATCAGCAATCGGAGATCCTCCGATTTGCACCACCCTCAGCGACGACCAATCGCGAGAACGAGCACTCGGTTCACGAGCCAGAGCATTCAACATTGCCGGCACCGCAAACATGTACGAGATCTTCTCTCGCTCCATGATCTCAATGGTTTCGGCCGGATCAAAATGGTCGAGCATCACGTTGGTGCCACCACTCAACCACGTCGGAGTGTAGAGATAGCCCGACCCGTGAGAAATAGGCCCCACATGCAAGCACCTGTCGCCAGCCTCCATCGGCGGAAAGTTGTAGAACCAGTCGCGTCCAGCAGCAAGCCACGACCGGTGGCTATAGGCAACACCTTTTGACTTCCCGGTCGTTCCACCAGTGTGGCGAATGATGTACCAATCGTCAGGGCTGATCTCTACGTTCGGGTCATCAGCCGAGAAGCCTGCAAGCCAAGACTCGTAATCATCGCCACGCACGATCACGTGCTCAAGGTTTGGTAACCGGTCACGCACCGCATCAATTTCATCGAGATAATGGCCGGCAACGACAACCGCCCGACAGCCGGTGTGATCAAGCATGTGGTGGTGGCTGTCAACACTGTTTCGGGCGTAGAGAGGCACCCGCACAAACCCGCCGGCTGCTGCACCGGCGAAGAAGTCTTGTGCACCGATTGAGTTGTCTTCGAGCACACCAATACGGTCACCCGGATGCAGACCTAACTCGAGGAGGGCATTCGCCATTCGGATACCACGCTGCCACGCCTCCGCGAAACTGAGGTGCTCAGAAGTGGTGCCATCGGTATAGATGATTGCGGTTCGATGCGAGTTGAGATGCGCGGCTTGGCGCATGAGGCTCCGGACGTCCATACCTCGAATTTAGGGGTCAGAAGATGTTGACCCCCCATCGAAACGCGTCGAGAACTCGGGCCGCTGTCGATTTAGGCGGTGAATCCGTCGAGGCGAGCAAGCACTTGCAGCATCACCTCGTCAGCTCCTCCTCCAATCGACGACAGACGGTTGTCACGGAAGAATCGAGCAGTCCACGTTTCCTCGACGTAACCCATGCCACCGTGGTACTGCAAGCAGGCATCGGCAACCTTGCGGACGAGACGACCAGCGGTCAATTTTGCAATCGTCGCCTCCCGGGTGGTGTCGATACCTCGTTGATATTTATCGGCAATCGAATAGTTGTAACTGCGCAACAGATCAAGCTCAGCAGAGAGCTCCGCAAGCGTGTACTGAAGGTGTTGATTGGCGAGGAGGGGCTTACCGAATGCATGGCGCTCACGCAGATATTCAGCAGTACGTTCCAAGGCCAACTCGCACGCACCAACGCACGAATATGCCGCCCACATACGTTCGACGACGAACTGCGACATCTGTTGCTGAAAGCCTCGACCGATCTCGCCAATCGTGTTGCTCACCGGAACCCGACAATCATCAAATGAGAGCAAACCTGTATCGGAAGCCCGCATGCCGAGCTTGTCGAGTTTCTTTGAAACAGAGAAGCCCTCGGTTTCGGTGGGCACAATGATCTGACTCATGCCGCTGTAACCATCGTCATCAGAGGTTCGTGCAAGTAGGCACAACCAATCGGCCTGCAGAGAATTCGTTATCCACATTTTCGAACCGTTGATCACCCACTGGTCACCATCACGAATAGCTCGAGTTCTAATCCCAGCAACGTCAGAGCCCGCGTCGGGTTCGCGCACTGCGATAGAGCAGACGTTTGTTCCCTGCAGCGCAGGCTTGAGGTATTTCTCTTTTTGCTCGGCAGTTCCATACTTGGCGAGAGAAGGCGTGGCCATATCGACCTGAACTCCAAGGGCCATCGGCAACGAGCCGTGGTCACAGCGACCAAACTCCTCTGCGAGAATCACCGTGAACAGATGATCGCCACCCTGCCCGCCGAACTCGGGTTCATATTCAAGTCCGAGAAACCCGAGCGAACCCATCTTCGAGAAGATGTCACGGAGCGGCATCATCTCGGCCTCTTCCCATTCAGGAATTCGCGGATTCACCTCTTGCTCGACGAACGATCGAACAACGGCGCGAAACTCGTCATGTTCAGCTGTGAAGTCCATGCAGATACGTTAGGCGCCCGGCTCGATGCTGGCCGTGTTGGGTCGCGTAGGTTGCAGACATGGCCATTCAGCATCAGCAACGAGCAATCGACCTCGGCATCGTCATTCAAGATTCAGAACGCTCCCTTGCGTTCTATCGAGATCTTCTCGGCATGAACCATGAAGGTGACATGCCGATGCCTATTGGCGGTGGAGGCACGATGCACCGTCTGCGTTGCGGTGACTCGCTCATCAAGTTGGTGTGTTTCGAGACCACACCTGAGTCTCGACCCGGGAGCGGGGGAATTGAAGGCGGAACCGGCTACCGGTACTTCACCATCCACATGGAGAACATTCGCGACGTGGTCGCCGCCTGCGAAGCAGCCGACGTGAAAGTGGTGACACCGGTTGTCGAACTTCGTCCAGGGGTAACCATTGCGATCGTTCGCGACCCAGATGGAAACCTCGTCGAATTCCTTCAGATGGGCTGAACACAACCACGCCACCCGAGAGAGAGGGCAGAAATCTCAACCTGCGGGCAGGAGCGATGAGCGGTTAGACCGCAAGCAAGTCGCGGGCACCCGTGTCGCTGGAAGGGTGACGCAACTTCGACATCGCACGAGCTTCGATCTGGCGAATGCGCTCACGTGTGAGGTTGAAATGCTCACCAACCTCTTCAAGCGTGCGGGGTTCGCCACGATCAAGACCGAACCGCAGTTTCAAAATCTCGCTCTCGCGTTCATCGAGCGGTGCGAGCAGACGTGAGATCTCTTCCGGAAGCAGAGCGGTTGCCGCAACCTCGAAAGGCGATTCAGCAGAGCGGTCTTCGACAACGTCTCCAAGTTCGGCATCGCCATCTTCACGCAGCGGCTCAGACAGCGAAAGTGGCTCAGCGGCAAAGCGAAGCGCTTCGGTGACCTTGTCTTCTGGCATCTCAACTTCTTGAGCAAGCTCAGCCAAGGTTGCCGGGCGGCCATACTTCAGTTCGAGACGGGTGCGGGCCTTCTGCAGGCGAGCGAGGGTGTCACCAGCGTGGACTGGAAGTCGTATGGTGCGACCGGTATTCGCGATGCCACGGGTGATGGCCTGACGGATCCACCATGTTGCGTACGTGGAGAATTTGAAGCCCTTACGCCAGTCGAACTTTTCGACGGCGTGCATGAGGCCGAGGTTCCCCTCTTGGATGAGGTCAAGAAGCGGCAAGCCTGAGGCCTGATACTTCTTTGCGATCGACACGACAAGACGAAGGTTTGACTGAACGAATTGGCGTTCTGCTTCTTCGCCCCTGCGGGCGGTGCGGCGCAACTCACGCTTCTTGTGAGTGGTGAGGTCTTTCCCACCGGCCTCGAGCGCCTCAAGCGCTTCTTTCCCGGCCTCGATCTCCTTTGCAAGTCGGACTTCGTCGTCCTTCGTGAGCAGGACATACTGACCGATGTCGGTGAGATATAGACGGACGAGATCCTCGTCGTCTCTGTCAACTCGTTCCTTCGCCATTACGGCTCCCTTTGCGGTGGCATTCGGTGGATGAGACAACTGTCACGATACCGACCCACAGGCCGACCCCCACCGAAAAACGCAAGGTAACATGACTGTAATTCGATAACAGATCCCCAGGAGGTAGTCGATGTCGAACCCCGTCCTCAACGAACGAACCCTTGAAAAGTGGGCAGCGCCCGAGGCGTCAGAGCGCGCCAGAGTGAATGACGGACCGGTTTCTGAATGGTCTCCGCCGCCCGCTCCGGGCGAATCAATGACGGTGAAAGGCAGTGTGAGCGCGACAGCCGTGCTGCTCGTGCTATTGATGATCTCTGCCGCATATGGCTGGTACCAGACGGGCTCACCGGAGGTAGATGGACAAGGCGTTGTCCAATACGGGATTCCCTCACTTGCGATGGTGGGTGTTTTCGTTGGCCTCGGACTCGCATTCCTGATGGCGTTTAAGCCTCATCTCGCACGCTTCGTTGCTCCGATCTACGCCCTTGCCCAAGGTGTCTTTGTTGGCTCGGTCTCACGTGCCTTCGAAGAGTTTTACGATGGCATCGTCATCCAGGCCGCCGGTGCAACCATGGCGGTCACAGCCGTCATGTTGGGGATGTACCTCACCGGCATTATCCGCGTGACCGACCGTTTCCGCAAAATCGTGATTTCAGCCACACTTGGATTGATGTTGTTTTATCTCGTCACTTGGGTTGTCTCGCTCTTCGGCGGGAACGTCTCATTTCTTTCAAGTCCGAGTCTGATGTCGATTGGCTTCAGTGTGCTCGTCGTCGGCCTTGCGGCGATGAATCTGGCTCTTGATTTCGATTTCATTGAGCGTGGGGCACAGTCGGGCCTGCCAAAGCACTTTGAGTGGTTTGCGGCATTCGGGCTTCTCGTCACGCTCGTATGGCTCTATCTCGAAATTCTGAGGTTGCTCGCCAAAATGCGCGATCGGTGAAGGAACAAGTTCTTGAAGCTGCGGCAGTAGGGGCAGTCGGTGCGGCACTCGGTGCCGGGGCCGGCACCCTGGTAGGCCTGACTGGACCCGCCGCTGCTGTTGCAGCTTCCAACGGGGCGATATCGGGTTTCCGGCAGATATACGAATGGACATCACGCAAAGGTCGCGTGGCATTCGTCCTCGACTCGACCTGGGGACTTGTAACGACTGCGGCGTCGCTCGTGCCTCAACTGGTTGGGACGCTCACCCCCGGTGAATACGACGAGTCATTGAGCAAGAGGTCGAATCGGCATGTGTACAGCAGGGGCTTTGTCGTTCGCCGAAACTTTGCAGTCACGGTTGGAAATGTGGTGTCTGGCGCGGGCGATACATCCGACGAGAGCCGCCGGCGCCTAGTCACCGACCACGAAGATGTGCACATCTGGCAATCGCGGATCATGGGGACGATCTTTCCCATCGTCTACCTCGGTTGGATGGCGATCATGGCACCTGTTGCAGCAGCCGGTTGGCTTCGCAGAAGAATCGCAGGCGACCGATCATCGTCATTGTGGGCGGCAGTTGACCGCCGCGCCTACTGGCAACACCCGCTCGAACAGCAGGCGTATCTCAGAGCGAGTCGAGCCAGCCAAGCACGATCTGGTTGAACGCCTCAGGAGCTTCCTGCTGCACCCAATGCCCGATGCCTTCGATAAGTTCTGTCGCTCGGTGATTCGGAAGTTCTGATGACATGCGACCGAGATATTCAGGTCGACCAAGAATGACCGGGTCGAGGTCACCGGCAACAAAAAAGGTTGGCATCGTGAGCGGTGCTGACCCGATCGGATCAAAAATGTCGTAGTTGGCATCGAGATTGCGATACCAGTTGATCGGTCCGGTGAATCCACTTGTCGTGAACTGCTCGGTGTACACCGCTAGGTCGTCGCTCGTCATCCACGATGGGCAGGCCTCAATTCGTCCACCGATCATGTGCTCGAAATAGTCGGTCAGTCGTGTGCCTTCAGCGGGAAGAGGGCCGCCGACGAGTGATCGCATGCCATCTCCAGAAGCCATATGTGCAATCGACAGCAGAAAGCGTTGCGGGTCAGCATTGAGCTCTGCATCAGCAACGCCCGGAGCTTGGAAGTAGAGGATGTAGAAAAACTCGTCGCCGTGCACCGCCTGCAAATTCTCAATCGGATGAACCGGCCACGGCGTATAAGGAACACTCGCAGCGATGAGGGCTCGACAGCGGGATGGGTGACGCTGTCCGACATGCCACGTGACGATCGCTCCCCAGTCGTGACCGATGATGACGGCATCATCGGCATCGATGTCGTTGAGCAGGGCGATTACATCGTCTGCGAGGACGTCGCCACGGTAGGCAGAAATTTCTGACGGAGCACTTGAACTCGCATACCCCCGCTGATCTGGAACGAGCACTCGCCACCCAGCCGCAACAAGTGGTTGCACTTGGTGGCGCCACGAATGCGACGATTCAGGAAATCCGTGGAGCAACACCGCTACACCCTTTTCACCCGAACCTTCATCTCTGACGTCAAGTTCAACGCCTGGGGCGACTTCGACACGCCGCATCGTCACAGGTCAACTCCGAGTCGGTTGGCTTCTTCGAGAAGAAGATCTACTTCACATGCAATTCGTCGGCACATCCGCTTCGTCGACGGGTCAACATCAGGGTCGGTGGCGTTCTCGAGTTCGGTGACGTCGGCGCGAAGCTCGTTGAGGTAGTCACCAACGTGTGTTCGATCGCGTGGCACGACCGACGCACTGTCGTCGTGGGGAATAGACGGAAGCCGCGACTGCCACAGAGCGGTGATGTTGTCGAGGGCGTGCGTGGCAACGATTGCAAAGCGCTGACCAGGCCCCGGCTCATTCGAACGTGCATCAGATGCACAGCGGTCGGACCACGATTGTGCCTCAGCGCTACCCAGTAGGCATCGCCGATGGAGGTCAACAATGTCGATCACGAGAGTCGACGCCGCGTCGGGTCAGCAGCAAGTACCTCGGCGGGCAATTCTTCTCCGGTGACTTCATCGGTCCAGTAGGTACCGTCGCTGAGTCGTGTAAGGGCGGTTGCCACGTTGTCGAGTTCGGCGGCGATCTGATCTATATCGAGATCGTTCGACGGGGTTCCGGTTTCATCGCTCACGAACTATGAGATTAGCCAGCATGATGCTGTTGAGCGCGGCGACGCCGTGCAATAACAACCCATGAGATGAAGATGGCCGATACGGCAATCCATGCCACGAGGAGGTAGCCGAGAGCTGTCGAAATGCGACTTGTCAACGTGGTGGGGTTATCGGTGGTCTGACGAGTGGTCATCTCGAGACTCGCTGTTGAACCATCGAGGGGAGCACTCCACATCTCGATGCGTTCGCCACCTTCGGCACTGGTTTCAGGCATCGCAATCGAAATATCGAATGTCATCACATCTGACGGGGAGCGTCCTTCGAGCACATCACCAAATGGTGTTCCGCCGAGCAGAGCACTGAGGTCAGTGTCTGAAAAGTCGTTGAACCCGTCAACGAGGCCGAGATTTGCTGACACCGAGTTTTCCGCAGCAATGACATTGTCGAGAGCATCACGGGTTACATCACGACGAGCGGTCACATCAGAAAGAGGAGGCCCGATCGATCCGAGGATCAACGCAAGTTCTTCTGCGTTCGAAAAGTTGTGAGTGAGCACCATCACCACCCCTCCGTCATCGGTCGGGGAGGGGCCATCGACGAGCCAACCGGCCTCAAGCAAATCGTCAACGAGTACTTGAGACGCAATAGACGGTGCCGCCTCAACCAGCGCCTGATCGGCAACCGCACGAACGCTCACCGAGCCCGAACCATTCGCAGACATCGACACAGCGATATCGACGTTGAGTTGGCACGCAGCGAGCACGAGCGTGAATGACGCAAGAAGCACAAGGCGGGCCGATTTCAAGAACTGCACTCATCACATCATGGCAGGCTGAAAACCCCTGTTCCACGTCGGTCGTTTCTGGCAACATCGAAGAGATGAGTTGCGGTATTGACGGGCGCCTAGTTCTTGAGCACCACATTCGAGACGGGAAAGAGATCTTCATTCCTCTTGAAGCGCTCACCGTGCGACACCCCTCAATTGGCGAACGAGTCATCCCAACAGGCGAGCATCGATTTGCATCAGATCTTGCGTCAGTGCCATGGCCGTTCGCATGGCTGATTGGTCGAACAGGGCAACATCTACGCGCCGCCATTGTGCACGACTGGCTTATACACGCTCTCGACTCAAGCAACCCGCCAGTGCGCACCCGGATGGCGGCCGATGACGTCTTTCGTGATTTGATGCGAGCCGACAAGGTGTCGGTCGTTCGCCGATATCTCATCTACTTGGCTGTTCGATTCGCAACTATGTGGAAACGCAAATCGACGGTACGACGATCAATCAGCGTGCTACTTCAGACGACAGCCATCGCAGTGGTGCTCGCTCCCGCAACAGTGCTCGTCATGCTTACCGCCGGCCTGTTCAAACTTGTTGAACGAGTATGCGAGAGGTAACTACTCGGCCTTAGGAGCGTCAGGCTGTGCGTCGTCGTTTGACGCCGTTGCCGCCAACTCAACCGACGATGGCGGAACGAATCCTTCGACCGCATTAAACGAGAATGTCAACGAACCTTGGCGCTCTTCGTCTTGCACAGTGTCGATCACAATGATTTGCCCGGCGCTGAAGTGCTTGTAGAGGATCTTCTCTGAGAGTTCGTCTTCGATGTGGCGCTGGATGGCTCGACGAAGTGGACGAGCACCCAACTGTGGGTCATAGCCGAGATCTGCAAGCAGTTCTTTCGCCGACTGCGTCAGTTCGATGCCGATGCCTTGATCTTCAAGTTGCCCAGCAAGACGGGCAAGCATCAGATCGACCATCTGAACAACCTCTTCTTTGGCGAGTTCGTGGAACACGATGGTCTCGTCGATGCGGTTAAGGAACTCTGGGCGGAAGTGCTGCTTGAGAGCGTCGTTGACCTTTTCCTTCATGCGCTCGTACGACATTGCTGAGTCGTCGAGAGTGAAGCCCACATTTGCTTTGCGCAGATCTTGCGTACCGAGGTTTGAGGTCATGATGAGCACTGTGTTGCGGAAGTCAACTGAGCGACCCTGCGAGTCGGTAAGGCGACCCTCTTCAAGAATCTGTAGCAGCGTGTTGAAGACGTCGGGGTGAGCCTTCTCGATCTCGTCGAAGAGAACAACCGAGAACGGCTTACGACGCACTGCTTCGGTGAGTTGTCCTCCTTCTTCGTAGCCGACGTATCCGGGGGGTGAGCCAACGAGTCGGCTCACCGTGTGCTTCTCCATGTACTCAGACATGTCGAGCGTGATCAACGCCGAGTCATCTCCAAACAAGAACTCGGCCAACGTCTTCGCCAATTCGGTCTTACCAACACCAGTTGGTCCAAGGAAGATAAATGATCCGCTTGGGCGCTTCGGATCCTTCAAACCCGCACGGGTACGACGAATCGACTGGCTCACAGCAGAGACCGCATTGTGTTGACCGATGATCCGCTTGTGGAGTTCATCTTCCATGCGGAGCAACTTCTGCGTCTCTTCTTCGGTGAGTTTGTACACCGGGATACCGGTCCACATCGACAACACATCAGCAATCGCTTCCTCGTCGACCTCATCGAAGAGATCGACGCCAGATGCCTTCACTTCAGATTCTTTTGCAGCCTTTTCTTCAAGGAGGGCCTTCTCCTGATCACGGAGTGCTCCCGCATCTTCGAAGCGTTGCTCTTCGACTGCGGTGCGCTTTTCGCGAAGCACTTCATCGAGCCGACGTTCGATATCTCGAAGATCAGGGGGCGTCTGCATGCGCTTAATCCGCAAACGCGAGCCCGCTTCATCGATGAGGTCAATGGCTTTATCGGGAAGGTGACGGTCAGAGATGTAGCGATCGGCGAGATTCGCAGCTGCGACGATGGCCTGATCGGTGATGGTGACCCGGTGATGGGTTTCGTACTGATCCCGAACGCCTTTGAGAATTTCAATGGTGTGTGACAGCGTTGGTTCTTCAACTTTGACCGGCTGGAAACGGCGCTCGAGAGCAGCATCTTTCTCGATGTGTTTGCGATATTCATCGAGCGTTGTTGCACCGACGGTCTGCAGTTCTCCACGAGCGAGCATCGGCTTGAGGATCGACGCCGCATCGATAGCGCCCTCTGCGGCACCCGCACCGACAAGCGTATGAATCTCATCAATGAACAAAATGATGTCGCCGCGAGTGTTGATTTCTTTCAATACCTTCTTTAAGCGTTCTTCAAAGTCGCCGCGGTACCTCGAACCGGCAACGAGTGAGCCGAGGTCAAGGGTGTAGAGCTGTTTGTTGCGAAGCGTGTCAGGAACCTCATCGTTCACGATGCGCTGGGCGAGACCCTCAACAATGGCGGTTTTGCCAACTCCGGGTTCGCCAACGAGAACCGGGTTATTCTTCGTGCGGCGGGAGAGGATCTGCATCACCCGCTCAAGTTCAGTTGAACGTCCAATCATCGGGTCGAGCGCATTTTCACGGGCCATTTGGGTGAGGTTGCGACCGAACTGATCGAGGATCTGACTGTTTTTGTCGTCTCCCTCTGACTTTGACGAGCCGCCAACGCCAGCCGCCTGGCCACCTGATTCAGACTGACTCGACTGGCCGCCACCGCCTGAGCCCTGATAGCCGCTCAACAGTTGAATGACCTGTTGGCGCACACGAGAAAGGTCGGCACCCAACTTGACGAGTACTTGCGCAGCGACACCTTCGCCTTCTCGAAT
>JAAXJF010000011.1 GCA_012269985.1 Acidimicrobiaceae bacterium
CGCTGAGCGCGAGTGCAACTAAGAGGGCGCCGGAGTCGAGTAGGTCAACATCACGCTCTCGAGCGTCGATTTCTGAGGGCATCACGATGGCGATTCGACCCGACAACACAATGTGAAGCGAATTAGGTTCATCACCCTCATTGAAGAGCACATCTCCCCGTACGAGTTCTTTCACTTCAGCAGCAGACACCAGACCATTGAGAGTGTCGTCATGCACCTCAGAGAAGATCGGCACACTCTGAAGCGCCGTTAGCGGATCAAGGGGTGGTGTTGGATTCTGAGTCACTGTGCCTTCATGGTACTACCCTGCGGCTTAATGACTTCTAGCGAACGAACTCAGCACGGCCATGTCTGGTCGATCGTGGTGGGCGCAGGAAGCGGCGCGCGCTTCGGTGGGATGAAGCAATACGAGATGCTCGGCGACACCCGTGTGATCGATCGGTCGGTGTCGACCGCTCGAGCGGTAAGTGATGGCGTTGTCGTGGTGGTGCCGGCAAGTGATGTTGAACGAGAAGGTGGTGTTGCGGGAGGGGTTTCGCGAAGCGAAAGTGTCCGCAACGGGCTGGCCCAGGTGCCCGCTGATGCCGACATCGTGTGCGTTCACGATGCAGCTCGCCCCTTTGCATCAACAGACCTTTTCGAACAGGTCATCGCTGCGATTCGAAACGGCGCTGATGGGGCGATCCCGGCGATTCCAGTCACCGACACCATCAAAATTGTTGCTTCCGACGGCAGTGGCACAGTCGAGTCAACCCCCGATCGGTCAACGCTTGTTGCGGTGCAGACGCCACAGGCATTTGCCGCTTTGGCACTTCGAAGAGCTCACGAATTGGACGAAGGCACTTCAACTGCAACCGATGATGCGATGCTGGTCGAGAGAGCTGGCGGTATCGTCGTGGTAGTTGATGGCGAGAGTCCAAACCGGAAAATCACCACTCAAGACGATCTTGAATGGGCACGGCGAGAGGTTGAAGATTGATTTCTGACATCCGTGTGGGCCAAGGATTCGATATCCATCGGTTTGCTGACAAAACAGAACGTCCTCTCATTCTCGGCGGAGTTGAGTTTCCTGGTGAGCGGTCACTCGTCGGGCACTCAGATGCCGACGTTCCTGCGCATGCAATTACCGATGCGCTTTTGTCGGCGCTGCAACTCGGCGACCTCGGTGAGCGTTTCCCCGACACCGACCCGCGATGGGCCGGAGCAAATTCAATCGAGATGCTGCGAGCAGTTGCGTCTGAAGTGGTGTCACTTGGATGGACAATGAGAAATGCTTCAGCTGTAATCGTTTGTGAACGCCCGAAGATCGCACCAGTGAGAGAAGAAATGCAACGCAATCTGGGGGCGGCATGCGCAGCGCCGGTCACCGTGACCGGTCGACGAGCCGAAGGCCTTGGTGCCATTGGTCGCTCGGAAGGCATCGCCTGTTGGGCGAGCGTGGTGGTGTCGCGATGAACGCTCGAAGAAATAGCGCTGGAGGTTCGCGCAGCGGTCAACCTCGAAAGAATGCTCGTAGCGGTTCGCGCCCTTCCGGCAAACGGGGCGAGCGTCAAGGTCCTCGCAGTCGAGGAGCAGGTCGAACTGGAGCGATTCGTCGCGACGACGAACCACGCGCCTCGCGACCAAAAACTCTCGGCGGGTCACAGATTGAGGGCCGTCAAGCCGTTCGGGAGTTGCTGCTCGCCCAGCGTCGCAGAGTTCAAGAGATTTGGATCTCGTCTGAGCTTGAAGGTGACGAAGCACTCGACGACATCGTCGGTCTCGCAAGAGCGAATCGAGTGCCGGTTGCCTACGTAGCCAGGCGACGCCTTGAAACCGCTGCACGTGCTGAAGCCCCTCAGGGAGTGCTCGCCCGGGCGGCAGAGGTTCCCGAAGTTGATCTTTCGCGTCTGATCTCTCGACGCGAGCGCCGCGCCCCATTCCTTATCGCAGTTGATGGTGTGACCGACCCGGGAAATCTTGGGGCAATCATGCGCAGTTGCGAAGGCGCAGGAGTTGATGGCATTGTCCTTCCCCGTCACAGAGCTGTCCATATCACTCCGACAGTTGCAAAGGCCGCTGCGGGAGCGGTTGAGCACGTGGCGGTGGCGGTGGTGCCCGGGCTTCCAGCGGCGTTGTCGCGAATTAAGGATCAAGGCATTTGGGTTGTTGGCCTTGACGACGCGGCCGATCGCAGTCTGTTCGACCTTGGGGATCTTGCCGCCGAGGGTATCTGTGTGGTGCTCGGGGCAGAGGGGGCCGGACTCTCGCGCCTCGTTCGAGAGCGCTGTGATCTCATTTGTGCAATTCCGATGCACGGTCGGGTCGAGTCGCTCAATGTGTCTGCAGCAGCGGCACTTGCGACGTATGAAGTTCGTCGACATCGGTAGTTCTCTCTCAACGCGCATCAACGTGAACGCCCAACTTGTCGGCTGACGGGAAATCTGGGGTCTTTGTTTCAAGGGTGTGAATCGTGGTGCTCAGTAGTGGTGTCGGGGGGTGACCTCTAGCCTTACGAGGGAAATTCAATGAATTGTTTCGCCGGGTTAGCTCAGTTGGTAGAGCACTTGACTTGTAATCATGTGGTCGCGAGTTCGATTCTCGCACCCGGCTCGATTGCCGTCAGTTTTGATGTTGCTCATAGATTGCTCCCAAATGGTGTGCGACGACATCAGCAAAGACAACCGGCTCGAACATTGGCTCACCACCTCCTACGCATGCAGGAAGCGGTGCAATTTTAGTCAACATATGTGGGTCGCAGAACAAGACGCACGAATACCGGTCGCTGCTGCCACGATTGCGCACCCGGTGGGGCGTCGCCGTCAGCCGACCGTTACTCCACCGGTGCAGCATTGAACCGGTGTTCATCACGAATGCTCCATCGATTGGCTCGACATCGATCCACTCATCGTCACCCCTGGCAACCTGCAGCCCACCGGCGGAATCTTGAGCAACGAGAGTGAGCGCACCAAAGTCGGTATGGGGTGCAGAACCAAAAACATCTTCGGGGGCATCAAGCCTTACCGGTGGATAGTGGAGAAGCCGGAACCATGTGGTCGGAGTTGAAAACGTGTCGATCAGTGCCCCTTTGGCACCGAGCCCGTGATCGATGAGTGTGAGAACTCTCAATGCGACGTTTCGCATGGCGTCGTGACAGGTGGTTACCGGCTCGCGGAAGTTGTCGAGGCGAGGCCACTGGTTTGCGCCAGCAAGCGGGGTACTAAGCGCAATGTCACGAGAATCTGGAGCGTCTTCGCGCATCATCATGAACGACTCGCTTCGATTTGCGGCGGTCGCCGGCACAACCTCTGATGAACGATCGACGGCGGTGCCATCTGCGATGTAGCCGCGATGATTGTGGTTGAGCGCAACGGCCATTTTTTCGTCAAGTTCGAGGGCGTGAAAGCGTGCCGATGCATCGAATGCGGCGCCAACGGTCTGTTGGGCGACACCATGACCAATGATTTGAGCGAACCCGATGTGAGAATACGTCTGGATGATGGATGAGGTGACCACGTCATCAGGTTGTTGAAGATCGATGACAGGAATTGATGTGCCCATGGTGAAGTTGACAATATCTCTCTTTCTTTCGCTCTCGTTTGTGCGAGTCGGGTGACCCCTTTGGCCGCGGTACTCTAAGGGCATGGTGTTTGAGAAGGTCAACGTGTCGAGCGGAGTTGCGCTCCGCACACGCGCAGCAGTGGCTGTTGCGATATGCGGCTCAGTCATTGCAGCATGCGGAGGTGACGATGCCGCTGAGGTCGTCACCACGACGAGCGAAGCATCGGTTGAAACAACTGCTGCGCCAGCGGCGACAACAACAACTGTCGAGGTAACAACGACAACCGCAGTCCCCGAAATTGTCACCGGCGGAGCGGTTGTTATCGTGGCGAACGCGAGCAGCATCAACGGGTCGGCCGGTCGAATGTCAGAACTCCTTGCCGCCGAGGGTTTCGATATGGGGACGCCAACAAATTCGACCGAAGGCGCGCTCGGAGCATCCAAGATTTATTACATCGATGAAGAAGCAGCCTTGGGGGTCGCAGAGTCCCTCGTTCGGGTATTTGGGGGAGTAATTCAACTCGTCGAGATGCCAACCGTGCCGCCGGTGAGTTTGACAGAGCTCGGTGACGCTGGTGTGATCGTTGCCCTCGGCGACGACTTTGCAGATCAACTGCTGCCGGGCGTCACCACCAGCACCCCCTGAGCGCCCCGCTTAGATCACGATTTCTCGCACGCGAGCGAGCAATACATCGAGCGCCGGTCGATTGAGCCCGCCCTCTGGAATGATGACATCGGCATGGGCGCGACTTGGTTCGATGAAGCCTTCGTGGCTTGGCCGAACGGTCGCGAGATACTGAGAAATGATGCTCTCTTGAGTTCTTCCACGCTCGACAACATCGCGTTCGAGACGTCGGATGAACCTGAGGTCGGCGGGAGTGTCGACAAACACTTTTAGGTCGAACTGGTTACGCAGTTCGGTGTTCCATAGCACGAGAATTCCCTCAACGACCACAATTCGGGCAGGTTGGACAACATCAACGATGTCGGTTCGGTCGTGGATGGTGTAGTCGTACGTCGGGACAGGCGCTGGACGCCAGTTCAGCAGTTCGTTGAGGTGCTGGTTGAGCAGATCCCAATCAAAGGCTGAAGGGTGGTCGTAATTTGCTGCGGCCCGTTCCTCCATCGGCTGTTCGGTCCGTGAAATGTAATACGAGTCAAGTTTGACGAGAGCAAGTTCATGAGCACCCATTGAGTCGGCGAGGCGCTCAGCGATCGTGGTTTTTCCAGATGAAGTACCTCCGGCGACTCCGACGATGAATGGTTTGTCAGACACGTTTGGAGAGGATAATTCATACCGAATATCAGAAGCTTTTAGATGGTGCTTGTAACTGCACCCTCTGAGCGGTAATCCTTGTGAGGTGATCACAGATCGTCAGCGAGCCATACTTGAGTTTGAACGCACATGGTGGACGCTTGACGACACTCGCGAACGAGCAATTCGGGCGCGATTCCAGTGTTCAGTTGATGAGTACCATGGTGAGTTGAACGAGTTGTTGGAACTCCCGGAGGCTCTCGAACACGATGAACTTCTTGTTCGTCGACTTGAGCGTCAACGGGTGATCCGGCGTCGTGAAAGACTAGGAACCGGCACCGATGCATCGGAGGGAATGTCGAAATGAGCGCTTCGAGAGACTCAAGCGGCGGCGTACCGAGGCGGGTTCCTCGAAACGAGCCCGCACAGGTAGCCGGCGGACTTGCGATCGTTCTTTCGGTAATCGCAGTTGTTGTCGGATTCCTTATCTTGCGATCGATTTCGTCAAGCGGCGACGCAGTGCTCGGCGGGCCGGTCGCAACAACCGCAGTGGAAACCACTGTTGCGATCGATGCCTCGTTCACCTCGACCACAGTTGTTATCGAGACCACTACTAGCGTCGCTGGCCCAGTGACAGAAGGTGCTTCAGTCATCGTTGCGAACGCAAACGGCGTGAGCGGATCTGCAGGGCTCTTAAGTGATCAACTCTCCGCAGCCGGGTATTCGGTCGGCTCGCCAACAAATGCGTCGTCGTCGATCGGTGGCCGCCTCGAACTCACCGTCGTGTATTACGACGCAGGGATTCCAGCTGCGCAAGCGGTAGCAGAATCTGTAGCGGTATCGATGGGTGGCGTGTCGTCAATTGCGCCTGTGCAAACCCCGGCCCCGACGCAAACAGGTTCACTTGATGGAGCTGGCGTGCTCGTCATGCTCGGTCTTGATAAAGCGGGTCGCACGCTCGAAGAGCTCGTACCGGCAGCAGTGACCGAGGTCGAAGCGGGAACCTCGGGCTGACGAGTTAGTCGGCGGTAGACGTTGAGAGTATCTCTCTCGACGTCTCGGTTATGAGTCGTCTCGTCTGTGATGTCGCTACGTCAAGACCGTAGCGCTCGGTTAACGAATACGTCGGAAGACGGTCGGCAACATCATCGTCAGCGAATCCGCAGATGACCGCCACCGGAATGTCATGCTCGCTTGCGATGCGAGAGACACCGCCAACCACTTTGCCCTCGAAGCTTTGTGCATCGAGGTGCCCCTCACCCGTAATGACCATGTCGGTGTGCTCAATGGCATCGAACAGACCGACCTCATCTGCGACGAGATCAAAACCAGGTTCGATGACGCCGCCCAGCGCGACAAGTCCACCAGCGAGACCGCCGGCAGCACCTGAGCCCGACATCTCACTGACATTGACTCCGTAATCGGTTTCGTACACCTGTGCGAGACGTTGAAGTCGACCGGTGAGAAGATCGACGTGAGAAGGCGTTGCCCCTTTTTGTGGACTAAACACTCGGGCCGCGTCGACGAAGGTTGTCGTGACATCGCACGCGATTCGAAGATCAATGCCCTTGAGACGACCGGGAGAACCGATGGCCTGCACCGCCCCGAGCCCTCCATCGGTTGTGGCAGACCCGCCGAGACCAACAATGATTCGACGAGCGCCTCCTGCGATTGCATGGAGGATGAGCTCTCCGACCCCAGCAGTTGTTGCATCGAGCGGACGGTTCGCATCGGCGCCACCGGCAAGTTCTAGCCCGGCGGCCTGCGCCATTTCGATAATGGCGGTGCGGCCGTTGAGTCGCCATCCAGCATCGAGTGGCGTCCCGAGAGGCCCTGTCACCCGATGATGTCGGTTTGCCCCACCAAATACTTCGAGGAGTCCCTCGCCTCCATCAGCGAGAGGTAACTCGACGACCTCATGCCCGAGATCCCAGCATGCATCACCGATAGCGGATGCGACCTCGTGGGCAGTTGCGGTGCCACGAAATTTGTCGACGGCGGCAAGTATTCGCACACCGACAACCTACATGAGCACAAGGTGTTGAAATCCGACTAGTTCGGTAGAGTTTTGCCATGGCTGTAACCGTTCGTATTCCAACCACCCTCCGCCCGCTGTCAGGTGGTGAAAAGCAAGTTGAGGTCGCAGCCGGTGCCCTCTCAGATGTCATCACAGCGCTTGAGAGCGCGCACCCTGGGTTCGCAGATCGGCTCCTCGATGAGAGTGGCGACTTGCGCAAGTTCGTGAACATTTTTGTTGATGACGACGATGTTCGGTATCTCGAAGGGCTTTCCACCCCGGTGGCAGATGGCGTGACCGTGAGCATCATCCCGGCTGTGGCTGGCGGCTGACGCATTCTCGAGACCAACCTGCAGCCATCTGACGTGATTGAGATGGATGCGAAGAACATCGCCCTCGTCAGCGCATCAGAACTTTCTCACCCAGACTCCGATCTCCTACCGCTCGTCTCAGCGCTTCAACAACTCAACATCAACGCAGAGGTCGTTGCCTGGGACGACGACATTGCATGGTCGAACTTTGACGCGGCGATCATTCGATCGACATGGGATTACCATCGCCGGCGCGAAGAGTTCGATCAATGGTTGACACGGGTTTCACAGCAAACCCAACTGTGGAATCCTCCAGAGCTCATCCGGTGGAACAGTGACAAGCGTTATCTCGCCGATGTTGCCGCAAAAGGCCTACCGGTCGTTCCAACGACAGTCGTTGATCGCAACGAACACATGTCGCACCGCCAACTGGCCGAGATCGGCAGCGACATCGTTGTAAAGCCGTCGGTCGGAGCGGGGTCGCATGGGGTACAGCGCTTCACCGGACAGCATGAGGCGGCACTCAACTACCTGCGCGCCCTTATCGAATCTGGTGAAACCCCTCTCATCCAGCCGTATCTGACCAACATCGATACTCACGGAGAAGTCGGACTCGTCACCGCAGTTGGTGTGCTGAGCCACTCCTTTCATAAAGAAGCGATCCTCACCGGCGACGTTCAGTGGTCAAGTGATGGTCACGTGCTTGAGGTCATTAGCGCCCACACGCCGAGTGAGAGTGAGTTGGCATTGTGTGATCGAGTGCTGGCACTGCTTCCTGAAACGGCGTATGCCCGTATCGACATGCTGCCCACCGATGATGGGCCTGTGATTTCTGAGATTGAACTCATTGAGCCTTCGCTCTTTCTCGAGGTCGACACCGGCGCCGCGTATCGGATCGCAGCGGCCTTCGCCTCACTGGTTCGTCGATAGCCTCAACACCATGCAAATGGACACCGGCGTCTGCGTTCTTCACCTCTTTTGTTCACCAACTGCGAAAGTTGATCGCGCTGCGCTGACATCCGCCATCGCCGATGCGACCTCAGCGGATTGCCAAGTGATCACGGCAGCAATGCTCGGTCACAAGGCCGACATCGGGGTGATGGCCATCAGCAACAACATGGCCGTGCTTCACTCGCTGCAAATCAACATGCAGCGAGCCGGTCTCAACATACGTGACAGCTACCTAAGCATCACCGAGGTCAGCGAGTACGCCAAAGGCCTTCCAGAAGAAGCCTTACGTGACCGGCTCTATCCGCAACTCCCTCCCGAGGGCAAGCCTGCGTTCTGCTTCTACCCGATGAGCAAGCGGCGCGAGGGCCATGCCAACTGGTACGCAACTCCATTCGATCAGCGCACAGAAATGATGATGGAGCACGGGAAAAGCGGTCGAGCCTTCGCCGGAAAAATCGTGCAGCTCGTTACTGCGTCAACCGGTCTTGACTCTTACGAGTGGGGTGTCACGCTGTTCGGCGTCAGTCTCGAGATCATCAAAGATGTCGTGTACACCATGCGATTCGACAAGGGCTCGGCGATTTACGGAGAGTTCGGAGACTTTTTCGTGGGCTACCTCGCACCAATCGAAGATCTGATCTGAGCACATTCGGTCTGCCGGTGGCGGCCATTCACGACGAGATTTCGATGCCCACGTCGTTGAAGATGTACTCACGACCAGATTCGTCAAATCTGAACTCTCGAAACCATGCCCTGCTGAGATCGCCTGTTGACGATAAATCAACTGCACCCGACCGGCCGTTGTAGTCGATCTGCAGGCCTTGATCGATAAGCGCGGCGCAGTCTGCATAAGTGGAGCACAAACGTCCACCTGACGACACAGAGGCCATCTGATTGGCAATCGCTCTTGGCGCATCAGTTCCGGCTTGTCGAGCTGCGAGAGCGATGAGTACGACACAGTCATAGGCGTTCGTTGAGAAGTAGCCGGTAGGTGCATCAACCGTCGTGACGAGTGCTCGGGCCGCCACACCAGTTATCTGTTCTCGAAGCCGGTTAGAGATAGTTGCGATGACGTCGGTGGCATCACGAAGGCTGTCATTGACCACTACGAACGGGGGAGAACGTTCGAGGTTGTTCGGAAGGGCCTTATCGATTGCTGCCAGCATCCGAGCACCATCAGCGGTGTCACCAAGTACGGCAATTATACGTGAACCGGTCTCAACGATTTGAAGAGCATCATCATCAAGATCAGGGTCAGCGCCCGAGAATGGCACGACTGAACTCAGCGTCAGGCTCGGCCGACTTTCCACGGCGGTTTCCAACGCGGCCGCAAGGCCCCGACCGTAGGGGTCGTCGAGATACACGATCGTGAGTGAGCCGCCACCGGTTCGGGCAGCCGTCCGGGCAAGTGCCGCCATTTGCAGGCTGTCACTGCCAACCGTGCGAAAGAAGAGATTCGCATCTGGAAATCGGTCGAGCAGTAGCGCTGTTGCCGTCGGTGAACACGACAGCACCCCTGACTCCACGCTGCTATTCAGCATGCTGAGAGCGTTGAGCGACGATGCCGGACCAACGATTGCGTCGACGTCTGATTGCAAGACGATGTCGAGGTCGTTCGACGTCGACTCATCGACAAAGTCAACCTCGATCGGTCCTCCGAGCACCCCTCCAGCTGCGTTGATATCGCTCACGGCGAGACGAACTGCGTCGTTCATCGGAGTGCCAATTTGTGCACCCGGCCCGGTCGACGGCAAAAATGCGGCTATCCGAACAACACCGTCCCCAGATTGTTGAACACCAACGGTCGTCGTAGGAAGATTCACCGTGAGGTCAGGGCTCGAAGCTGATGGTGTTCCACACGATGTTGCGACGACTGCGAAGAGGCCTGTGGTGAGCACAAATTGCGCGACAGCTCGGCGACTCGTGCGAAAGACCATGACGTTACGATAGAAGAGAACGATGGGTGAAACGCCGTCCCCGGTTGACGACCTGAAGCAGATGTTGCATGTGTGCATCCCCCATTGGCTGGCGGCGAGGATGCTGAGAGTGCTTGAACAGCAGGATGTTTCCACTGATGCCGCAGCTGTAAGCGTGCACGAGGCTGCTGATGTGGTCTCCTCACGGTTGCTTCGCGACCTTGACCGACTCCTTGAGACCGATCCTGACGACCAGCGGTCAAACCCCTTGGCGCTGATCAGAGATGCGCTCTCTGAGCCGAGCGATGTCTTGTCATACCTTGGCGCACAACCAGTGCCTAGAGACGAGTTCGCACGCAACGCGAATCCCGGCGACATCTTCGGGATGGCCCCTGCAACGTGGAGCGATATCGACGAACGGCTACACGAACCAGGATTGAAATGGGGTGCCTGGAAAGCCGCAACAATTTTGATGCGTCGTCGAGAAGAAGGCCTTCGCTGACGGCGACGGTCGGCTGAGATTGCATCTACCCTGTCGCATATGACGAGGCGGATCTCTCCCACTGCACGCAATCGCCTCATCTCATCGTCACCACTCACCGGACGTGACTTTTGCCGAGCACTCTCAGATGCGACAGATCGATGGCTCATCAAACTGTTTGATGCTGCACGGGAGCAACACCCGAAATCACCAAAAATCGCGTTAATTGCAGTCGGAGGCTACGGCCGGGGTGAACTTGCCCCGTTCAGCGACCTCGATGTACTGGTCATCCATCGCAGCAAACCCGAGCGTGTGGAAGCCCTTGCCTCAGCAATGTGGTACCCCATTTGGGATGCGGGAATCGCTCTCGGGCATGCAGTGCGAAGGGCTGATGAACAAGAGGCTCTCGCAAAATCTGACATTGACACGGCCTCAAGTCTCGTCACCGGACGATTTCTTGCCGGCGACGAACGAATGGCGAGGCAGGTGATTGACCAAGCACAGGTTGCCTGGCGGCGGCACCGGAAGAAGTGGCTCGCCGAGATACGTGAAGCTTCCGAAAAACGCCAAGCGTCGGCAGGCGAGGTCGCCTACACCTTGGAACCCGATATCAAGAGTGGTCATGGAGGCCTTCGCGATGTGCATTCCTTATGGTGGGCTCACGCAGCAGGGCTAGCGATTCCCCCAGCAGACCTCGACATTCTCGACGGCAGTTATGAAACGCTTCTTCGAGCGCGGGTCGGGCTTCATCGATCAACCGCTCGACGCGGAGAAGTGCTTCGCTTAGAAGATCAGGATGCAGTCGCTGAGATCGCTGGGTTTGCAGACGCCGATGAGATGATGTCGGAGATTTCTGCTGCGGCGCGTACCATCGCTTGGGTCTCTGATGAAACCTGGTCTCGTCATGGACGCGTTGGCGACGGGCGACCAGTTCGACTGGCACCAGGTATCAACATCGTCGAGGGTGACGTTGAAGTCGACGATGATGTCGATCTGGCTCATGACCCGACCATCGTGCTGAGAGTCGCTCAAGCATCCGCACGATCAGGCCATCGAATTGGTCGCCACACCCTCCAGCGGTTCGTTCACGAGATGCCAGACTGGCCTGATCGCTGGCCCCCAGGAGCTGTCGACGAACTCGTGGCTCTCCTCCTCGAGGGCCATCGTGCGATTCCAGTGCTGGAAAGCCTCGATCAGTACTCGCTCATTGAGCGCATATTCCCAGAATGGGCGCCAGTGCGAGCTAAGCCACAACGCAACGCGTATCACCGGTTCACCGTTGACCGACACCTGTGGGAAGCCGCAGCAAACTCCGCACAACTCGCGGAACGTGTCCAGCGTCCCGATTTGCTGGTGCTCGGAGCGTTGCTCCACGACATTGGGAAAGGGTTGCCAGGAGACCACACCGATGTCGGGATGGACCTTGTGAAAACATCGATTGGTCCGCGACTTGGGCTCTCCCAACCAGACACTGACGTCATTGTTTCGATGGTGGAACACCATCTCTTACTTCCTGATGTGGCAATGCGTCGCGACCTCAGCGACCCTGCGACCATCGCTTTGGTTGCGAGCCAGGTTGGTGACGCGCAGCGACTCGAGCTGTTACACGCCCTCACCGAAAGTGATTCAAAAGCGACGGGGCCATCAGCGTGGGGTTCGTGGAAAGAGGGGCTGGTCAACGATCTTGTGAGCCGGGTTGAACACGTGCTGGGCGGCGGTGATGTTTCGGACGCGACGTGGCAGCTGTTTCCAGCTGCCGCAACTCTAGAGCGAATGGCGACGGGCGAAACATCTGTCTTGTTGAGCGAGGAACAGGGGCACGACAGGTTGACGGTGGTGACCCCTGACGTCCCGGGCGCCTTCAGCAAGGTTGCCGGTGTGCTTGCGTTGCACGGGATTGATGTCACAGGTGCGCGAGCGCACTCCGACGAAGCGCAGCCAGGCGTTCAAGCAATGGCAGCGTCTCAGGTTCTCATCATTCGACCGAAAACTGGCGTCGAGTGGCAACCCGTTCTCGACGACCTGCACCGCGCGCTCCGAGGTGAACTAGCTCTCGAAGCGAGGTTGGCGGAACGGGTGAAACATCAGCGCCGGCGCCGAGCAACGCAGGCGAAAGTACTGAGCGAGCCGACGGTCATCTTTGATGACGAGGCATCGTCGACTGCGACGGTCATCGAGGTGCACTGTGAGTCAACCCTGGGCGTGTTGCATCGAATTACGAAAGCGTTGGCCGAACTCGATCTCGACATTCGGCATGCAACGATGCAAACAATCGGAATGGAAGTTGTCGACACGTTTTACGTTCGCACTCGACGCGGAACCCCTCTGACAGACGAGTTCCACAGGACCGAAGTTCAACGAGCGGTTCTGCATGTCGTGCGGTGACGGCTAGGTTGTCGATGAATGACGTCATCGGTTCCTGATCCACGCGACCTCGTTCGATGGAGCGATACCCTTTCGGCGATCGCTCGAACCGGTATGGGCTTTACAGCCAGCCTGTATGAACGCGAGCGTTATGAGGAAGTGCTTCACGTCGCCGCTGATATCAAAGCGGCCGCTCACCATCTTGCCGAGGGAATCGAGACGACTCGAGAAACCGACCATTTTGTTCAAGAGTGGCTCGACAACGTGGGAGAGGGTGTACCGGGATACGTCACTCCAAAGATTGCGATCGGTGCCGTCGTTGGCAATGATGACGGCGACATCTTGCTGGTGCAGCGACGAGAGTCTGGAGTGTGGCTTTACCCGACAGGTTGGGCGGACGTGGGATATTCACCGTCAGAGGTAGCGGTGAAAGAGGTCGAAGAAGAAACGGGAATTATCTGTGAGCCGGTGCGTTTGCTATCGGTGATCGACGGCCAGCGAATGGGATTTTCACGGTTCGGAATGTACATGCTGCTCTTTCATTGTCGGGCTACCGGCGGCACGTTGGAGGGACATCCGCTCGAGACAAGCGATGTCGGTTGGTTCAGTGAGGACGCTCTTCCTGAGGTCACAGCGGGCGCCCAGTGGTGGGGTCCGATGGCATTCGCCGCAATACGAGGTGAGCCGGTGGAAGCAGGCTTTGATTCGCCTCGCTCACCGGTGTGGCGAGCTGATTCGTAACTAGTTCTCGTTATCGCGTTCGCGAAGGAACTGTTCGACCTCGTTGAGGAGATCATCTGATTCGGAGAGGTCGATTGGACCACTCGAATCTTCATCGTCATTGATGTCGTCGACAATCGATTCAAGTTGCTCGATGTGTATCACGAGGTCGTCGTCATCAGAAATGAGGGCTTCGATACGGGCGTCGTAATCATCAATATCGGCGTTAAGGCCACCCGTTGGCGCCGGGGTTCCCATCATGCCGCTCGCTTTTTCGATGAGAGCGACCGCCGCTTTCGGTGACGGTACCTGGGCGGCATAACCGGGAACGGCAGCCCATAATGACGCACCGGAAAATCCAGCGCTGGTGTGGGCATGCGGAACGACTCCGACTATTCCGGTTGGCCCCTCGTAGCGAGAGCGCTCTAGATCGACCCTGGAAACTTGGTCATCATCGGCAGCGCTACCAAATACGTGCACTGGGCGGGTGTGCGGAACATCCGCAAGCAGCGCTCCGAGACTGATCACAAGCGGGCTTGAGTACTTCTCAGCGATACCAACAACCTGACTTGCAAAGGTTTTCCAACGCAGTGCAGGCTCTGGCCCGAGCACGAAAATGACATCAGAACCTGGAAGCGACGCGGACCATACGCCGACGGTAGGCCACACGATGTTGCGACGCTGTTGCTCATCGAGACGAACGTGAGGTCGTACAGTCGCGAAATCAGTGAAGGCCTCGGGGTCGATATCAGCAAGTGCGTTTGCCCCGCTTGTTTCAATGAGAGTTCGAACAGCGGTCGATGCAGCATCACCGGCATCATTCCAGCCGGTGAAGGCAACGACGATGACCGGATTGGTGAGCTCGGGTTCAGCCTGCCAGCGGATATGTCTGGTGTTGGATTCCATGGCAATACAGAGGCTACCGCTGGCGTGAGATGTCAGATACCGTTATCGAGGTGTCAATCTCTGTAAAAGCGGCGACCGAAGTCGATGATGGGCTTGTTGAGGCGTTTTCTCGTCTTATTCCGCAGCTGTCGTCATCATCACCTCCGCCAACGGCAGCCGAATTGTTGTCGATCATCGATAATCCCAATTCGGTGCTGTTCATCGCTGAGCTCGACGGCGACGATGATGCGCGGTCTGTGGTGGGGAGTTTGACGCTTGCGTTCTATCGAATCCCAACCGGTCTGAAGGCGTGGATTGAAGACGTCGTTGTCGATGAATCAGCCCGGGGGCTTGGTGTTGGTGAGGCGCTCAATGTTGCAGCGATCGATGAGTCTCGGCAGCGGGGAGCGAAGAACGTGAGCCTCACGAGTAGGTCTTCGCGCGAAGCGGCAAATCGCCTCTATCAACGGCTCGGCTTCGAGCCTTATGAGACCAACCTGTATCGATTCGGACTGTAAGCGTTTGCCATGACCGGCCTTGGAACGATGATCAACATCGTTGCGGTCCTCGTTGGAGCGACCGTCGGAATGTTGATCGGCAATCGATTTTCTGAACGCACGCGCGAAACGACAACCAACGGTCTCGGGCTCATCACGCTTGTCGTTGGCGCATTGAACATAGGGGCGATTGGAGATCGCGCATTTGCTGATGCCGTTGGCGCCGATTGGACTCTCATCGTGGTGCTCGGCGCCGTTGTTCTCGGGGGCATCCTCGGGTCACTGGTTCGTGTTGAAGATCGTCTCAACAACATCGGCGGGCGCCTGCAAACAAAATTCGGTGGTGAGACAGGTAGCGATGATCGAGCCCGATTTATTGAGGGCTATGTGAGCGCGTCACTGCTGTTTTGTGTCGGACCGCTCACCATTCTCGGATCACTCAGTGACGGGCTGGGAACAGGAATCGACCAACTCGTCTTAAAGTCATCACTCGACCTCTTTGCGGCAATGGCGTTTGCGGCTTCGCTCGGGTTTGGTGTGATGTTTTCAGCACTCACGGTTGCCGTCGTTCAGGGTGCGCTGACCATCTGTGGTGTCGTGTTCGGAAGCTTTATGCCCGATTCACTCATTGCCGCCATGACAGCGGCCGGCGGGGTGCTCTTGCTGGGGATTGGCATTCGGCTGCTGCAACTGAAAGAAGTTCGTGTTGCCGACATGCTCCCCGCTCTTGTGGTCGCTCCGCTGCTCACCCTCATCATCGACTCTTTCCGATAAACCACGCAGATCGAACCTGTTACGTTTCAGGTTTATCACTCGATGAGAGGGGAATGGAGTGGCAGAAATACAGGGGGTGTGCGACACGCGCTTTGAGGCCGTTTATCAACTTCTGCAGAACAACCTTGACTCAGGTGCCGACACCGGTGCGAGCGTCGCAGTCATGTTGGGCGGAGAGCTTGTTGTCGATCTATGGGGTGGTTCAGTGGCTGCGAACGATGCAACCCCATGGCAGCACGACACGATCGTGAATGTCTGGTCGACCACGAAGACGATGATGGCGTTGAGCGCCTTAGTGCTCGTCGATCGAGGTTTGCTCGACGTTGATGCTCCGGTGAGCACGTACTGGCCAGAGTTTGCTCAAAATGGCAAAGAGCAGGTGCGAGTTCGCCAGTTTCTCGGCCACACCTCAGGCGTCTCGGGATGGGAGAAACCAATCACTCTTGACGAGGTGTTCGACTGGGAACTCAGTACCGAGAAACTCGCTTCCCAGGCACCCTGGTGGGAACCCGGAACACAATCGGGTTATCACGCAATGAACCAAGGACACCTTGTGGGTGAGGTTGTGCGAAGAATCACCGGCATGAAGCTCGGCGAGTTTTTCCGCAAAGAAATTGCCGAACCATTCGACATTGACTTTCACATCGGTCTCTCAAAAGATGACTTCGGACGAGTCGCAACGTTGACGCCGCCGCCACCACCTTCTGGAGAGCTTCGTGCCCTCGGTCGTGAACATCCTGCAATCAAGACCTTCACCGGGCCACTCATCCTCGCCAAATATGCAGCATTGCCTGAATGGCGGGCGGCTGACATCCCGGCCGCAAACGGCCACGGAAATGCACGAAGTGTTGCTCAGGCTCAGAGCGTGATCTCCACGATGGGAAAGATCGGTGACACCCGGGTGATGTCCCAAGAGGCGGTTGAAGAAATTTTTAGAGTGCAGGCCGACGGCTTTGACCTCGTGTTGCAGATTCCTGTCACATTTGGGCTGGGGTATGGGCTACCAAACGAGACAACTCCATATCTTCCCGATCGCCGCGTCTGCTTTTGGTGTGGTTATGGGGGCTCGATGATCGCGAATGATCTAGACAATGAGATGACCGTTGCATATGTGATGAACCGGATGGACGAGGGTCTCTTGGGTGATGCTCGCGGACACTCAATTGTCGCTGCCGCCCTCGCCGCAGTCGCCTAATCGTTCGGGGTTCGTGAAGCTGTTCGGGTGACGAGTGCAACCCCAACGATCGCCGTGGCAAAGCCCGCAACCGTCGTGACGTTGAGCTGCTCGTCAAATAGCACCGCTGCTTCGATAGCGGACAGCGCCGGCACGAGGAAGAACAAACTCGACACGCTCGCTGCAGCACGATGTTGAAGGAGCCACAACATGGTGAGCACAGCAGCAATCGAGAGCACACCAATCGACCACACCAGCGACCAGATCGTGCTCGAAGTGAATGACAACTTGGTCTGGCCCGACAGCACGGCAAGAACGACGAGCGCAATTGCCGAACTTGCATATTGAATTGCTGAGCCCCACAGCAGTGGAGTTGCAGCACAGCGTTGACGCTGAATGAGCGTGCCGATCGACATACCAAGGGTGGCGAGTGACACCGCAATCACGGCGCGAACCGGAAGGTTGAGCGTGTCATCGGTAAGGCGGTTAATGACGACGAGAACAACACCGGTGAAGCCAAGAATGACACCGCCCCATTGACGGAAATTCAGATGCTCGCCGAGCATTGCCCCGCCAGCCACCGCGGTGATCACCGGGTGGAGGCCGACAACAAGAGCGCCAACACCGGAAGGCAAACCAAGGTCAATCGCAATGAAGACACCACCGAGGTATGTCGCATGAATTCCGAGACCCACCACGATGGACCATCTCGATTCATGTGCAGTCGGCCGAGGCGCATTCGACAGATGCGCAATGGCCGCGAGGATGAGTGACGCAACAATGAGCCGTGCTGAGAGAAAGGCCATCGGGTCCGCATCATTCGTCGCATAGCGGGCAACGATGAACCCGGTGCTCCACAAGAACACAAAGAGCCACGGTGCGACCGAGGCAAATGTCTGTTGGGCGTCGAGCCGGTCCTTGGTCACAGAGAGTGTCTACTCGTTTGGCGTTGAAGATCCCATCATCCAACGATGTGGGGTGATTTTGATGAAGATCAATTCGCCAACATCGGGGTCTGGACCCAGCCCCGGGTACCACTGATATTTTGCACCAAACATCTCGAGCACATCGGTTGGGGCCCCGTCGTGAAGAGTGGCGGTGCCAATTGCCACCGCATCTCCATTCCGGTCGCCCTCGGCTGGGACACCAATTGAGACTCCGCTGTTCTTTGCAATGTTCGTGACCTTGGTGCTGTGACGCCCCGTCGCAATCCACATCGAATCAGCTCGCGTCGCCACAAACCAGATCGGAACAAGATGTGGTGAACCATCGTGGTTCTGAGTCGCAAGCCAGGCGTCGCGAGCCGAGAGGTTTGCCATCTCAGAATGTGATGACGCAGCGGCCTCGAGTTCCGCCGGCTTCGAGCACTCGGTGAGCTTCAGATGCTTGATCAGCGGGGAAGGTTGCGGCAACTCGAAGGGTGACACTGCCGCTCTCAGCGAGCGCACGCAGCTCGTCAAGTTTTTCGAGTTCTGTTTTGTATTCGCGAACCCATACCTGATGCAAGGTGATGCCCCGCTCACTTGGGCCCTGAAAGCCGCGAACAGTCGCAAAGCCGCCGCCGTCTCGCACTGCCGGCAAGAGGAGTTCATTTTGGATGGAACCATCAGCGAGACCGTCAACGCCGTCGGGCACGAGGGCACGAATGCGGTCGGCAATGTCATCACCCCGGCGAATGACCTCGTGGGCACCGAGTGAGCGGACAAGGTCTTCATCGGCCGCAGACGAATCTGCGATAACCCGTAACCCCCGATGCACACCGAGTTGCACCATGTAGCCACCGAACGCCCCAGCAGCTCCCGTGATGGCAAGAGTTGCACCCTTCGGAAGATCGAGAAGATCGAGCGCGTACTGAGCTGTAAGCCCGTTCATCGGAAGAGTGCATGCCTCGACTGCAGATGACCCCTTCGGTGCGCGCGCAACAGAACGTGCCGGAAGCACAATCGATGACGAATATCCGCCGTGTGAGGCCGTGGGGGCAACTATTCCCATTACCGCGTCGCCAACTGCGACATGGTCGACTCCCTCGCCGATCTCGTTAATCACACCAGCGATATCCATGCCAGGCACATAGGGAGGTGGATCTTGCTCTAAGAGTTCTGCCCGACCACCTGAGCGATGAATGGTGTCGGTGGGGCTCACTGCCGCCGCAGCGACATCAACTCGAACGTGACCACTCCCCACGGGTTGGGCAGGAATATCAAACGCTTTCAACTTCTCGGGTCCGCCGAACTCGTCGACGCCGATCACCGTAACCATGTGTGAACTCCTTACTGAGTGGTGCAGAGTCTGGTGACGCTGCACTGTTTCAGTGTTGCTTACGGGCGCACTTCTCCATGCGTCCGAGCGCCCAGCCGAACAGAGCCGCGCTGATGGTTCCGGTGAGCGAACTCGCAAATCGTGGAAGCCGACGAACCGTCACGTTTTCATGCCAATGAATGGACGTCGTCCCTGCGACCTCACCCGGTGAAACGGTGAGTTCAGCTACGCCTTTGAGCGATGGGCCGAGTTTGTGCACGACACAGCGGCCGTAGCCACCCTCGTAGTCGACAACGACGGCCTCCATGCGATCTTCAAGGGCGAGACGGCGCCCCCAACCTGAAGCGCCTGGCCCTGACCATGCAGTAAAGACGTTGGGGTTCGAAGCGTCGACATTGACGTGGGTGAGCGGCACCCAGTCGCTGTGGGCGGCCCAATCGATGAGTGCCTCCCATGCCACATCAGGTTCGAGAGCAACGTCACGATGCACGTCGAATATGACCCGAGCGCCCTTTCCTGAAGGAGGTGTCGTGCGGTCAGTTTCTGCTGTGGTCACGATTTGTATAACGCCCGGGAGCGCCCTGGCATTCCTCACCACGAGGTTTTGAATGGCGTGCGATTACGGTGAAGTCACCACTAGCGAGCATTGGAGGCGGTAATGGATGATCGGTTTGATCTCAGTGGGAAGGTTGCTCTCGTAACCGGTGGTAGTCGAGGACTCGGTCGTGAAATGGTGCTTGCGTTTGCGGAGCACGGCGCAGACGTGGTGATTGCCAGCCGCAAACTTGACGCGTGCGAAGAACTCGCGCATGAGGTGACTGAACAGACCGGTCGCCGTGCGGTTGCCTCTGCGTTCCACGCTGGCAAATGGGAGCAGGCTGATCAGCTAGCGGAACTCGTGTACGCAGAATTTGGACGCTGTGACGTGCTCGTCAACAACGCCGGCATGTCGCCGCTCTACCCGTCGCTCCCGGAAGTGAGCGAGGAGCTATTCGACAAAGTTGTCGGCGTAAATTTCAAAGGACCGTTTCGACTTGCATCGCTCATTGGTACTCGGATGGCTGAGGGTGCGGGAGGATCAATTATCAACGTGTCGTCGATTGCAGCGGTCGCGCCGACACCACACGAATTGGTGTACGCCGGAGCGAAAGCTGCGCTTGATGCGATGACCTCGGGCATGGCGCGAGCTTTTGCGCCGAAGGTTCGCTGCAATGTCATCATGCCCGGGCCATTTCTCACCGATATTTCAAAAGCGTGGGACCTTGACGCGTTCAATGATCGAGCAAAAACAGAGATTCCGTTGCAGCGAGGCGGTGAAGCCCATGAAATCGTCGGCGCTGCGCTCTATCTCGCAAGCGATGCGTCGAGCTACACCAGCGGGGCAACGATTCGCATCGATGGGGCGATGGCATACACCGCTGGATAGACCTCGCTGGTTCAACAGATTCTCACGAACAAACTCACGACTTGTTGACGGAGCGACCTAACCTTTACTCATGAGTTGGCTGAGCGACCCCTCGGCATGGAGTGCTCTCGTTGCACTCCTTGTGTTGGAAATTGTTCTTGGCGTTGACAACGTCATTTTCATCTCGATTCTGGCAGCCAAATTGCCTGCAGATCAGCAAGATCGGGCTCGCCAGATCGGTCTGCTTGCAGCGGGAGGAATGCGTCTTTTGCTGCTGTTCAGCGTTGGGTGGATCATCTCGTTGAAGGATGAGCTGCTCGGATTCACGTTGTTGAGTCGCGATTTCAGTTTTTCTGGCAAAGAACTCATCTTGTTGGCTGGTGGTGTGTTTCTCATTTACAAAGCAACGAAAGAAATTCACCACAAACTCGAAGGTGAAGACGACGCCCATGGTTCGAAGGCTGTGTTGACATTTGGTGCAGTCATTGCACAGGTCATGTTGCTCGATGTGGTGTTTTCGCTTGACTCGGTGTTTACCGCAGTGGGCATGACGGAGTACATCCCGGTGATGGTCATTTCGATCGTGACGGCAGTCATCATCATGCTGGCCGCGTCGGGCCCGATTTATTCCTTCGTCAACCGCCACCCATCGGTGAAGATGTTGGCTCTCGCATTTCTGCTTCTCATTGGATTTACCCTGGTTGTTGAAGGATTCGGTGAGCACATCCCGAAGGGCTACATATACGCAGCAATGGCGTTTTCTGTGTTCGTTGAAACTCTCAACATCGGAACCCGTCGACACAGCAAAGGCCCGGTGAAACTCCGCGAGCAGCCTGATCCGGTTGACTCGAAGTAGTTCGCTCCCATCGCGAGTGGTCGTGTGAATCAACGACTACGATCAGAGTACGTTCCGTCCGGGCAGTAAAGGAGCGTACGCATGCCTGTCACCGTCGTCGTCGGCGCCCAGTGGGGTGACGAAGGCAAAGCCAAAGTCATCGATCTATTGGCGAAAGAGCACCCAGTGGTCGCCCGCTATCAAGGTGGTCACAATGCAGGTCACACCGTTGTCGTTGGCGATGAAAAGTACGCGCTGCAACTCACGCCATCAGGCGTGTTTTACGACACCGTCACGCCAGTCATTGCGAACGGTGTGGTCGTCGATCTGCCAACGCTGTTCAACGAGATCGATATGTTGACCGCCCGAGGAATCAACTGCGACAAGTTGCAGGTGTCGACACGAGCCCATCTCATCTTCCCGTGGCATCAGAGTCATGATGCGCTCGCCGAGGAAGGCCGCGGCGATAACAAGATTGGAACAACCTTGAAAGGTATTGGGCCGGCTTACGCCGATAAGGCCCGTCGAGTCGGAATTCTCGCCGGGGCAGTTGCCGATATTGATTCGTTCTCCGCTGCAGTTCGAGAGCGATGTGAGGCAGAGAACGTCCTCATTACTCAAGCGGGCGGCGAGGCGGTGAACGTTGATGAGACGGTTGCGACATTCACCGAGCTTGGCCTTCGGTTACAGCCGTATCTGTGCGACACCGTGAATTTCCTTCATGATGAACTTGCCGCAGGTTCACCAATTTTGCTCGAAGGCGCGCAGGCAACATTCCTTGATCTCGACCACGGAACGTACCCGTATGTCACCTCATCCAACCCGACTGCCGGTGGTGCGTGTGCCGGAACAGGAATCGGTCCGCGCAACATCGATCGGGTTGTCGGTATTTCGAAGAGTTACACAACCCGAGTCGGAGCCGGCCCATTTCCTTCCGAACTGACCGATGAGTTAGGTGATCGACTTGTTGATATCGGACGTGAGTTTGGAACGGTCACGGGGCGGCGCCGTCGAGCCGGCTGGCTTGACTGCGTCATGTTACGACACGCAGTGCGTCTCAACAGCCTGACTGAGCTTGCGGTGACAAAACTTGATGTGCTCGACACTTTTGAGACCATTCGTGTCTGCGTCGGCTATCGAATCGATGGCAACGATGTTGAGAACTACCCAGATCTGCCAGAAGTTCTCGAGCGTGCTGAGCCGGTGTATGTCGATCTTGAGGGCTGGCAGTCTGATTCCACTGCAGTACGAATGCCCGCAGATCTTCCACCGCAGGCTCAGGCGCTGATCAGGCTTATTGAGGAACAAGTTGGTGTGCCGGTGCGCATCATCGGCGTTGGCGCTGAGCGAGACGATTATGTGCTGTGGGGTTCTTCGTCATGATCGACCGGTATCAGACTCCCGAGATGGCTCTGGTGTGGTCTGACGTATCGCGAATAGGCCGTTGGCTTGAGGTCGAGTTGCTGGCAACCGAGGCGCATGCGACTCTCGGAATTGTTCCCCACGACGATGCCGTGGCCTGCCGGTCATCCGCCCCGACCGTCGATGAGGGTTTCGTGGCATCAGTTATGGCTCGCGAAGAAATCACCCAGCACGACGTCGCCGCGTTCGTCGATGTCGTGCAAGAGGCGATCGGCGGTACCGCCGGACCCTGGATCCATTACGGTCTGACATCCACCGATGTTGTCGACACCGGTTTGTGCTGGGCGATGCGTGACGCCGCAGATCTTTTGCTTTCTGCAATTGATGAACTCATCGATCAACTTGTGACGACTGCGAAGACCCACCGTGAAACGGTGATGATCGGTCGAACTCATGGTGTTCATGCGGAGCCGACAACGTTTGGAGCGAAGGTTGCGTTGTGGGCGTTGCAGTTTGACCGAGATCGCCATCGACTTCGGGCCGCTCGTGATGCGATTGCCGTGATGAAGTTGTCGGGAGCGGTTGGAACGTACTCGAATGTTCCTCCTGAGGTGGAGGCTCATGTGGGGCAGGCCCTCGAACTCAAACCGGTTCCCGCCACACAGGTCGTTGCCCGTGATCGTCATGCCGAGTTTCTGTGGGCGTGTGCATCGATCGCATCAAGTTGTGAACTCGTTGCCGTCGAGTTGCGACATTTGCAGCGAACCGAGGTGAGCGAGGTGCGAGAAGGTTTCGCTCCTGGCCAAAAGGGCTCTTCGGCGATGCCGCACAAAAGGAACCCCATCTCGGCTGAGACGATCTCTGGGCTGTCGCGTGTGGTCCGATCGAATCTGTTAGCCGGTTTGCAGGACGTTGCGCTTTGGCACGAGCGAGATATTTCGCATTCGAGTGTCGAACGCGTGATCTTGCCTGATTCATCAATGCTCGTGCATTACATGTTGAGACGGCTTCGTCGGCTTATTGAACGCCTTGAAGTGGATGCCGCACGCATGGAGCAGAATCTCCACTCAAGTCATGGAGTTGTGTTTTCGCAACCGGTCTTACTTGCGTTGGTGGCTTCGGGTCTCACACGCGACGACGCCTATCGGATTGTTCAACGCAATGCAATGAGTGCGTGGGAACAAGGCATCCCCTTCCGCGACGAACTCGCTGCTGACCCAGAAGTGTCATCTCGTCAACCCACAATCGATCTCGATGCGGCGTTCGACCTTCGATCATCACTTCAGCATGTAGCTGCAACGTTTGCTCATCTTGATGCCCTTTGACCAAGGGCTTGTGAATGGAGAGGCATTGATGCCTTGTGCCTTCTAGGTTGAGACGGGAGTTCAGTCTGAATATTGGTTGAATGGAGCAATGTTCGAACTCACCCCGCACGGTCCCGACACGTTTGTCGGGACTGGCCCGAAGTACCCGTGGGGTGGCCTCTATGGTGGCCAGATTGTTGCTCAGGCCTTACGTGCGGCGACGTTGACAGCGGAACCTGAATTTCGGCCCCATTCGATTCGCGCGTATTTCATCCGTCCAGGTGACCACCTCGAACCAATTCGCTATGAGGTTGACCGCATCAGAAATGGGCGTTCGTTCCTCACCCGACGAGTTGTTGCTCGGCAAGCAATTGGCGCAATTCTCAATGCCGAGTGTTCGTTTCAGCGATCGCACGCTGCGACCGACCTGCAAACGGTTGAGATGCCCCGTGTTCCTGGGCCAGAATCCTTGGAGGAAAGTTCGTTCACTCGTCGTTTTGACCGATGTTTCGTGCCCGAAGAAGCCGTTGACGGTGCAGTTCGAACTGGTGCTGGCCGGGTCTGTGCATGGATAAAAGTCAATGACTACGACCTAGTGAATTCTGTCTCTTCAGATGCAGAACTCATGCACCAATGTTGGCTCGCATATACCTCAGATGATCTTGCGACCGACACCGTTCGAGCGGCTGCTATCGAAGGCACGGGGGTTGAGCGCGAACACTGGAAAGGTGTCAGCCTCGACCACACGATTTGGTTCCATCGCCCGATGCGATCAGACATCTGGCACCTCCACGATTTCACCTGTCATCACTTCACTGCATCACGCGGTCTTGCGGTCGGTCACGTGTTCACCCAAGAGGGTGAACACGTCGCAACGGTGGCTCAAGAGGTGCTACTACGTGATACCCGTGCGAAACCATCGTCGTAAAACTGTCGTCGTGCTGTAGGAAATGCAGATGTGTGAAACAGAGTACGTCGGTCCGAGCTGAGGGCCGGGGCCGCTACCCGAGCAACGATGCGATGAGATCGAGGTGGTCAAGATCGGAAAGATCGAGAATCTGGAGGTAGATCCGCTCCGCCCCCGCTTCACGCCATTTCTCGATCGTGTCGATGAATTGCTCTGTCGACCCGGCAGCGCCGTTCTGTCGTAATTCGTCAGGCTCTCGGCCGATTGCTTCTGCTCGACGAGTGAATTCATCTTCGGTGCTCCCCACACAGGCGACGAGCGCAGCTGACCACGCAAGGTCGTTGGGTGACCGACCGATCGCTTCACAAGCACCCCTGACGACTGCTGTTTGCGCAGCGAACGTTGAGAGGTCGGTGAACGGCATATTGAACTCAGCTGCGTATGCAGCTGTCAATGCTGGAGTTCTTTTTGCACCCCGGCCGCCGATAATGATCGGTATACCACCCGATTGCACAGGCTTGGGAAGAGCCGGCGAGTCGGTGAGTGACCAGTGATCACCGGAGTATGAAAAGGTTTCACCAGCGGGGGTTTGCCACATCCCATCGATGATTACGAGTTGCTCGGTGAAGCGATCGAATCGCTCGCCAAGAGCCGGAAATGGAATTCCGTATGCCGAGTGTTCAGCCTCGTACCAGCCCGCACCAAGACCGAGTTCAACCCGTCCTCCCGACATTTGGTCAACGTTCGCCACCGAAATAGCGAGCGGCCCCGGGTGTCGGAAGGTGGCGGCGGTCACCAGTGTGCCAAGTCGAATTGTTGTCGTGTCTCGCGCAAGCCCACCGAGCGTCACCCATGCGTCGCTCGGGCCTGGCTCACCACTGACGGAACCCATTTTGAGGTAGTGGTCAGAACGAAAGAATGCACCGAAGCCAAGCGACTCGGCACGTAACGCCACGGCGAGCAGGTCGTCGTAGGTGGCGCCCTGCTGAGGTTCAGTAAAGATGCGATACGGGGTGAGAGCGGTTGTTGTCACAACCCGAACATAGAGGTTGAGGCGAAGACACGTAACCTCGGAGATGTGACACAACTTCCCGAGCTCTCCTCAACCGGCGCTGCGTTACGGGAGCACGTGCTGACGCACTCGGTAAAACGCGGCGAGTTCACACTGAAGAGTGGAGCGAAGAGTTCTTGGTTTCTTGACACCAAGCAGACTGCCTGCCGGCCAGATGGAATCGTCTTGGTCGCAGAGGCGTTGCTCGACATTCTTCCCTCAGATGCCACAGCTATTGGTGGTCTGACGATGGGTGCTGACCCTGTTGCCTTTGGCGTTGCAGCCGTTGCGGCAACGAAAGGACGAATGCTGAGGAGTTTCAGCGTTCGTAAAGAAGCCAAAGATCATGGAGTCACCGGCCGACTCGCTGGCGCATTGCTTCCCGATGATCGCGTTGTCATCGTTGAAGACACCACAACACGAGGTACAAGTTTGCTTGAGGCGGTTGAGGTTGTTCGAGCGTTTGGGGCATCGGTGGTGCTCGCAAGTGTGATCGTCGATCGAGGAACGACGTGCGCTGACCTTTGTGCGGCGGAAGGTGTCGAATATCGCCCGCTTCTCACCGCTACCGACCTTGGTTTTGACCCCGGCACGTAGTCAACCATCACCATCGCTCTTGAGAACGTCCACACAAGTCGGCACGAAACGCTGCGCTGATCGGCCATCATTCCGTCAAGGTGGGAGGCCAAATAACGACAACAGGCGCCCGCAGGCGCCTGTGGTGGTCGAGACCGGCGTCGATCCGGTGACCTTCCGCTTTTCAGGCGGACGCTCTGCCAACTGAGCTACTCGACCGAGTGCGACATGGAACGGGATGCGCACCACATACGCAACGAGGCCGCCAAGTGGCAGCCCCGAGCGGTCCCGACGGGACTCGAACCCGCGACCTCCGGCTTGACAGGCCGGCGTGAACTCCAACTTCACCACGGGACCAGGAGTTCTATTTATATCTAGCACCCCCAACGGGATTCGAACCCGTGCCGTCACCTTGAAAGGGTGATGTCCTAGGCCGCTAGACGATGGGGGCTTGGCCTCATCTCGTTGAAGGCGCCGTCACGTTAGCACCCTCTTCACGACGTTCCACCCTCACGAGGGAGTGTTTCCGCAAGAGCGCCGACGACCCACTCCAACATCCAGCCTGACCACACATAGAGGTGTTGTTCAGGGCTTGCATCTGATTCGTCATCGGCGTCTGCCGCAGAGTCATCGTCGACGATGCCCAGAGCGCTTGCCAACGTGACTCGAAGGGCATTCAACGTTTGAAGAAATGCGGTGAGTTGCCCATGGCTCATCGTGATGTCGCCACCCTCTGCCGAATCAAATGTGCTGAGCACCTCAGAAATCGCCGTGCGCCGAGCGGTGATTAGCTCATCACGCATGAGGCGCTGGTACTCCTCATCGAGTTGCTCGTGTTGAGCATCGTGATGGGTAAATGCAGGCGGAAACAACCTGTCGACAAGCGCACTCTCGCTACCTGTCTGCGCGTTCTCGACGAGTTCATCGAGTTGGTTCATGATGTGGGAGAGCACTTCTCGTTCATCGGCTTGGAGACGAACAATCCATGAGTCGTCATCGAGTCGCTCGACCGGTGGTTTACGTCTAAATGCCATCACCCAGCCTCTTCAAGAGTTGCCCAGAGGCCGTGTTCATGGAGTCGGAACACATGCATCTCGCACTGTTCTCGATTTCCGCTTGCGACGTTTGCGCGACCTTCGTGGTGAACCGCAAGCATGAGCTCGGTCGCTTTCTCGGTGGAGTAGCCGAAAAGTTTTTGCAACACATAGGTGACGTAACTCATCAAATTCACCGGATCGTTCCACACGATGACAATCCACTCGCGGTCGTGCTCGACCCGTTCAGTGACATCGGTGTCGGGCGCAGTGATTGTGTCGGATGACGCCGAAATAGGTAACAACGAATATGTCACACCACACAGTCTGCCGGATGGCGTTGGTCAGCACATCGGCTCGGTCGTACGATGAGGTCTATGTCCATCGGCAGTCGCCCCCTCGTGCCCTCACGCGTGGCCTCCGGTGGAGTTGTTCACGGGAGCCGTGAACCTCGAAGTCGAGTCGGCGCGTTCGTTGCATTAACAAAGCCTCGAATCATTGAACTTCTCCTTATAACAACCGTGCCCACGATGGTGCTGGCTCAGAACGGATGGCCGTCAACAACATTGGTGATCCTCACGCTCATCGGCGGCGCTCTCGCAGCGGGTGGGGCAAACACCATCAACATGTACGTCGATCGCGACATTGACGCGCTCATGGAACGCACTCGTCATCGGCCGCTCGTGACCGGTGTCGTTAAGCCGAAAGAGGCATTGATCTTTGCGCTTGTTCTCGAGTCGGCTGCCGTTGCGGTGTTGTGGGCGTCGGCAAACCTGTTATCGGCTCTCCTCGCGCTCTCTGCAACGGTGTTTTACGTCGGTGTGTATACCTTGTGGCTCAAGCGGACGAGTAGGCAAAACATAGTCATCGGTGGCGCAGCCGGCGCAGTTCCTGTTCTCGTCGGATGGGCCGCAGTGACCAATGGCCTGACGTGGGAGCCAGTTGTGCTCTTCGCTGTCATCTTCTTTTGGACGCCACCACATTTCTGGGCGCTTGCACTTCGTTATGCCGACGATTACCGCTCGGCAAACGTGCCGATGCTGCCGGCGATCGTCCCTTTCCGGGCTGCCCATGTGCAGATGATTGCTCACACGGTTGCGCTGGTGGCGTCGAGTGTGCTCGTCGCTTTGGTGTCATCGAACCTTGGCGTTGTTTATCTCGTCTCGGCTGGCGCACTGGGGGCAGCGTTTCTTGCTGGAACGATCCGTCTCGGCAGAAATCCTTCCGAGTCTGCCTCGATGCGTCTTTTTGGTTTCTCGATCACTTACATCACTCTGCTGTTTGCTGCATTGACAATCGACGTGTTGCTGTAATTGACGTCGTTGACGCAACAGTGGGAATTTCGGTTGCGAGGCCCTCACCGAGGTAGTCTGGGCGACGGTAGTTTCGAAAGAAGTGTGCTCGCGCGGGCGCGACTGAAGCAGAAGTGAGTCAGATCTGAGATGACGACGTTGGAACAATCGGGAACCGGAGCAGGAGCGGGTTCAGCGCTCCTTTCTGACGGTCGTATTGGTACCGCTGTTGGGGCAACTGTCGATTGGGTTACATCTACCGACCACAAGAAGATTGGGCGCCTGTTTACAGGGTTCGGAATCCTCGGAATGATCGCAGTGTCGGTGATTGCGGTGATCCGGTCGCTTGAGTCAGTTGCCGATCTCGGAGCATTCAACGCTCAACAACTCGATCAGCTCACTCAACTGCATCACTTTGGTCTTGCGTTGATGGTGGCGCTGCCGTTGACCCTCGGTCTCAGCATTGCGGTCGCACCGATACAGGTTGGTGCTCGAGCGATTGCATTTGCTCGTCTCGCCCTCACGGGTTTCTATATGTGGCTTGCAGGAGCGGTGTTGACCATCGTTGCCATCGTCAACGGTGGGGGCATCGGCGGCGCAGATAGTGACATGGTTGATCTGTTCCTCGCGGCGATGGCCCTCATGATGTTCGGTGTCATCGCCTCAGCGATCAGCGTTGCGACGACCATCCTTACCTCTCGTGCCCCCGGGGTCACGATGCGTCGTGTCCCGTTCTTGACATGGACGGCGTTGGTTCAGTCGTTGGCACTCATCATCACTGCGCCAGTAGTGGTCGGTCTCATTATTTACCTATTTGTTGACCACCGGAATTCAGCCCTTGCGTTCGGTGCCGCAGATGGCCTTGCCGATTGGCTTCCGAGATTCTTCACCGCCCCGGTCGTGTACATCTTTGCGATTCCGGCGCTGGGGGTCTTCGCTGAGTTGCTGCCCGTTTCAATGAGCCGACGGCACCCCATGCGCCAGTTGGTGTTCACCGGTGCAGCCTTGGTCGGAGTCGCATCATTTGCCGGCGTCACCATGCAAAAGGCGTTCCCGGTTGACTTCTCCGAATCAGGCCAAGATGTCGTGAAGTCGCTTGTCGTGATGGCGTTCTTTGTTGGTCTTCCATTGCTCGGTATCGCAATCACGTTGCTCACCTCGTTGCTTGTTGCGAAACCTGATGGCTCCGGTGCGCCAAAGCCTCGAATTCTTAGCCCATTGCTGTTCGGGCTTCTTTCGATCCTTCTTCTCCTTCTTGGTGCTGGGGTCGGTGTGCTCACCCAGATTGTTGATCTCGAATTGAGCGGAACCGCAGCGGTCGAAGGCACGGTTGCGTTGATCTGTCTGGCTGCCGCTCTCGGAACGTTGGGTGGCCTCGTGTTTTGGGCTCCAAAATTTTCCGGCACTAAGCCTGACGAGAAAAAAGTTCTTCCTCTGGCTCTTCTCGGCGCTCTCGGTGTGGTTCTTGCCGGAGTTCCTGGTGTGATCGCTGGTCTTGCCGATTCAGATAGCTCTCTGTTCTCGACGTTGACCCTCATTGGGTACGCATTGATGGCTCTTACCGGTCTCGCCTTCGTCGGTGCGACCCGTGGCGGAACATCTGACGGAACCAACAACCCGTGGTGTGCTCACACCCTCGAATGGTCAACTGCATGCCCGGCTCCAGCCGACAACTACGAAGCTCTTGCCACCGTTCGATCAGCAGAGCCCGAACTCGACCAACTTCCAGAAGGGAGCCCCTCGTGACGCTCGCTCTACCATCCGGTCCTGCACCAGCACCTCGCCGCCAACTGCTTGTTGGGTCCGCTCTCGCGGGGCTCGCCGGCACCACTCTCATCGGTGGAATGCTCGCCGTTTGGCTTCTTGAGCGTCAGCACGCTGTCGATGCTGGTGAGCGGTTCCCGATGAATTACATCATCCCCGAGGTTGCGACGAACGTCATGTTGATCACGCTCTTCGGGCTTTGTTTCTTTGCCCAGTGGGCGGTCTACGCAGCCCGCCGGCAAGACCGTGGGCACACCGGACTTGCTCTGTCAGTTGTCATTATTCTCGGTTTGGCCTTCGTCAACGCTCAAGCGTTTGTCTACAGCCAAATGGAAGTCGAGATTGCCGACGGAATCTACGGCGCCCTGTTCTACGCCCTCACCGGCACGATGATGGCGATCGTGATTGCGGGGCTCATCTTTACTGTGGTCGCAGCCTTCCGCACGCTTGGCGGTCGCGACTGGCAGTCCGAGATTGTCTCGGCGAATGCTTTGTATTGGTACTTCGCCGCTGTGGCCTATGCAGCGGTGTGGTTTGTCGTCTACGTCACGAAGTGAGGTCAGAGATCTGATGTTCACCACCGGTTCAAAACTTCTCTTTGGAGCGAGCGGGGTTTCCCTCGTTGGAACGTTGCTGTACGGCATTCTTGTCGGCGGCATCATGGGCACGGTCGGTTTGGTGTCACTCACCACCGGGCTCATCTTTATCGCCGGTATTAATGCGTTTATTCGCGATGCGAACGTTGCGTCAGACGATGTCTCACAGTTCTCTGGGTCGGCTGCCGCAGCACCTCGCCCAGGTTCATCGGTCTGGCCGCTCGTTGTTGCAGTTGGTGGCGCTCTGATCGCTCTCGGAGTTGTCATTCACGAAGTGCTGACTATTACAGGTCTGGTCGTTGTGCTAGCAGCATCTGCTGAGTGGCTGTTGCAGGGCTGGGCAGAAAGTGCCTCATCCGATGAAGTGCATAACCGTGAGGTACGTGGCCGCCTTGCGTACACCGCAGAGATGCCGGTTGCCGCAGCGATTGGGCTCGGTCTTATCGTCTTTATGTTCAGTCGGGTGATGCTCGGCGTTCCGACGAAAGCGTCCACCATCATTGCGTTCTCGATCGTTGCGACGATTGTGCTCGTTGCGGGAGCGGTGATCAGCCGTGCTCGTTCAATGTCGGCTCCCCGAATGTTCGGGCTCTTTGCCGTTGTGAGCGCGGTACTGCTCGCCGGTGGTGCTGTCGCCGGATTCAACGGCGAACGCGAAATCAAAGAGCACAAAACCACGGCCTATTACGCCGCAAATGATAAGTGTGGCGAGAAAGAGATCTCAGCCGACGAGCACGCAAGTCAGACCGTTGCAGGCAAGGCAAATTCATCAGCCGAAGTCACGCTTGACGAAAACGGGCTGTCGTATACACGACCGGGCCTCAATATGGTGCAGAGCGGAGTAATTCAGTTGCCCCGTTCAAATGCGAACAACATTTTGTTCCGCAACGAAACATCTGAGCCTCGGCGCTTCATCGCAGAGATGGCTAACGTCGATGGTTCCCCCGCACGAATCTGCACGGCGCTCGTCGAAGAAGGTGGCGTACAACTGCTTACCGTGAACTACTCGGCGCCAAGTTTTGACCCCGTAGTTGAAGAGTTAGGTGGCTACGCATTCGTGGTCGCTGGGCTTGACGACCGGATTGAGGTGATTGTGCCATGAGTCACGAGAAGGTTCACTATCGCACCATCTGTAATTCTGAACACGCGACTTCTAGTCTTGAGAATATGAGTTCTCGCGGCTTCAGAGTAGCGACGACGGTTGCAGGAGTAGTGGCGACCACCGTGCTCGCCGGATGCGCATCCGATGCCCCTCAAGACACCTGGAAACCGGCCGGTCCAAACGCTCAAAAGATCCAAGATCTGCAGTGGCCAATCTTCCTCACGGCCGGCGTTGTCGGCGTCATTGTGATGGCGTTCATTGCGTTTTGCGTCGTCAAGTATCGAGATCGTGGCCAAGCAATCCCCGATCAGGCCCATGGCAAGGCATGGCTTGAATACCTGTTCATTGCGATTCCGGCGGTCATTCTGACTGCGATTGCAATCCCAACAGTGGGTGTCGTGATGGCATTGAACGACACCGATGACACCGAATGTGTTATCAACGTGACAGGTCAGCAGTGGTGGTGGGAGTACGACTACGAGGTTGGTGCCGACGGCACGATTTGTGGCTACGCCCCGTCAGAAGTTGCGGCAAGCCCGATTATTACGTCTGGCCAGTTGGTGATTCCCGCAGACACGAAGGTGTTGTTGCGAGG
This sequence comes from Acidimicrobiaceae bacterium, assembly GCA_012269985.1. Lineage (GTDB taxonomy): Bacteria > Actinomycetota > Acidimicrobiia > Acidimicrobiales > Ilumatobacteraceae > Casp-actino5. Next base: position 32,968 of record JAAXJF010000011.1, read on the forward strand.
CACCAGTCGTGACGTCATCCACAGTTATTGGATTCCTCGTTTGAACGGCAAGCGCGACATGGTCCCAGGCCGTGTGCACTTCCTCCGCCTCGAATCTGACACACCAGGCATTTACGCCGGTCAGTGCACTGAGTTCTGCGGCCTGTCGCACGCAAACATGCGCATGGAGACTGTCGTTCTTGAGTCGGCTCATTTCCAGCAGTGGATTGATAACGAACTTGAGCCGTATCAGGCCCCAGCCGAAGGCAGCCTTGCGGCCGAAGGCGAGACAACCTTCATTGCCCAGTGCTCGCGATGCCACCAGGTCAACGGGCTGGTCGATCCAGGTAATGGCAATCTTGTGGTCTCGTATCCAGATCAATTTGTCTACTCAGGTGCTGCGCCAAACCTCACCAACTTCTTGGGTCGCAATACCTTCGCTGGAGCAACGTGGGATCTTCTCACCCCCGAGTGCCGCACCGATGTGTGGGAGTCAAGCCCTGGAGAGTTTGGCGACAAGTACCTCGCAGGTGTGTCACAAGACTGCCTCAACGAGATCGACCTTCGCGAATGGTTGCGGAATGCTCCAGCGAAGAAGCCGATGTATGCCGATCCAGCGATGCTGGAACAGAGTGACGGCAAGGTTCGTGGTATGCCGTATCTCGGTCTGAGCGAAGACCAAATTGACCAACTAATCGCCTACCTCCTTGAGCGGAAGTGAGTAACTGATGGCAATCATTGAACGCCCTTCAGATGCAGTCGAAGTCGTTGACGAGACAACCCCTTCGGTAGCGACCCCTGAATCTTCTTACGGTGTGTTCCGCCGTCCCGTTGAAACGACCGGTTGGAAGTCGTGGCTCTTCACCATCGATCACAAAAAGCTCGGCATCATGTATGGCGTTGTCGCCATGTTCTTCTTCGTTGTCGGCGGCATTGAGGCGATGCTCATTCGTTTGCAGCTCGCAGGCCCTAACGGCACAGTGCTCTCGGCAGACAAGTACAACCAGATGTTCACGATGCACGCCACAACCATGGTGTTCCTCTTCGTCATGCCAATGGCTGCAGCGTTTGCGAACTATTTTGTTCCTCTGCAGATTGGTGCACGCGACGTTGCATTCCCCCGCATCAATGCGTTCGGATTCTGGGCGTTCCTCTTTGGTGGACTGTTCCTCAACACCTCATGGTTCTTGGGCGGCGGTGCCGACGGTGGATGGTTTATGTACGCACCAAACTCATCGGTAGCGTTCTCTCCGTCAAACGGCGTTGACTTCTGGGGACTCGGCTTGCAGATCACCGGTGTCGCCTCCCTAACCGGAGCGATCAACCTCATCGTCACCGTCATCAACATGCGGGCACCGGGCATGAGCCTGATGAAGCTCCCGATCTTTACCTGGATGGTGTTGGTTGTGCAGTTCCTCTTGCTCTTCGCAATCCCAGTGATCACCGTTGCACTGTTCATGTTGATGTTCCAGCGCAGTTTCGATGCGACGTTCTTCAGCGTCGAGGCTGGAGCCGACCCACTGCTCTGGCAGCACCTGTTCTGGATCTTCGGTCACCCCGAGGTGTACATCCTTGTTTTGCCAAGTTTCGGCATCGTCTCCGAAATCCTTCCGGTCTTCTCAAAGAAGCCTCTGTTCGGTTACCCGCTCGTCGTGTTCTCGGGCGCAGCTATCGGCTTTGTCGGTTGGGGCGTCTGGGCTCACCACATGTTTGCCTCGGGTCTCGGCCCGATTTCGGTTGCAGCCTTCTCGGTCGCAACCATGGCAATCGCGATTCCGACCGGTGTGAAGATCGTCAACTGGACCCTCACCATGTGGGGCGGAAAATTGCGATTCACTGTGCCGATGCTGTACTCCGTTGGCGTCATCGTGCAGTTCACCATCGGTGGTCTCTCCGGTGTCACGCACTCGGTTGCACCATCTGACACTCAGCAAACCGACACGTATTACATCGTCGCTCACTTCCACTACGTCATCTTTGGTGGTGCCGTGCTCGGGTTGTTTGCAGGCATGTACTACTGGTGGCCGAAGATGTTCGGAAAGATGCTCAACGAGCGTCTGGGACGAGTCAATTTCTGGCTCACGATCATTGGCATGAACCTCACCTTCGGACCGATGCATATTGTTGGTCTTCAAGGTCAGCCACGCCGTATGTATGTATGGACGGAGAACCGTGCCGGTGACGGCTTCTTCAACATCGGTTTCTGGAACCTCATTGCCTCAATCGGATCATTCGTCTTGGCTCTCGGAATCTTGCTGTTCTTCGTGAACATTTATGTTTCACATCGAAAAGGCACCGAAAAAGCTCCTCTCGACCCATGGGATGCCCGCAGCCTCGAATGGATCACGACGAACCCGCCGAAAGAACACAACTTCGATCGCCTGCCTCAGGTGGGTCACCTCGATGAGTTCTTCCACCGGAAGTATGAAGACCGTGGTTCAGATGGCCATCACGAGTTCCATCAGATCGCTACAGCTGAAGAGGTTGTCGCTGAAGAAGAGAACAACGCTGACGGGCACATTCATTTGCCGTCACCGTCGTACTGGCCAATTCTTCTGGCCTTCAGCCTTCCGATCATGGCTTACGGTGTGATCTACAACGTGTTCCTTCTCATCGGAGGGGCCGTACTTGGTCTGGTCTCGTTCTACGGATGGGGTCTTGAGCCTCACACTGCGCCAGAAGATGATTACGATCCGCCAACCGGCACAGCGATGGAGGTTGCCGCTCATGGCTGATACCGCAGTTCACGCCGACGAACACGTCGATCACGGAGGCCATTACTCATCGACCGGCTTGTCGAACAACAAGCTGGCAATGTGGATGTTCCTCGGTTCAGAGTGTTTGCTGTTCGGAGGCCTCATCTCGACGTACATGCTGTACCGCGGACGCCACTCAGAAAACCTTGGGCCTGACCAGGTGTGGGACATTCCGTTCACATCAGCGTCGAGTTTCGTGTTGCTGATGTCGTCTCTCACGATGGTGCTCGCAGTGTCGTCGGCCGTACGCGACGATGACCGAAATACCAAGGTATGGCTGTCGGTGACGGCTCTACTCGGCGCACTATTCGTCGCTGGTCAGGTTTACGAGTTCACCACCTTCTATCGCGAGGGCCTCGGTTTCACGACCAGTCTCTTCTCATCGAGTTTCTACACCCTCACCGGCTTCCACGGTGTTCACGTGAGCGTCGGCATCATCATGTTGATGTCGTTGGTTGGAATGATTTCAAAGAACAAAGTCGTCGGTGACAAGAAAGAGACCGTCGAACTCTTTGGCCTCTACTGGCACTTCGTTGACGTGGTGTGGATCCTCATCTTCACCCTTGTCTACCTGATCCCGGCCTGATAAGAATCGAGTTGACATGAGCACCGTCACAGAACAGCACGACACCCACGGCGATGAACATGCCGACCACGGCTTAACCGATCTGGGTTATATCAAGATCGCTATATTCCTCGCGGTCGTTACCGCTGTCGAGGTCGTCTTCAGCTACACCCAAGATCAGTTGGGTGCAGCATTCCTGCCTGGCTTGCTCATTTTGATGGCGGTCAAATTCTTCATGGTGTTGCTCTACTTCATGCACCTGAAATTCGACTCAAAGCTGTTCAGTTTGATGTTTTATATCGGGCTTGTTCTCGCTGTCGGTTGTTATGCAGTGTTCTTGGCAACCCTGCATTTCTTCCAGAGCTGAGGTGTGGTTGACATGATGTTGGCGCAGGTCGACATCGCTACTGATCCGTGGAAGTTTGTCCCACACCCTGAGGTGTGGCTCCTCACTAGCTTTCTGACGATCGCCTACATCTACACAGTGCGTGTCATCGGGCCGAAAGCCGTGGCGCCTGGCGAATCAGCTCTGAGCCGTTCACACGTCGTGTCGTTTGTGGCGGCCATCACGGTGCTGTGGGTTTCAAGTGACTGGCCGATCCACGACATCAGCGAGGATTACCTCTATTCGGTGCACATGGTGCAGCACATGGCGCTGTCGTTCTGGCTCCCACCGCTCGCTCTGCTCGCAACCCCCGCCTGGCTGATGCGCGTGCTCATCGGATCGGGTTCGACGTATCGAGCGATGCGCTTCCTCACTCGCCCTGTCATCGCAGCATTGCTTTTCAATGGTGCAACACTGCTCACCCACATGCCATCGCTGGTGAATGCGTCGGTTGGCGACGGGTACTGGAATGGGGCTCTGCACTACCTGCTTCACGTCCTGGTCGTTGCGTCAGCGCTGTTGATGTGGATGCCCGTGGTTGGTCCGATACGTGAATTCCAGCTCGGTCCATTGGGCAAAGGCATTTATCTCTTCGCACAATCGATCATTCCAACGATTCCAGCTGCCTTTCTCACCTTTGCAGAATCTGCGGTGTACGAGGCGTACGCCCGTCCGGTTCGACTCTGGGGTCTCTCGCTCGCAGAAGACCAGCAACTCGCTGGGGCGATCATGAAAACAATGGCGGGCATGTTCTTGTGGGCGCTCATCATTGGCTACTTCATCCAATACGCAAAGCAATTCCGCAATAGTCACGACTACCGGCGAAACTCCTCCAACACGCCTGAAGAGGCTGACGAGGGGCCGCTGACGACCGCCGATGTAGAAGCGGCGTTTGCACGCACAGCTCCTGCCCGCGAAGAAGACTAGGCGGTAGCCTCGGCACCGTGATTGACGTTCGCCAGCTCCGAGAACACGCTGATGAAACGTGCTTAGCACTTGCGCGCCGGGGCGACGTGACTTGCGATGGCCAGGTCAAAGAGCTTCTTGAACTCGACCAACAGTTGAGAGAGATCACGGCGCGGCGAGACGAGGCTCGAGCGAAGATCAATGAACTCTCTCGTGAAGTAGGACAACTTCGCCGTGATGGAAACGTCGAGCACGCCGAGGCGGTACAAGCAGAAAGTCGGGCTCTCGGAGACGAAGTAGGCCGAATCGAGGGCGAGCACGAAACAGTCTCAGCAAAGATGCACGATCTTTTGCTGCACATACCGAACGTCCCGCATCCCGATGTGCCCGCTGGTGCGAGTGACGATGACAATCCGGTTGTCAATGGACCATTTCTTCCCGACGGCGGCATCGATGGTTTCGCTGCGCACCAACGAGTTCCACATTGGGAGATCGGTGAAGCCCTCGGAATTCTCGATAATGAGCGCGCCACAAAAATTGCGGCCTCGATGTTTACCATGCAGCGTGGAGCTGGCGCAACGATGGCTCGAGCACTCTGCCAGTACGCGCTCGACAGCAACGCCGATGAGTTTGAAGAGATCCGCCCCCCTTCGCTGGTGTCGACAGCAACTCTGACATCGACTGGGCAGCTGCCGAAGTTTGCCGATGACGCCTACGCAATCGAGCGAGATGACCTGTGGTGTATTCCAACTGCTGAGGTACCACTTACGTCGCTGTACGGAGGCGAAATTCTTGATGCAGGCGATCTACCGGCGCGCTTCATGGCATACAGCCCGTGCTTCCGTCGAGAGGCGGGCTCTGCAGGGCGAGATACTCGAGGCATGCTTCGAGCCCACGAGTTTGACAAGGTTGAAATTCTTGCGCTCGCAAACCCGGAGCAAGCCCCCGGTCTTCTGTCTGACATGGTGGAGCGAGTCGAGCGCATGATTTCTTCACTCGGTTTGCATCATCGAGTGATCGAGATTTGTACTGGCGATCTTGGTCAAAGCCATCATCGATCATTCGATATCGAGGTGTACGCACCTGGTTGCGAGCAGTGGCTCGAGGTGTCATCGGTGTCATGGTTCTCTGATTACCAAGCCCGTCGGGCAGATATCCGGTATCGCCAGGTAGATGCCGACGGAAAGCCGGTCAAGGGCACCGTTCTCGTGCATACGTTGAACGGTTCGGCTCTTGCGGTGCCGCGGGTGTGGGCGGCGATTCTTGAAACCCATCGTCAGGCTGACGGCACCGTGGCAATTCCTGAGGTGTTGTGGCCATATATGCGCGGCCTCACCGTGCTCGGCGGCTGATATGGCAGACGACAACGATCTGGTTCGAAATCGGCGGGTGCAGTACGAGACCGCTGGGCTTGATGCCTCAGATGTTGATCCGTCCCCGGTCGCTCAATGGCACCGTTGGCATGAGGAAGCTGCCGAGGCGAGTCTCGTGGAACCGAATGCAATGACGGTTGCCACGGTTGATGCATTCGGCGTGCCCGACGGACGTATTGTCCTTGCACGCGAGGTGTCTGATGGTGGTATCACGTTCTTCACTAACTTCAATTCGGCAAAAAGCGAGCAACTCAATTCCTCAAGCAGCGCAACAGGTGTCTTCGGTTGGTTGGCGCTGCACCGGCAAGTTCGAGTTACTGGCACCGTTGAACGAATTTCTGATGAAGACAGCGACGCATACTTCGCGAGCCGCCCGCGAGGCTCCCAGATCGGTGCGTGGGCCTCGCCGCAGTCAGAGGTGATCGAAAGCCGGGTGGTTCTCGAAAATCTCGTTGCTGACGTCGAAGCTCGGTTCGCTTCGAGTGAAGTTACACGGCCACCGTTTTGGGGTGGCTGGCGCATCATTCCTGTGAGATGGGAATTTTGGCAGGGCCGCCCGAGTCGTCTTCATGATCGTGTGCAATATGTGCGCTCGGGTGACGGCTGGCTTCGCCAGAGACTCGCTCCGTAAGCCACGGCTACGACCTGCTCGTAGACTTGTCATGTCATGAATACGCAATCTCCAGTGGGCTCTCTTCAGGCAAACGATCCGTGTTGGTGCGGGAGTGGACGGAAGTACAAGCGATGCCATCGCAACACTGAAGGTCGAGTTCATCCGGGTGAAATCTCGCCGATGAGAACAGTTCCAGACACGATCCCTCGACCGTCCTACGCCGATACTGGTGTGGTTGAGCATTGGGATGAGCCACTTGTGAAAAGCCCTGAAATCATCGATCGCATGCGGTACTCAGGAAAGATCGCAGCCGAGGTTCTTCGCCTTGCCGGTGAATTTCTTGAGCCCGGTAAGACAACCGACGAGGTTGATGCCTACGTGCACGATTTATTCATCGAGCGTGGTGCCTACCCGAGCACGCTTAACTACCACGGCTATCCGAAGAGCTTGTGTTCATCGGCCAACGAAGTCATTTGTCACGGCATTCCTGATTCAAGGGTGATGCGTGATGGAGACATCATGAACCTTGATGTCACCGGGTTTGTCGGTGGCGTGCACGGCGACACCAATGCAACCTTCTGTGTTGGTGAGGTTGACGAGGCGAGCCGTGATCTCATCCGGGTGACCGAAGAATGCACCTGGCTTGGCATTGAAGCTGTCAAACCGGGCCGACCGGTCAGCGATATCGGTCGAGCTATCGAGAACCACGCAAAAGAACGTCGCTACGGAGTGGTGAAAGCATTCATCGGTCACGGCATTGGCGAGCAATTTCACACCGATATCCAGATCCTTCATTATTACGACTCTCGGTCAACTCTGGAGATGTTGCCGGGCATGACGTTCACGGTCGAGCCGATGATCACAATTGGTGATTGGCGTCACCGAATGTGGGATGACGGATGGACAGCAGTGACCGCTGACTGGCAGCGAACCGCACAGTTTGAGCACACCTTGCTGGTTACCGACGACGGTGTTGAAGTGCTGACTGGTGGAGACGGAGCTGTGTCGCCAACAGCGCCGTGGAACCGGTGAGCACCTTTATGGTCGCTCATGTTCGACCGGTAGTGTTCGGCATATGAAATTTGGTGCGGCCTTTGCCTCCTCGTTTGTGTTGATACTGGCGTCGTGTGGAGGAAGTGACCCCGTGACGGTTTCTGATGCGTGGGCACGAAGCAGTCCGTCAGGTGTCACGATGGGGGCGGCCTACTTCGACATCACTTCCGTTGATAATGATTTGCTTGTGGCGGTATCTGTGTCGAGCGATGTCGCTGCTCGCGCCGAGATCCATGAGGTCGTGAAGGCCATGGACATGGGTGATGATGAGATGCACGATCACGACTTGGGTGATGACGGGATGCATGATGATGCAATGTCGATGCAAGAGATGGATGCGCTTGATCTACCAGCCGGCACGCTGGTGCAACTCGTCCCTGGGGGCTATCACATCATGCTGATTGATCTCGCTAAATCTCTCGTCGTTGGCGAAACCTTCGACCTCACCCTTGACTTTGACCAAGCCCCTGACCTCACGGTGACCATTGAAGTGAGCGACCGTTAACTACGCCTGACGAGGCGATGGCCGATTCGCGTTCGCAATCTGCCAGAGCTCTACGAGTGCATAACCGGCAGCAGTACACGCACTGATACCAATTACAGTGGTTCCTGCTCGATCGACCCAATAGGGCAGCGAGGTGGGTAGCAGGGCCGCATCGAGCACGGCTTTTCGTATCAACACCCAAAGCGCAAGGAAGATGCCGCTCATGAGTTGCACCCCATTTCGTTGAATCGATGATTGTGGATTGAACACGAGGGCCGACCCGCTCAACACAGTGGCCAACAATGGGAGCGCAAACGATGTGAGTTGTGGGCCCGTTCCGGGAGCCGCCCACAGATACTGAGCGCCGCCGATCACCAGCCCAAGTAGAGATACCGCCACCATCAGTCTCTGAAGCGCCGCAGATGTTCGACTGATGACCCCCACGACAAGAAGTAATGCACCGGCGGCGGCGACGATTGGGGCGAGCAGAGACGGTCTCTCAACCAGAGAACTTTCGATGCGCACAGCCACGGGAATACCGTCGACGGTGAACGGGATCGAGTCAGCAACGATCACGTCGCCCGGCTTGGCATTGACTGGCGGTTTCGGTGACATGTAGTGAATACGATGGTCGTGCCATGCAAGCGTGCAGTTCGAAGCAATCTGCAACCACTCGGGGGCAGCATCGTGATCTACGACGTCTGCTCGGACGTTTGATCCGTAACGCTCTTTGTTGTACCACGTTGACATCGAGCGCTGGTTCTCATAGGCGGTGCAATCGGATTCGATCTTGAGGTACTCCTCTCCTTCATATCCGGGGACCTTGACGGTGGTTCCACGTGCAACAGTCACTGAGAGAAATGAGTCGTGTCCTTCGATCGTGATCGCAACATCAGCTGCAAGTGGAAGAGACTCAGGTGTGGTCACCTCAACGATCACCGATGAATAGTCGGTGGGCCCAGGCGCGTCGGCGTGAGCGAATCCAGCAGGCGTAGCAGTCAAGATTGCCCCTGCAATAACCGCCCACCAGACGCGGTGTTGCCGAAGTTTATTGAACGTCATTCGAGAACCTGGAGAGTGAATTCACCACCGGGATGAATAGAGCAACCACCGGAGAGAGTGCCGGTACTGGTGAATTCTTGTGAAAGTGTTTCACCTGCGCCAACGAAGAACACGCCGACGACATGTCCACGGTCATCATCGTTGATGATTCTGAGTGATTCACCGACGCGCACCATGAGTTCTGCCGGGATGATATTGATCGACTCACCGGCCTCGATCTTTGCACCAGCCCCAAGTGGGATGATGTATTCATAATCGGAGTCCTCTGAATTGGCGATCGTTTGAAACTCAGGCTCATCGCCGCCGGAGACAATGACAACGACAGCAATGATTGCTCCGGCGAGAGCAATGAGCGCCAATGCGACTCCACGCTGCTTCACGCCCGTCGCCCATCAAGAAGTTCGTTCAAGTCAGCAGAAATATCAGACGAAGGCACGCCGAACGGCCACGTGAGTAGCAGGGTTCCTTGGTCATCGACAACATACAGCGACGTCGAGTGTGCAACTTCGATGTCGGCGCCCACATTCTCGACAAGATAACTCGCACCAAACGGTTGAGCGGCCGCGGCTAGTTCGGATTCGTCGGTCGTACCGAGAGCGATCGCAGTTGGGATGAAGCTTTTGACGTAACCGTCGAGCACGGCGAGGTCGCGATCAGGATCGACCGTCACCATTGCGACCTCGACGCGAGATGCATCATCGAGACGGCGAAGTGCGACCGTGAGGTCTTGAAGTGTTGTTGGGCAGATATCCGGGCAATTCGTGTAGCCGAAATAGATTGCGAGCAGGTTGCCGCTGCTGGCAACGAGTTCGCGCGACGACTCCCCACCGATGACCGGAAGGCTGATCCCCTGAGACGATGGCGCGGGAGTTCTCACATACCCTGAGAACTCTCGGGTACCGCCACAGCTGGATGCAATCGCCAACACCGCACACGAGACGGCAAGCAAGCGGCGCGTCATGGCAATGGCATCTCTTCGATGAACTGTGCGACGAGGTCTGCTTGTTCAGCCGTCAGACCGTTCTGCGGCATCTTGATGTTGTAGCCCGCAACGAGCTGTGCCTGGGGAAGAAGTATCGACTCAACGAGGTACTCGCGATCGGCGAGCACCGATGAACCATCGCTCAACGCAACCGTAGAGCCAGCATGGCCAGCCAACGTCGGGCCGACCCCACCACTACCGTTCGCTCCATGACATGCTGCGCAACCGTTGTTGTCGTAGAGGGTCTTTCCCTCCCGTGCGCCGTCTGAAAGAGAAAGTTCAGGCTCGGTTGAACACGCACCGACTCCGATAGCTAATCCGATGACGGCAGTCAGCCGAACCCAGAAGATCGATCGATGGCCTCGCACACCTACAGTCAATCAACGCTTGATGGGTTCTTGCCTATAGGAGAGGCTCTTTTCCGGCGTGGTTGACCGGCGGTACGCCACCATGCCGTAATCATTTCGGCTTCATCTCCGGTGACCCCGAACGCTGCACACATTTCGATGCCGAATGCGTGTTGTTCGCCGTGCGCAAGTTGTGACACGACCTCTACGTTGAACCGATGTTGCGGCCAAGGCAACTCAAGAATCGACGTGGGAGAAAGGCGCAGCGAGGTTGGTGAGAGCCCAGTACCGGCCCGTTCGTGCCAGGCGATGAGCGCGGCGATCGGCGAGTTGATGACTGCGGTAAGTGGCAGAAGGTCATCGACTTCAGATGGGATCACGGTGGTCACCGGCACCCCGGGCAGCCATTCGCCCTTTTCGTCGGCCACCGCCTCGATCGTTCTGGTTTGGGCCGCAACGAGCACCTTCGGTCGCAACATTTTGTGTGCCCACTCATTGAATCGGCCAGTGAGGAGCGCAACATCAACTCGCGGAGCCGCAAAGAGTTGGTGGGCGAAGCGAACCGGATGCGTTCCCCAAAGGCAGAGACCGGGATCAATGAGACCAGATGTCACGAGAGGTGGACCGTCGTAATGATCCGCAACCGCTGGAACGAGGGCGTAGTACTCGTCACGAAAGTTGGCGGTAGCGGTCGCTCGATCGCTGACCACCCCGGAGGTGTCGAGGGTTGGAATCGGTGGAATCCCGAGCGCAGTAGTGATCGCAGACGTCCAGGGAGCGTCACTTCCCACGACAGATGCTTTGCGGCGCTCAAAGATGAGAACCGCCACGGTCACATCAGCATCAAATTGAGGGGATGATGACCACCATGACGTCACAGGAGTCGCAAGCGACGTGACGCGCGATCTCAACTCAGCGGTATCTCGCGAGGCGAGCACTGATTGAGGCAGCACGATTGCAAGGCGGCCACCTGGTCGAAGCGCCTCGACGCCAGCAAGGCAGAATTCCATTGCGCTATTTGCGTATGGGCCTCCACCCCGCTTGCTTGCACCTTTGCGAGTCGTGGACGCAGATAACTGTGACAGAAATGGTGGGTTTGAAATAACGAGATCGAATCCGTGCTCACTATGAAACGCAGCCCAGTCGATGTCGAGTCCATTGGCCTCAACAAATTCGATGTCGTGTGCCTCATTGCTCTCTCGCGTCTGTGGATTGACATCGCAGCCGACGAGTGAGCATCTTCTGGGCACTCGTTGCTTCACTGCGAGGAGCAGTCGTCCATCGCCGCATGAAGGGTCAAGGATTCGCATTTTGTCAGATGTCGGCCCTATGGGCCAGCCATCGCGGGTGAGGAGATCGAGCATCTGTTCGATGAGTGCCGGAGGCGTGTACCACGAGCCAAGACGGCGGCGCTCTTCGCTGTTGGCCACCGATTGTTGATCCGACACATTTCCAGCGTAGGGTCACTGCCGTGCCAAGTGGGTACATCGAATTCGACAGGGCCGAATGGGCCGCACTTCGCGCCGCGACACCGTTGACGCTGGCTGAGGCCGATCTCGAACAACTACGAGGTATCAACGAGCAGATTGATCTTGAAGAGGTCGCTGCCGTGTATCTCCCGTTGAGCCGCCTGCTCAACCTCTATGTGAGTGCGGTGCAAGATCTACACCGAGTGTCCGCAACTTTTCTCGGAGCGTACGCACCGAAGGTGCCTTACGTCATTGGAGTGGCTGGATCGGTTGCTGTTGGGAAGAGCACATTCAGTCGAATCTTGCAGGCATTGCTCTCGCGCTGGCCAGACCATCCAGCGGTTGATCTCGTGACCACCGATGGGTTCCTCTATCCGAACGCAGAACTTCAAGCCCGCGGCCTCATGGAGCGCAAAGGTTTTCCAGAAAGCTATGACACCCGTGCGCTCATCGAGTTTCTGCGCAATGTGAAGAGTGGAGCGACAGCATCAGCCCCGGTTTACGACCACATCACTTATGACATTGTTTCTGACGAACGGGTTGTTGTCGAGTCACCCGACATTGTCATTGTCGAAGGCATCAATGTGTTGCAGGTTGGTGGCGACGAGTCAGAATTTGTGTCCGACTACTTCGATTTCTCTATTTATGTCGATGCGGATGAACTACATATTCAAGAGTGGTACGTCGAGCGATTCTTAGCGTTTAGAGAGTCAGTGTTCCAGCGTGAAGACAGCTTTTTCGCGCACTATGCGCACCTCAGCGACGATGAAGCAGCGGGGATGGCAAAGTCAATCTGGCAACGAATTAACGGGGTGAACCTCAGCGAGAACATCATGCCGACCAGAAATCGAGCCTCGCTCGTTGTGCGAAAGGGCCTAGACCATCGCGTATCTGAGGTCCGACTTCGGCGGCTGTGACGGTTTAGGACGGGTTCTCGGTGGCGAGCCACTCGACGACGTCTGAGATGGAGGCAACGGTGTCGAAGGTCCCTTTAGGGGCATCGACAACCTCATGGTCCCATGTGACGTGGTACGGGATATGAAGGCCGAAACCTCCAAGTTCGACGACGGGCAGGATGTCTGAACGAACCGAGTTGCCGACCATAAGAAATGTCGATGGGTTGATACCCCACTCGTTGAGAATTGCTCGGTAGGTCGACACATCTTTCTCGAGAACGATTTTGATGTGCTCGAATACATGATGCAGACCGGAGGTTTGGACTTTGCGCGTTTGGTGAACGAGATCACCTTTGGTGATCATCACTACCCGGTGGGTTTGAGCAACAGCGTGCAGGGCGTCAGCGACGCCATCGAGAAGTCTTACGGGCTCTCGCAGCATGTCGTGAATGTGATCAACGAGAATGCCAATGTCTCGAGAGGGGACGGTGCCCGCCGACGAGGTCACCGCTGCTTCGATCATCGAAAGGCCAAATGCTTTGACGCCATAGCCCGATATTGCAAGGTTGCCGAGCTCGGTGGCACGAAGTGCATCTTCGAGATCAACTCCTGGCGAGGCATATGGGCTCACCGTGTCAACAAAGAGCCGTTCAGCCTCGTCGAATCCGTCTTGGCATTGCCATAAGGTATCGTCGGCATCAAAGCCGACCACCTCGATCATGTCACCGCGCCGCATCAGCGATGAATTGCATTGAGATAGTTGTACACCGTGATCCGGCTCACTCCCATTGCATCGGCAAGGTCTTCGACGGCTCGTCGTAGCGTGAAGGCGCCTCGTTCATCGAGGAGCCTCACCGCGCGCTGTTTGTCCTCGCGTGACATGTCGGCAAGCCGCCCGCCGATTTCACTTTCTACCGACTCGATCATGCGATCAAGGGCACCGTGTAACTGTGGAAGCCGAACCGCTGCAACAATCTCGCCATTGGCCTCTAGAGAAATGTCTGACGGCAGAGCGGCGGCCGGCTCGACTGCAGTGGCGCCAATCGCGTCGAGCAGAGGTCGGATCGTGGAGACCAGTGGGTGTTGGTCGGAGGGGTTCATGTTGTGGTATCTCCAACGACGTCAACATTCACCCGAGTGGCCCCGTGTGCAAACGCCGCTTTGAGAACCGCAGCAACGACGTTGGGGATGTCCTCCTCGTCAGCGTCACAACTTGAGCCGAAGGCTCCAAACTCAGCGGTGATGCCAAGCGAGGCGAGTACCGCGATGGGTTCGGTCACATGAGCACCGGGTTGGCCCTCAACGAACGGCTCAATAGTGAAATCAATTCGTGCCACGAGTCAAGTGTACGAGAGTTACTGAGGTGCTGGAGATGCGGGTTAGCCGCCCACGACTCTGAGTAGTTCCTCAGATCGAGCAATACAGTCTCGACCCGCCGACCCAAATGCTTCATCGAGACGATGGAGGGTCTGTTTGAACGAACCTTTCCATTCCTGCTCAAAGCGTTGGCGTGCTGGGCCCTGCCATGTGGTTGATCTGATCGTGCGATCGACGGTCGACATCAGTTGAGCGATCACCGACATCGTGGTTCGTGAAGCGTTCGTCTGAGTTGCTCTGGATTGGCTCCGTACATCATTGCGTAACCTCGTTTTGATTTAGAGGGTCGCAACAGAGTGCGGAGCGTCGTGTGCTCGCCGCAAATCAGTCGCCGGTGAGCGGCCAGGAGCGGACTCCTTCGGCCAAGCCTTCGATAAGACTTTCCGTGTGGGGCGTCAAGCCCCCCTCCCAGTCCCACCACATCGGTGATGTTCCCCTCACACGTGGAGGGAGTTCGATCTGAACGCCACCATGTTTTGGAAGGTTGACAGGGTTCTTGGGGTGAAGCCCTCTAAGGTATTTGGGGATGTCGTCGACGTCGTCGATGAGGTTGTACGCCGGCAAGTGTGGCTGAAGCACAGACCTTAAGTGTTTGGCTAGCGGTCGGTTTGTACCCCCGAGTAGTAGGGACGAGAAGAGACCTCGCCTTCCGAAGCCGTGGATGGTGATGACGACATCGACGTGTTCAAAAAATGAGCGCATCGTGGGAGATTCATCTGGTTGAAAACGCGTTGATGGCAGATGAGGGGGGTCTCCGTCTGGATGAATGACCGCGTAGTACGACGCATTCGACTGGGCTGCTGCTTCACGAGCCACGATGTCGGTTAAGGCTTCGAGACCGCCTCCGTGAAATGCCATAAAGCCAAACGTTGACCGCAGGGTCAACTCTTCATGAACACCGTCCATTTGGAGGAGTTCAGCGAAGGTTGTCGGAGACACCTCTACATCGTGGCAGATCGACCGGATCAATGTCGCCTGCTCCTGCGGTCTACCCAAAACTGTCGACGCCCCGTAACATCAAGGGCGTGCTGGTATGGATGGACCTAGAAATGACAGGACTCGACCACATGAGTGATGTCATCGTTGAGATTGCGACGATCATTACCGATGATGAGCTCAACATCATCGCAGAGGGCCCTGATCTGGTGATTCATCAACCAGAAGAAGTTCTTAACAAGATGAACGAGGTCGTCACTAACATGCACACCGAGTCAGGCCTGCTCAATCAGATCACAGCATCAACGTTGAGTCTCGATGAGGCGGGACGTCTCACCCTTGACTTCATTAAAGAGCACTGTCCGGAGGCAGGAACCGTGCCACTTTGTGGCAACTCGATCGGCACCGATCGCAGATTTCTCGCTCGTTATCTGCCCGAAATCGAGAACTACCTCCACTACCGGAGTGTTGATGTGTCAAGCATCAAAGAACTTGTTCGGCGCTGGTATCCCGAGGCAAATGCACGCCGACCGTGGAAGCCAAATTCTCATCGAGCGCTCGATGACATCAAGGAGAGCGTGGCCGAACTGCAGCACTACCAGCGGGTTGTATTCCGGTCGCCAGGCGAGGTGACCAAGTTGTTGTCTGACGACCCACCGTCGTGAACAATTGACGTGGGGGTGCTTCGCAGGCGACACTCGTCAGATGCGAGCAGCAGTTGTAGAACAGTACGGAGGACCCGACGCCATCGTGGTGAAAGAGGTCGCAGACCCGACGCCGGGCCCAGACGAGATTCGCGTCGCAGTGTCGTACAGTGCCTGCAACCGCGCCGACACGTTGCAGCGCCAGGGCGCGTACCCAGACCCCGTCAAACGAGAGCACGAAATTCTCGGTCTTGAGTACGCAGGTGTCGTCGAGTCGATCGGATCTCGGGTCACTCAATGGTCGATGGGCGATCGAGTCATGGGAATTGAGGCGGGGGCGTGCAACGCTGAACTCGTTATCACTCACGAACGCATGGCGATGCCAGTTCCTGAGTCGGTCGCCGATGCAGAGATGGCAGGCATTCCAGAGGTCTTTATCACGGCGTGGGACGCGCTCGTGGCCCAAGGCGGCCTCACCTCTGGCTCCTGGGCTCTTGTCCATGCGGGAGCGAGTGGGGTTGGCACGGCCGCAATTCAGATCGCGAAATCGATTGGAGCGAAGATCGCAGTGACGTGTTCCGCAGGCAAAGCCGACGCATGTCGCGACCTTGGCGCAGATCTCGTGCTTGAGCGTTCGCCGGCTGACTGGCTGGCAGCACTCCAAACCGCAGTGCCCCAAGGGATGAATGTGGTACTCGATGTCATCGGAGGCGAAGAATCAGACCGGAATCTCCGAGCACTCGCCTCCCAGGGTACTGTCATGCAGGTTGGCCTGATGGGCGGGGCATCGTCATCGGTTACGACGGGGCTCATTCTCGCAAAGCGCGCAACATGGATTGGCACCACCCTTCGTAACCGGCCTATCGAACAGAAAGTGTTGGCCGTTCAGGGCTTCGCTTCCCAGATGCTGCCGAGGTTCGACTCCGGTGATTTGCGACCTGTGATCGATACGACGTTTTCGTTAGATGACATCGCAGATGCGCATCGGCATATGGAAGCTGACAAAAATGTCGGAAAAATTCTGCTGAAAATCTGAAAATATGTGAGATGTTGCAATGTTCGCGCTCTTGAAGAGCATGAGCATTCAACTTGACATTCCAGAATTCCCCGTAACTCCGCCGTTGCCGCTCGACCGGGCGCGTTGTTCAGATGGAGAAGGTGGGCTTGCCCATCTGTTCTTTTCAGATCATGCCCATGAGCTGGCACGAGCAAAGGCGATCTGCAGTCGATGTCGGCTTGCCGACGATTGTTTAGAGGGAGCTCTGCAACGTGGTGAGTATTACGGCGTGTGGGGCGGGCAACTTCTCATGGAAGGCGCGATCGTCGAAGACCGCCCTCGGCGGGGACGGCCACCAAAAGAACAGCGAGAGATGCTTGTTGCTGATGAGGTGCCCGTGCCGCCGCACCTCGTTGCCTAATAGCCTGCAAGGGTGAACCGAAATGTTCGTCTGCGACTCTTTGCGGTGGCCATGGGCCTTGTGATGGTTGGTCTTATCGCAGTCGGGGCGCCAGAGGTGCGTGATGCCATTGTCAACGACGAAACTGACGCGGTTTTGTCAAACCCGGGTGAGTATCAGTTGTCAGAGGAAGGCGAAGTTGCAACGCGCTCGGTATTTCCATCGGCGGAAGTTATTGATGTGAACGGAGCGACGGTCGATTCTGCGGAGTTCATTGGCGCGCCGATGGTGGTCAATCTGTGGTTCGCAGCGTGTCCTCCCTGTCAGCGTGAGATGCCGGACTTCGCAGCAGTTCATGAGCGTGTTGGCGACGAGGTCAGGTTTGTGGGAATTAATCCCATTGACTCCGCATCAGCGATGACGGACTTTGCCGATCGGATGGGCGTTAAGTACGAGCTCTACCGTGACCCACTTGCAGAACTCACTGACGCGTTAGGAACACTCGGGTTTCCATACACCGTGTTTGTCGATGCTGATGGTGTCATCGTTGGAGATGCGGGCGTTCTCACCGAAGAAGAACTCGTCGGGTTCATCAATGATTATTTCGATATCGAAGGGGGATCCGACATATGACGCTTTCGTTTCTTCGGGGGCTCGTTGCTGCGGTGAATCCTTGTGGGTTCGTCCTGCTGCCGACGTACCTCATGTTTTTCCTTGGTGCAGATACATCTGAAGCGGCATCTGGTCTTGGGGTTCGTCGAGCCAGTATCCGACGAGCACTCACCGTGAGCTCAGCACTCACCGCAGGGTTCATGACTGTGTTCATTGTTGTTGGCATCGTCACCTACAACTTCACATCTTGGATTCAGCAAAATGCTCGATACGCAACAATCGTGATCGCGGTAGGCCTGATTGGTCTCGGAATTGCGATGCTCAGCGGGCGCTCTGTAGGGCTTGCCTTGCCGCGACTCGACGTCGGCGGGCGTGATCGCGGTGGCCGATCAATGTTCCTGTTTGGCGTGGCATACGCAGTTGCCTCATTGGGGTGCACGATTGGTCTTTTCTTGCCGACGCTGATCGCAGTTCGAAATGACGGATTTGTCGGGGCGATCGGCAACGTTGCCGCCTACGCGGCCGGCATGGGTCTGCTGATCACGGCGCTCACGGTGTCGCTCGCAGTAGCAAAAATCGGCCTCCTTGGGGTGCTGCGTCGAGGGATGCACCGCGTGGAGCAGATTGCTGGCGGATTCGTTTTGCTGTCAGGTATTTATCTCGCGTATTACTTCTGGATGGTTGACATCAATAACCAAAGCGACCCGATCACGGTTGCCGTCGAGAACTTTCAGCGCAGGGTCATCACCGGTCTCAACAACAACTGGCAACTTGTCGCCATCGTTCTTGGAGGCATCGTTGTTGTCTCCGGAATGTATGTGCGAAGTGGTCGAGATGCACGGCAGAAAGTTGATGTCGAGTCGGGGAGTTGACCTCGGTAGAAACTTTGTGAGCGAGGTACGGTCGTCGTATGGCTAGCGACTCACCAACTTCGACCACACCTCAAGAGCAACCCGAACGCCTTCTCGCTGCTGATATTCCTGTTCGGCCTGCTGCCACGGTGATGTTGGTGCGAGATGGCGATGAGGGACCAGAAGTATTCATGTTGCGTCGCACGCTGTCAGCGGCATTTGCAGGTGGTCAGTATGTGTTCCCAGGTGGCAAAGTTGACGGCACCGACCATGCCGATGAACTCGAAGCGATTTGCGACGGTCTTGATGATGCCGAAGCCTCAGCCCGCCTAGGTGTTGAAAGCGGCGGGCTCGCATGGCTCGTCGCAGCGATACGGGAAAGCTTCGAAGAAGCGGGAGTATTGCTTGCCCGACGAGCCGATGAGACGGAAATGATTCGATTTGAGGGCGACATCGTTGCTCCGATGAGCGAGTCCCGTGAAGCTATCTACAACGGGACAGAGTCGTTGTCTGAGCTTTGTGCCCGTCACGACCTCCGTCTGGTGACCGATGCGATCGGTTTTGTGAGTCATTGGATTACTCCGTTAGGAGAGGCTCGGCGCTTCGACACTCGGTTCCTTCTTGCTCGTGCTCCTGAAGTGCAAGAACCATTGCACGATGGTGGGGAGACGATCGACAGTTTGTGGGTACGGCCACAAGATGCGTTACAGCGTTGGAAAGCCGGAGAGTTACAGATGTTTCCGCCGACCGTCGCCAATCTTGAATGGTTAAGCAACTTCTCGACCGCCGATGACGCACTTGCTGGTGGAGAGGCAATGGGGCTTCCCGAGACGATCCTCCCTCGAATGAAAAGCGACGCAGAGGGAAACGTTGTTGGAATCGCGGTTCCAGGAGATGCCGACTACGACTCGGTGCCGCCGCCAGAATTCGTATTTGCCAGATTCCGCTGATCTTCAGCCGCAAAAGCATCGTCGAACGCAGCAAGAATCTTCGTTGCGCACCCATCAAGTTCATCGGCCACGGCAACCGGTGGCGCAACATCGGTCACGATGCGATCGACAATGGATTGCATCGACGCAGCAGCGGCACCAGTGCCGCTGAGAATGACGGGCTCACCACAGTCTCCACACGCTGCTACAGACGTTTCGATGGGAATCGACCCAAGTAGCGGTACATCGACCGCTTCGGCGAGCGCCTGACCGCCGCCTTGCCCGAACACAGGGTGTAAGTCGCCGTGTTCGCAGATGAAGCCACTCATATTCTCAATCACTCCGAGCACCGGGAGGAACGACCGTTGCGCCATATCGGCTGCCCGTTGCGCCACTCGTTGAGCCGCAGTCGCAGGAGTTGTTACCACGAGAAGTGACGTCCGTGGCAGAAGTCGGGCGAGACCCATCTGCACATCACCTGTGCCGGGAGGCATATCGATAAGGAGGTAATCAAGATCCCCCCACGCAACATCTCGAAGGAACTGTTCGACCGCTTTCGTCAACATCAAACCACGCCACATGAGAGCGGTTGACTCTTCAACCAAGAAACCTGTCGAAACAACCTCAAGTACCCCTTCACCGATTGTTTTGCGGTTCGGAATGATGTGTGGTCGACCGTCGACCTCATGTGCATCGAGTCGGTCGCTCATTCCCAGAAGGCGAGGGACTGAGAAGCCCCAGATGTCGGCATCAAGTACACCGACGGTGAACCCCTTCTCTGCGAGACCGGCGGCAAGATTGACGGTGACGGAACTTTTGCCGACCCCGCCTTTACCGCTTGAAATCGCGAGCACCTGACAGCGTTGGCCGATTGCGGTTTCCGGCGCCCGGTCGCGGGCGGCTGCCCTCGCTGTCGACATCGCAGCAGAGCGTTCGTCGGAGTCCATTTCTGACCATTCGAGGCGTACTTTCGTGACACCGGGATGAACGAGAAGGCGTTGCTCCACCATCTTCTTGATCTCAGCCCTCATTGGACAACCCGAAATGGTGAGACGAACTTCGACAATCACCGCCCCGTCTGGAGAAATTTCGGTACGTGGAATCATGCCGAGAGAAACGACGTCACTGCCAAGCTCGGGGTCGATAACCGTTGACAGCACGTCAGTAACTTCCTCAACGGTCGGGGGAGCCGTTCGTTCTGCCGACATAAGGTCAGATTATCTATGAGTGGCGTTCAGGTCACGTTGGCATATAGGATTTCTAGAGGTTTAGGAGGTTTCCATGATCACGCTCACTGATACAGCAGCATCAAAAGTTCGCGATCTTCTCGACAGCGAAGGCGCGGAAGAACTGGCATTGCGAGTGGCCGTTCGTCCCGGTGGGTGCAGCGGATTCTCGTATGAAATGTTTTTTGACGGTGACATTGCATCAGACGATGAGCAGGCAATGTTTGGTCAAGACCTCCGTGAGGTAAAAGTTGTTGTTGACCCGGCATCGGCTCAGTTGCTCGTTGGCGCCACTCTCGACTACAAAGACGGCCTCGACCAATCAGGATTCGCAATAACGAATCCGAACGCAAGCCGTACCTGCGGTTGCGGGCAGAGCTTCTCCTGACATCTGCATCGCTCCGAAAGAAAACCGTAACGGTTGCCGCCGTCACTGGCTTTGCAACACTCTTAGCTGGAGTTCCGCTTTATCTCTCTTCGATTGAGCAAGATTTAGGAACCCGTACCCTTGAGCGAGCTCGACAGCTCGATCCTTTGGTGAACGGGGTGAGTTTCTCCGGTCAGGATGGCACCATCTTTTGCGCTTCCCCTGTTGAATATCCAGCACAACTCCTTCTCGGTCTGAGTGCCGTTGATGGCGTGCGTTCTGTAGTTGTGGATCGATCATGTCGTGTGTTGCGAGCACCTACAGTCGGTGGCGCTGGCACCGCCTCGATTCCTTCGACGACCGAGGTTCCGCAACCAACTGCCACCTTGGGCTCGATCGTCAAAGAGACCACGACGACGGAGTCATTGCCCGTCAGCAATGATGAGCTACTTCTTTCCGTCCTTGAAAGCGACCCTGAATTAACAACGATGGCTCGGCTTGTAAGTTCCGCTGGGCTCGAAAGTCGGCTTGGTGAAGTCGTGATTGTTCTCGCACCGGTTGACGGTGCGTTCGACGAGTTTGGAGCCGACCTCCTCGCAGAGATTGAAACTGACGTGGCATCAACGATCGCGCTCGTTGACATGCACGTACTCGAATCTGCAAACTCACCCCGTATTGAGACGTCCGACGATGTGACGACGGTCGATGGTTATGCGCAGGTCATTGAGGTGCTCAATGTTGGGGATCGCCAAGTGTGGTTGCTCGATTCGGTCTTGCAGGCAGATGGAACCGGTGTCTTCCCTCTCCTCGAAATCGAGCTCACCAACAGCACCTTGCAAGTCGCAGGCTCAAATGTGAGCGAGGAAGTCCTTGATTCGGTGACATCTATCGCCGAAGAATCCAATCGAACCGTTCAGCGCAGATTCGGGTCGACGAGCGATGACACCATGCCCGACGACGCACAAGTGATTACGTTGAACGCAATCGAACGGTTGTTGCGAGCAATGATTTTTTCACTCGATACCGGCGTTTTGACGATTGCGGACACCGGCACCAGCCTTGCCGGGTCGTATCTCGATGAGAGTCGAGCGGCAACGCTTACTGCGGTCGCCCGATCGGTAGGAGCAGAGGTTTCCCTTGCGCCGCCTGCGCCCCTCGGGTCGGCCGAAGTTGATGCCCTCAACGATGACATCGTCGAACTCCTCATCGGTAATCCAATCAGTTTTATTTCAGGAAGCGCCGAATTTGTGTGGGGGAGTGACGGCGTGCTTGATGAGATCGCACAGTTGCTTGTTGACGTCCCGGGCATTTCTGTCGTGGTTCGAGGTCATACCGATAGCGACGGGGTTCCCGAATCGAATTTACAACTCAGTACCGATCGCGCAGCGATGGTCGCGGTGGCTCTCGTCGACGGAGGACTTGAGCGTTCGTCGGTGAGTTGGGAAGGTGTCGGATCCGCTGAGCCGGTGATCATTGGAGGTGTTGAAGACAAGGTGATGAGTCGGCGAGTGGAAATTTTTGTGTTGGCCGCGTAAGAAACCTCGCTTCGGGGACAACTTCTGAAAAGATGGTCATTCGATGCCATACACGTTGACGATGGGATTTATCTGGTTTGCACTTGCTGCGATGATCGGTCTTGTCGTTGGCTGGGTTCTGCGAAGCGCCACCGCAAGTCGCCAGGTTGCTCGAGGCCGCAAGCAGGTGCGGAAAGAACTGGCATCTGAAATTGATCATTTACGAGAGCGCGTCACGACATTGGGTAGATCTGCCGAGGAGCGCGACCGTCTACAGGTCGAACTTGAGTCGCTGAAAGAACTGCATCTGGCGTTCGAGGGCTCTCCTTCTGGCGCGGCCTCTTCAGATAGCGACGACGTCGTTTTCGAAGGCGATGAGGGAACAGAAGAGGCCGGTGCGACCGCAACGTCATCGCTTCCCGATGTCGCCCTCGGGTCATCGGTGCTTGGTCGTCGCATCGTGCAAGATGACCTCAAGGCAGTCGTTGGCATTGGGCCTGCGATTGAACGGCTGTGTCATGGTGTAGGAATTCGCACCTGGTGGGATCTCGCCGGCGCAGAAAGTGACACCTTGACATCGATGCTTGCGGACGCTGGCCCTCGTTTCGGACGGCACGATCCATCGACTTGGTCTGAGCAGGCAAAGCGGTTCGCTGAAGGCCGTTGGGCCGAGGCACGCGCATTCGAAGCGGCGACCGGCGAGCCACAGAGGCGGTAAGTCACTGTGGCACTCCGCCACCTAAGGTATAGCTATGGCTACACCAATCGGACCGTATTCACCTTCTGTTCGAGCAGGAGATTTCATCATCGTCTCGGGTCAATTAGGTGTCGTTGACGGTGCTCTTGTCGACGGCGTGACGGCGCAGACCACTCAAGCCGTCGCCAACCTCGCCGACCGATTGGCGGAATATGGTGCAGATCTAAGCGCGATTTCGAAAACCATGTGTTTTCTCACCGACATGTCAACCTTCGGCGAGTTCAACGATGCCTATGTCGCTGCATTCGGCGATCATCGCCCAGCGCGATCAACTATTGGAGTCGCAGCGCTTCCTCTGAATGGCGCCGTCGAAATCGAGGCTTGGGCCTATTCCCCTGAGGGCTAGCAGCTTGGGTGCTGAGGCTGCTCTTTCGGTCCCAGCGAACTACACTGATCCCATGGCAGGCGCAATTGCGATCATCGCGGTTCTTGCGATTTTCCCCGTCCTCATTGCAATGAGCGGCGGCGTAGCAAGCGCGATTCTCGGCGCCGTGCTGCAACGCGACGGAGAGCGTCGCTTCGAGGGCAGTGAACTGCTCGATATCGACGACTGAGAGGCTCAAGGCTGATCTTTGTGACGCTGAAAGAGTCTCGTTTGTTGATCTTGTATTGATTAGCGTTACCGCATGGTAGATCTCGTCATTCTCAACGCCCGACTGGTGGCAACGATGGATGATCAACGTCGCGAACTTCCCGGCGGTTGGGTGTCGGTGACAGGTGGGCTCATAGAGGGGGTAGGTATCGGTGAGCCACCGTCAGCGTCGACAACGATCGATGCGTCGGGTTGTCTGGTCACCCCTGGTCTCGTTAACACGCATCATCACCTCTACCAGAACCTGACGCGGGCGTATTCAGAGATGACTGATAAACCACTGTTCGGTTGGTTGCAGTCGCTGTACCCGCTTTGGAAGGCGCTCGACGAAGAAAGCATCTACCTGTCGGCATGGATTGGACTCGGAGAACTTGCGTTATCAGGTTGCACCACCTCAACCGATCATCTCTACGTGCATCCTCCCGGGTCAGGCGATCTGCTTGCTGCAGAAATTTCCGCCGCTACCGACATTGGAGTTCGTTTTCATCCGACCCGGGGTTCGATATCTCTCTCGGAGAAAGATGGTGGGTTGCCACCTGACGATGTGGTCGAAGATGACGACGACATTCTGGCTGCTTGCGAAGAAGCAGTGAACAGACACCACGACCGGTCGTGGGGTTCGATGACGCAAATAGCGCTTGCTCCGTGCTCACCGTTTAGCGTCACCGAAGAACTACTCGTTCGCACGGCCGAACTTGCAGATCGTCTAGAGGTTCGCCTCCACACTCACTTCGCCGAAAATTATGAAGATGATGAGTTCAGCGTTGCTCGCTTCGGCTGTCGTCCGACCGAATATTTGGAGCGCACTGGTTGGGCAAGCCCACGAAGTTGGGTTGCCCATTGCGTCATGCCGAAAGGTGATGAGATCAACCGACTTGGCGCTGCCGAAGTTGGCGTTGCGCACTGCCCAAGTTCCAACCTGATTTTGTCGTCGGGTATCGCTCCGGTGACGTCGCTTCGTGCTGCAGGATGCCCGGTCGGACTTGGAGTTGATGGTTCGTCATCTGCGGATTCAGCATCGATGTGGTTAGAGGCTCGCCAAGCCCTATTGTTAGCAAAACTTAACGACGGGGCAGACGCAATGACAGCGCGCACCGCGCTGGAGATGGCAACGCGTGGCGGGGCGGCCTGCCTCGGTCGTACCGGCGAATTGGGAACCCTCACGGTGGGTGCCGTAGCTGACATCGCAGTCTGGGATCAAACGGGAATTGCTTACGCCGGAGCAGTATCTGATCCGATTGAGGCATGGTTGCGATGCGGGCCAACCGGTGTTCGAAACACCATCATCAATGGCAGAGAGGTCGTCAAAGACGGCTATCTCGTCTCGGCTGCAACCGAAGAAATGTTGGCTGCTCACGCTGTGGCATCAAAGCGTGTACAACGACTCGTTCAGTGATTCACGCTTTCCCGCGTGAGCGGGCAAACCTGTAGCCCTCCGCCCGCACGGTCTGAATGAGATCAGCATGTTCTTCGCCGAGTTTTGCGCGAAGACGACGAACATGTACATCGACCGTTCTTGCGCCGCCGTAGTAGTCATAGCCCCACACCCGGCTGAGGAGCATTTCCCGAGAAAACACTTTGCCAGGATTTTGCACGAGAAATTTCAGCAACTCGTATTCCATGTAGGTGAGGTCGAGTGGTTGATCTGAAACCGATGCTTGGTAGGTCTCCAAATTGAGCGCGAGGTTCTCGTACATGACGACTTCAGATTTAGTGGCAACTGGCCCGGCCGATGCGAGTAGATGGGCCACTCGAGCCTCAAGTTCGGTTGGGTGAAACGGGGTCAGGCAAAAGTCATCAAAAAGGTCGTCGCGGTGTTCGAGTTCTGAAAGCTGAGCGCCGCTCACCAATACGAGCGTTCTTATCGGATCGCGATCTGTTCGACGAAGGTTTCGTGCAACCGACCAGCCCGCCTCGGGGTCGGCGGAAAGATCGATGATGGCCCCAACCCAGTGGCCATCAGGAATTGTTGAGAGCGATTGATCTGAGAAACAGATGCCATGCCATGTACGCCCTGAGAGGTCGAGCGTGCGCGCAAGTTCGGTGGAAATCTGATCGCCAACGACGAGGAGGGTCCCGCTCTCAGATTGGGTCACAGCGTCCCCAAATACCTGTCAATCTCAAATTGGCTGACGTGGGTTTTGTAGTCCATCCACTCGCGGCGTTTATTTCTCACGTACCACTCAAAAATGTGTTCGCCGAGTGCCTCGTGGACAAGTTCTGAACGTTCCATTACGTGAAGTGCCTCAGAAAGTGACTGGGGCAGTTGGCCAATTCCCAGTTTGCCGAGCGCCTTATCATCGAGTTCGAACAGGTTTGCATCGGCCTCGGCTGGAAGCTCGTAACCCTCTCGCACCCCCTTGAGTCCGGCGGCAAGCATGAGGCTGAAGGCAAGGTAGGGGTTACAACTCGGATCAGGCGAACGGTATTCGAGTCGGGTCGCGAGCGGATTACCCCGTTTAGGGATGGGCACCCTAATGAGGCCTGACCGGTTGTTACGTGCCCAACTGAGGTGCACCGGGGCTTCGAATCCCGGCACGAGTCGCTTGTACGAATTCACTGTCGGATTTGTGATGGCTGTAATTTCTGCAGCGTGTTGTAGGAGACCGGCCATAAATGATTTTGCGAGGGGTGACAGGTTGTACTCATCGGCCTCGTCGTAGAACGCATTTTCATCGCCGGTGAAGAGCGACAGGTGAGTGTGCATACCTGAGCCCTGCACTCCTTCGAGCGGCTTGGGCATAAACGTTGCGTATACACCGTGTGCCGCCGCAACCTCTCGCACGACGTGACGGAATGTCATCACCGAGTCGGCAATGGTGAGAGCATCGTCGTGACGAAGATCGATTTCCTGTTGGCTGGGAGAATCTTCATGGAATGAGTACTCAACCGGGATCCCGATTTGTTCGAGGGTGCGAATCGTTTGTTTGCGGAGGTCGCCAGTGACGTCTCGGGTGGTGAGGTCAAAGTAGCCCCCGAAATCGAGAGGGGTTGGTCGCTCGCCAGGTTGCGGAGGTGTGAAGTAGAAGAACTCGATGTCAGGCGCAATGTAAAACGTGAGACCCTCACCGCGTGCTGCTTCAACATGTCGTCGAAGCACTTGGCGTGGATCGCCAGTGAACGCAGAGCCATCAAGGTGGTGTATGTCGCAGAACACTCGCGCTTCGGCAGCATCCTTGTCGCCAAATGGAAGAATTTGAAACGTGTCCGGATCTGGAATGGCGAGTACGTCAGATTCTTGAACCCGTGAGAACCCGTCGATTGATGACCCATCAAAGGTCATTCCATCGTTGAGTGCATTTTCGAGTTCGTTTTGACTGATGGCAAAACTCTTCAGATTGCCCAGCACATCGGTAAACCACAGACGCACCATGCGAACGCCGCGCTCCGACGCGGTTTTCAGCACATAGTCGCATTGCTGTTCACGCATGATTCCTCCTCAAGGTATTCATTCTGGCAGTGAAAAACGGTGAAGGGGACCTCGTACACACGAGGCCCCCTTCACTAAGACGTCACCAAGTGACGCTGAACTTGTTAGCGCTTCTTGGAACCCTTCGTTGCAGCCGAGCACACGGTGTCCGTGATGAGCTGCGCAACGGTGTACGGATCGCAGTTGGCATTTGGGCGACGATCTTCTGCGTACCCCTTGCCATCTTTCTCGACCTGCCATGGAATACGGATTGATGCACCGCGGTCTGACACGCCGTAGGAGAACTTGTTCCATGGGGCTGTCTCGTGGTCACCGGTGAGGCGATCTGCAACACCATCGCCATAGTTCTGAACAAGGTTCATGTAGTTCTTGCCGATGGCTTCACATGCCGCAGTGATGGCCTTGTAGTTGTCACGCATAGCAGCCGTTGAGAAGTTGGTATGACAGCCAGCGCCGTTCCAGTCGCCCTTCATTGGCTTCGCATCAAAGCTGATGACGACGTCGTAATCTTCGGCAATGCGGTGTAGGAGCCACCGGGCGACATACATTTGATCGCCAACCGCGGATGGTCCAAGTGGTCCAATTTGGAATTCCCACTGTCCGGGCATGACTTCTGCGTTCGTGCCAGAAATGGAAAGTCCGGCATCGATGCATGCCTGGGTGTGCTCTTCGACAATTTCACGTCCGATGACACGACCAGTTCCAACGCCGCAGTAGTACGGGCCCTGAGGAGCGGGCTGTCCGCCACCGGCAGGGAAGCCGAGGGGTGAGCCGTCAGGGCGCATCATCGTGTACTCCTGCTCTAATCCAAAGAGCATCTCGTCGTCTTTGAACTTCTTTTCGATACGAGCACAGGCGGCGCGAGTATTAGTCGGGTGGGCACGCATATTTGATGCGAGGAGCACTTCGCACATCACCAAAACATTGCGGCCTCCACGAATGGGGTCAGGGCACACAAAGGTCGGGCGAAGGACGCAGTCAGACTTGTCGCCGGTGGCCTGCTGAGTGGAGGAACCATCGAAGCCCCAGATGGGGGGATCGGTGACCTCGTCAGCAAGAACTTTGGTCTTTGAACGGAGGAGTGGAGTGGGCTCATGGCCATCAATCCAGATGTATTCAGCTTGGTACGCCACGGGATTCCTTTCGGCGGTAATCGCAGTTGTAGGGGTCTTCACACTGTGTCAGCAGGCGATTTCTCGTCCGTATCTCAATTGTTAACGGAGTGTGAACTACGCCGGCGTCACTGGCGGCGCATCGGCAGTGTACGGCGTCGCTCGCCATCAAAGTCATAGAGCGCCGCTGCGACGGCGGGTGCGGTCGGCACAAGGCCGATCTCGCCAACACCTTTAATGCCGTACGGCGAGCGTGGCTGCGGCACTTCCACCACTTTCACATCGATCTTTGGGATGTCTTTTGCGCGAAGGATTCCCAATTGCCGAAGTGTTTCGACAGCGGGCATTCCTGTTTCGTCGCTGGGGAAATCTTCTGTGAGGGCATAGCCGAGCCCCATGTGAACAGATCCTTCGATTTGCCCTTCAACGAGAGTCGGGTTGACCGCCTTACCCACATCGTGAACAGCAAGCACGCGATCGATAGCGCCCGCCGCGTGATCGATCTCAACGAGTTGTGCGGCATAGGAGAAGCACGAGTGGATGGTCGGGTTTGGGTGCTCGGGATCACCGAGGTGATGCGTCCAGTCGACGACGTACTCCCCGCGATGATCGACACCGACCTCACAGTTGGCAGCAAGCGCAACTTGGCAGGCAGCTGCAACAGATCCGGCGGTCATCAATGTGCCACGACTTCCAGTGGTTTGCCCAAAGCCGAGTTCTCTGGTGGTGTCAACGATGACGTCGATGCGTTCAGCATCAACGTTGAGTTCTTGAGCGGCAACCTGAAGTGCCACGGTGTGAACCCCCTGTCCCATCTCGGTCCAGCCATGTCGCACCTCAATTCGGCCGTCGTCACGGAAATGAACAACCGCTCCACATACCTCCCGGAACCCGTTTCCGAGGCCGGAGTTCTTCATGCCGATCGCAAGACCGACTGATCGCCCTTCAGAGCGGGCCCGGTCGTAATCGGGTTTGATGGCATCGAGGCATTCACGTGCGCCGCCAGCGCCGTCATCCATTACTTGGCCGGGCCCCCAGGTGTCTCCCGGGGTAATCACGTTCTTGCGACGAAACTCCCACGGGTCGATGCCTGCAAGTTCGGCCAGACGGTCGATGACACCCTCGGTTGCGAATTGGGCTTGGTTGGCACCGAAACCTCTGAATGCGCCGCAGATCGGGTTGTTTGTGCGCACCGCAGTCGCTTCGATATCGAGCGACTGCCAGCGGTAGGGGCCGGCAACATGGCCGGCAGCACGTTCGAGCACTTTCATGCCGACGCTTGCGTAGGCCCCCGAGTCTCCGATCGCCCTCACGTGCAGACCGGTCAGGACCCCATCGGCATCGCAGCCGGCCCTAACGTCAAGAGTGATCGGATGACGTTTTGCATGCATCCGGAAACTTTCAACGCGGCTCAAGGTGCACTTGACGGGGTGGCCGAGCAGCCACGCAGCGAGTGCAGCATGGCCCTGGTTGCTCATGTCTTCTTTGCCACCGAATGCTCCACCATTTGATACGAGCTCGACCGTTACTCGCTTGCGTTCGACACCAAGAATTGCGGCGATGTCGTTGCGGTCATCCCAAACACCCTGACCGCCTGAGTACACATGTAAGGTTTTCTCTTCGCCGTCACCTGAGGGCACTGCAAGCGTTGACTCGGGTTCAAGAAATGCGTGCTCGATGCGTTGGGTGGTGAAGGTTTCAGACACGACATGAGCACTTGATGCCAGTGCGTCCTCGATGGAGAGTCCTTCATCGCGCTGATACGCGCTCACCGACAG
The DNA here is from genome assembly GCA_012269985.1 of Acidimicrobiaceae bacterium. Classification (GTDB taxonomy): domain Bacteria; phylum Actinomycetota; class Acidimicrobiia; order Acidimicrobiales; family Ilumatobacteraceae; genus Casp-actino5. The sequence goes on from JAAXJF010000011.1 coordinate 63,360, forward strand.
CACATTTGAGTCGGTGCCCCACACCGCAACAGGAGAGTCAGAGGCAAGAGCCGCCTTCGCATCTGTGACAGGCGAGTGGACGGTGTATTCCACCTCAATGAGGTCTGCGGCCGCTCGTGCATGCTCGCGCGTGTCGGCAACGACGACCGCAAGAACGTCGCCACCAAACGAGGTCGTGCCGCCCACAGGAATCATGAGTGGCCAATCCTTGTGAATGAGGCCTGATCGCAATTCACCAGGAATGTCAGTTGCGGTGAGCACGCTGACGACGCCCGGGGCAGCGATGGCGTTTGCAACATCAATGTTTTTGATGCCGGCACGGGTGTGATCGGTGAGGTGGAGTGCCGCGTGAAGCATCCCGGGCACCCGGATGTCATCGATGTAGGGGCGATCCCCGAGCGTCAACGGATGCGCCTCGTATTTCATGCCTCGTGCACCGACGCCGCTTTTCACCGATGGCGGTTCGACAGGAGTTCCATGGGCAACCGCCTCAATCGCGTCGAGAATTTTGACGTAGCCGGTGCACCGGCAGAGGTGTGCTCCGAGGTGAGGGGCCATCGACTCTCGAGTCAGAGACGAGCCTTTCTTTGAGATTTGGTAGTGCGCTCGCATCACGATGCCCGGAATACAGAAGCCGCATTGGAGTCCACCGCACGCTGCGAATGCATCAGCAAATTGCTTGCGCTCGCTCTCTGGGAGTCCTTCGAGGGTGGTGATCTCGCGCCCCTCGCACGCGTCAACAGATTGTTGACATGCAACCACGGCCTTGCCATCGATGAGCACCGTGCAGCAGCCGCATTGTCCGGAGGGTGAGCATCCGTCTTTTGGCGACGTGACATCGAGTTCGTCTCGCAGTGCCGAAAGCAGATGGGGGTGGTCGCCGGTGATGGTTGACGGCTTGCCGTTCACCGTGAATTGGATTTCCCCGGGCACACCGTCACCTTACTGATTGTAAAAGTCGTGCTTGTGACGCAAGATTGAGACCGAGAGTATGAACTGCGCGACGATGCAGAGATGTCAGTAGTAAAAATTAATGCAATTGAGGTTCCCGAAGGTGCAGGACCCGAACTCGAGGCCCGGTTTGCGGCAAGGGCCGGGATGGTCGACAATCAGCCGGGCTTCGAAGAATTCATGTTGTTGAGACCCACATCAGGAGACGATCGCTACTTCGTCGTGACTCGTTGGGAAAGCGAAGACGCGTTCCAAGCCTGGCGCAGCGGTCAAGCGTTCGCTCACCAACATCGCGAGACCCACACCGAAGACGGATCAGGTGATGCAAAGTCGGAGCATCCGGTCGCCACGGGAGCGTCACTTCTTGAGTTCGATGTTGTTTCGCTCACAGTCGCCGACGGTTCGTGACAGCCGTAGGCTGTTGACCTTGTGACACTCATTGTCCAAAAGTACGGCGGCACTTCGGTAGCTGATCCTGACCGCATGCGTGCGGTAGCCGACCATGTTGCGTACACCCGACAGCATGGTGCAGACGTCGTCGTTGTCGTCTCAGCGATGGGTAAGTCGACCGACAATTTGCTGAAGCTTGCGAATGACGTATCAACCGTGCAACCCGGTCGCGAGATGGACATGTTGCTCACCACTGGCGAACGGGTATCTATGTCTCTGCTCTGTATGGCACTTGCGGAGCGTGGTGTTGAAGCGATCAGTTTTACCGGGAGCCAAGTCGGCATCATTACGGATAACGCGCATGGCAAGGCGAAGATTCTTGAGGTCAGGGGAGACCGTCTCCGTGAGGCCCTTAATGAAGGGAGAGTCTGCGTTGTCGCAGGGTTCCAAGGGGTCTCTGCTGATCGTGAGATCACCACACTCGGGCGAGGCGGCTCTGACACGACTGCGGTCGCTCTAGCAGCGGCACTCGAGGCTGACGCATGTGAGATCTATACAGATGTTACGGGCGTCTTCTCTGCTGACCCTCGAATTGTTCCGCAGGCACACAAACTAGCGCGCGTCAACTTTGATGAAATGCTCGAAATGGCAGGAGCAGGGTCAAAGGTGCTTGCGCTGCGGTCAGTCGAATTTGCCCGAAATCACAATGTCCCTCTCCACGTACGCTCGAGTTTCACTTGGGAACATGGTACGTGGGTGACCTCTGAGGAGCCTGCAATGGAAGATCCAATTATCTCTGGTGTGGTAACTGATGCGAGTGAGGCAAAGCTCACTGTGCTCGGGGTTCCGGACCGTCCCGGAATTTCCGCAACCCTGTTTGAGCCTCTCGCAAAGGCAAACGTCAACGTCGACATGATCGTCCAGAACACGTCAACTGAAGGAACGACCGATATTTCCTTCACTGTGCCCTCTGCTGACTTGAAGGTTGCTAATGAAATTGTGTCAAGGATTGCGAGCGAAATGTCGGCAGCCGGCGTCACTCAGGACAGCGAAATCGCAAAGGTCTCTCTCGTCGGAGCGGGAATGAAGACCTCTCCAGGCATCGCTGCGCGTATGTTTAGATGTCTGGCGGAGGCTGCGGTAAACATCGAAATGATTTCGACATCAACAATCCGTATTTCCGTTGTTATCGCCGCAAGTGACCTTGAGACTGCCGCTCGCAGTTTGCACACCGAATTCGACCTTGATTCAGGCGAGTCATATTCGGCTCCTTTGCCAGAACGCAAATGACCGAACTTCATTCGCCGCAATTTGTGGTTGAGGTGTGCGAGAATCCCTCCTAATGCGTCGACGTTCTCAGCTCATTGCGTGGAAAGTTGCGGGCCGCGTCTCTGATCGTCAGACCAGTGCTGATGAAGTCGTTCGAGAAACCGGGTGGGTCTTCAATAACGTCACGGGTGATCACCTCACCCTTGCCGATTTCGTGGCGACGGGAGATGATGAGGTCCCGGTTTTTTTGGAGGCATTCGGTCTTCGCAACCCTGAAAATCTGCAGCAGACGATGATTGAAATCGGCTCGGGAATTGGTCGAATGACCGCAGCATTCACCCGTGAGTTTGACCGTGTCATTGCTGCAGATCTTGACATCGGATTTCTTGAGCGTTGTTACGAGACTGTCTCGAGGTTCGGGCGGGTCGACCATCTGCGTACCCTTGAAGTTGCAGACGGTCGGTCGCTCATGCTCAATGATGACAGCGTTGATTTCGCTTTTAGCTACCTCACGATGCAACATTGTTCTCAGGGAGATGCGTTGGCTCTCGCTCGCGAGGCAGTTCGAGTTACCCGGTCTGGTGGTCGCATTGCGCTGAACTTCCGAGGCCCCTCTCGGATCGATCTATTGCTCATGCCGTTAGGAGTCATTGCTCGTTTTGCTTTTCGTCTTCCCCGAATTGGTGAGTGGCTCAGCCAACGTAGGTCAATCACCCGGTTGGCTTGGCAAGTGAGTCGAATTTCACCGAGCCAAGTTCTCGCTGCGCTGGGGGCTTCTATCGATGGTGTGACGATTTGGTCGGGCGGTCCCGTCGATGATCTACAAGGAGCATTTCGTCATGGGCGCTTCGAGGGCATCAATGAGAACCACTGGTGGATTACCGCCATCATCGTCTGACGAGAGCGCGTCAGCCGATATCAGGCGAGCGACTGCTCATCGCCATGTGCCGTTAGCCTGCCGGCATGCGCATTGGTGTAGTTGGTGCAACTGGGCAGGTCGGCGGTGTCATGCGGCGTCTCCTTGCTGAACGTCATTTTCCCGCCAGCGAGGTTCGGTACTTCGCCTCGGTTCGGTCGGCTGGTAGCACCCTTGCTTGGGATGGTGCTGATGTTGTTGTTGAAGATGCATCGACTGCCGATCCTTCTGGGCTTGATGTTGCGCTTTTTTCTGCAGGCGCCACGTCATCGCGCGAACTCGCACCCAAGTTCGCCGCTGCGGGTGTGACCGTCATTGACAACTCGTCGGCGTGGCGAATGGACCCTGAGGTTCCACTTGTCGTGAGCGAGGTCAACCCCGACGAAGTGAAGAACCTTCCGAAAGGAATTATTGCCAACCCGAATTGCACGACGATGGCGGCGATGCCCGTTTTAAAGCCGCTTCACGATGAAGCAGGTCTTCTCCGAATGATTGCGTCGACATATCAGGCGGTGTCCGGTGGCGGTCTCGCAGGAGTTGAGGATCTCGATGCGCAAGCCCGAGCGGCTGCAGAACATGCGGCCGAACTTACTCATGATGGCCAGGCAGTCGAATTTCCGCCCGCCAAAAAATTCGTTGACACGATTGCGTTCAATGTGCTTGCGCTCGCGGGATCAATGGTTTCCGATGGCTCTCTTGAAACTGACGAAGAACAGAAACTTCGCAATGAGAGTCGAAAGATTCTAAGCATTCCAGAGTTGAGAGTGTCAGGAACGTGTGTGCGGGTGCCAGTGTTTACGGGTCACTCACTTTCGCTGAATCTTGAGTTTGAACGAGCGATTTCGGTCGACCGTGCGCTGGAGTTGCTGTCAGTTGCGCCTGGTGTTGAGTTGAGCGACGTGCCAACCCCTCTTGAGGCGGCGGGCCGGGACCCCAGCTATGTGGGCCGGGTACGTCGAGACCCGTCAATCGATGACGATCGAGGCCTCGCACTCTTTATTGCGAATGACAATCTTCGTAAGGGTGCGGCTCTGAACGCAATTCAGATTGCAGAGCTTTTGCTCTGAATACATTCTGTTCAGCATTCACAGGGAATCGATGAACACTTCGGGCACCCATCTTTGTAGCGGCCAACGACCTCGGTGAGGTCGACTCCGACCTGGTTCGCCAGTGTCGCTACCCAAGCAAGTACGTCACTGAATTCGTGTTCTATCTCGGCGGGTGTGCCTTTCCGAACGGCTTGGGCGAGCTCCCCCAGTTCTTCACAGAGCCAGGCAATGGTTGGGGCAACCCCTCGTTCTCGATCGCGGTCGCCGTAGGTGGCGTCGATGACATCTTGAAGTTCGCGAAAATTCACACCATGACCGTAGTTCGAACGGTCAGCCCAGTAATCGCCGACGAGAAGTGGGGTCTCTTTCGTAATCCTCGACCGTGCCAAATCAGCACGATGAGGTGGGCGGGAGGCCGTGGTCACGGTGCCCGGTGCTCTTGGTCTCATGAGAAACGGTGGCGGCTGGTTTGCTGATGATGCCGCACGTCGCTCAACTGCGGCACAGTGTTAGCAGGGTTGGTGGTGACGTCGTGTAACTCGTCTGAAGGGCTCTGCGTGCGTAACGTTGGGATATGACACCGGAAGTACCCAACCGAACGGTATTCGAGCGACCACTTCCTCGAGAGGAGATGGACGACACCACTCGTGCGCTCTTTGATGCTGCCCTTCGTGTGCAAGAGCATGCACATGCTCCGTACTCGAACTATCACGTCGGATGTTCGGTGCTGACCTCATCTGGACAAATTTATGTGGGTGCAAATATTGAGAATGCGGCATACCCACAGGGTCTGTGCGCAGAAGCGACCGCTCTTGCCGTGATGGCGTCTCATGGTGAACGGCAAGCTCAGGTCGTCCTCACGGTGTGTGATTCTGAGGGTCTTGCAACTTCGTGTGGGGGATGTCGCCAGAAGATCCGCGAATTCGCGACGTCCGAGACGATTATTCATGCCTGCAGCCGAAATGGTCTCTGGGCGACGTACACAATGGACGGTTTATTGCCAGATTCGTTCGGTCCGGAGCATCTTTCAACCGCATAAATCAACAGAAAGAAAAATCCTTAGTCATATCGACTCAAGTTTTCTGTTACTGAGGTTGGTGTGATTATGTTGCACGCATAGACTGTGGATAAACCCCCCACACAACGCAGTGTGACCAACACTAAGGAGCACAACCAAATGCCAAAGGCAGTCGGTATTGACCTCGGAACGACAAACTCCGTCGTCGCAGTTCTTGAAGCGGGCGAGCCCGTCGTTATTCCAAACTCAGAAGGCGCACGAACAACCCCATCGGTTGTTGCATTCTCGAAAGCGGGCGAAGTTCTCGTCGGTGAAGTAGCCAAGCGTCAGGCCATTACGAACCCAGACCGAACCTTCAGGTCGGTGAAGCGCCACATGGGCGAAAACTGGAAGAGCGATGACGTCGATGGCAAGCAGTACACACCGCAGGAAATTTCGGCTCGCACACTGATGAAGCTCAAGCGCGACGCCGAGGCCTTCCTGGGGGACACCGTCACCCAAGCAGTGATCACGGTCCCCGCGTATTTCGATGATGCCCAGCGCACCGCAACCAAAGAAGCTGGCACAATCGCCGGTCTCGAAGTGCTGCGCATTATCAACGAACCGACCGCAGCCGCCCTCGCATACGGGCTCGACAAAGGCTCCGCAGATGAGACCGTTCTTGTCTTCGACCTTGGTGGCGGTACCTTCGACGTCTCGGTTCTCGAAATCGGCGATGGTGTCTTCGAAGTGAAGTCAACCCACGGCGATACGAGCCTCGGCGGTGACGACTGGGACCAGCGGGTCATCGACTGGCTCGTCACCCAGTTCAAGAACGCTCAGGGTGTCGACCTTTCGAGCGATCGCATGGCGATGCAGCGCCTCAAGGAAGCGGCCGAGAAGGCAAAGATTGAACTCAGCCAGGTGCAGTCAACGCAGATCAACCTCCCGTTCATTACCGCAAATGCTGATGGGCCACTTCACCTCGACGAGACATTGTCCCGTTCGAAGTTTCAAGAGATGACAGCAGACCTCATCGAACGCTGCCGGGTCCCATTTGAGCAAGCCTTGAAAGACGCAGGCATCTCGAAGGGCGATCTCCACCACGTGATTCTCGTCGGTGGTTCAACCCGCATGCCGGCCGTCACCGATCTCGTTCAATCGATGACCGACAAAGAGCCGAACAAGACCGTCAACCCTGATGAGGTTGTTGCTGTTGGCGCTTCGGTGCAGGCAGGTGTGTTGCGTGGAGATGTCAAAGACGTGTTGCTTCTTGACGTCACCCCGCTCAGTCTCGGTATCGAGACCAAGGGAGGCGTAATGACCCGCCTCATCGAACGCAATACGACGATCCCAACCAAGCGAACCGAAGTGTTCACGACTGCAGAAGACATGCAGCCCTCGGTTGAAATTCACGTACTGCAGGGTGAGCGAGAGATGGCGTCGTACAACAAGACCCTCGGCAAGTTCCAACTTGTCGACCTTCCTCCTGCTCCACGCGGAGTTCCGCAGATTGAGGTGACATTCGACATCGATGCAAACGGCATTGTGCACGTTGCTGCGAAAGACCGGGCAACGAACAAAGAGCAGTCAATGACGATCACTGGTCAGTCAACCCTCGACAAAGATGACATCGACCAGATGGTGAAAGATGCTGAGGCACACGCCGAAGAAGATAAGGCTCGTCGTGAAGAGGCTGAAGTTCGTAACAACGCAGACTCCCTCGTGTACCAGACCGAGAAAGTGCTTCGAGAGCAGGGCGAGAACGTCTCCGACGAAGAGAAAGCTGCAGTTGAGGGACCACTCGCTGAACTCAAGGCTGCGCTTGAAGGCACCGATACTGCAGCGATCAAGGAAGCAACCGAGAAGCTCATGGCGTCGAGCCAAGAGTTCAGCCAGAAGCTGTATGAAGCAGCTGCACGTGACAATGCGGCCGGAACTTCAGCATCAGGATCTGCAGATGAGTCAGCAGATGATGACATCGTTGATGCTGAGATTGTCGACGAGCAATGAGTGACATGTCGTCGCACGACGACGATGTTCTTGACCCCGAGGACGAGCGAGGCTCAGAGGTGGAAGATTTCACCTCCGAGACTCCACGTCCCTCTTCATTCTCAACGTCAACGACTGCAGATTATGGAGCAGGTGACTCGATCGATGTTGAGGGTCTCGATGACCTCACCGAAGGTGACGGTTCATCAGGCGAAGAAGACGTCGATGAAGTTGCTGCAGAGATTGAACGGTTCCGAGAGCTCGCAATGCGAACGCAAGCCGACTTTGAGAACTATCGCAAGCGAGTGACGAATCAGATCAACGATGAGGTCGATCGCGCAACAAGTCGCGTCGCAGAAGCACTATTGCCCGTGCTCGATGCAACCGAAGCCGCGTACGTTCGTCACCCGGATGAAATTGGGCCGCTGCTCAACGTGCTTCTCGTCGAGTTAAAAAAAGTCGGACTCGAGGCGATGAACATTGCTGACCAGCCATTCGACCCCGAGACGGCTGAAGCGGTTGCCCATGAACCAGGAGAAGGCGCCGAAATCGTTGTCGCTGAGGTGCTTCGTAGCGGTTATATGTGGAAGGGCCGAACGTTGCGTCCAGCAATGGTTCGAACGAAAGACTGAGGAACGACATGGCTGCACAGAGAGAGTGGTTCGACACGGACTACTACTCGGTGCTGGGCATTGGTCCAGAGGCTTCCGCGAAAGAGATCACTCGCGCCTATCGAAAACTTGCGCGTGAACTCCACCCTGATAAGAACCCTGGTGACACCGCGGCCGAAGAACGTTTTAAAGCGGTGAGTGCCGCCTACGACGTGCTCGGCGACGAATCACGCCGAGCCGAGTACGACGAAGTACGCCGGCTCGGGCCGATGGCCGGACAGGGTGGGCAGGGCGGATTCAGTTTCGACGTCGGCGATATGGGTGGCTTTGGCGACCTCTTTGGCCAGATGTTCAACAATGGCCGCCAGCGTGGCTCTGCCGGTCCTCGCCGAGGGGCAGACCAGTCAGCTCGTCTGACGTTGTCGTTTTATGACGCAGCAAAAGGCGTGACCACGAGCCTCAATGTGACAAGTGAAGGTCGGTGCGAGACCTGCACAGGTACTGGTGCCCAGCCCGGGTGGGAGCCTCGACTCTGCGGTGTGTGTGGCGGCCGCGGTGCCGTCGATGAAAATCAGGGACCATTCTCGTTTTCCACACCGTGCCGGGGTTGTAATGGTCACGGTCGCATCATTGATCATCCATGCGGATCCTGTGGTGGAACTGGCGCGACGGTCGGTCACCGAACGGTGCAAGTGCGCATTCCTTCTGGGGTGAGCGACGGCCAAACGATTCGCCTGAAGGGAAGAGGAGGTCCGGGTCGAAACGGCGGGCCAGCAGGTGATCTTCTCGTTGAGGTCGCAGTTCAGCCACACGAACGGTTCACGCGTCAGGGTGCCAATCTTGAGGTCGCACTCCCGGTGACGTTCGCTGAACTTGCACTTGGATCTGAGGTTGATGTGCCAACCCTTGAAGGGGAGTCTGTTCGCCTGCGATTGCAGCCAGGCACACAAAGCGGATCACGGCATCGAGTGAGCGGTCGCGGTATTGAGGTGACGAAACGAGGAACGGCGACGCGCGGCGATCTCATCGTTCGCGTCGTAGTTGATATTCCCACCGCTCTCACCGACGAGCAGCGCAAGGCGGTCGAACACCTCTCAACAGTGCTCACCGAAAACCCCAGAGCCCAAACGGTCTACGATGAGAGTGCATCATGAATATGAGAACTTCACAGCAAGCGGTCTACGTCATTTCGGTGGCGGCTGAACTTGCCGGCATGCATCCGCAAACTCTTCGCATTTATGAGCGACGCGGTCTTGTCCAACCTGCTCGTACCGATGGCGGCAATCGACGGTACAGCGACGATGACATTGAGTTGTTGCGTCGCATCTCAGAACTCGTCGATGCGGGAATGAATCTTGAAGGCATCCGTCGGGTGATGGAGCTTGAGGCTGAAGTCGAGCGACTTCGGAATGAACTCGAACATGCACGGCAGCAAGCTGTTGAGGCGGTCGACGAAGCTGAACGTCGACACCGTCGAGACCTGGTGCCACTACGACAGAGTGTCGCCATCTTTGGTGAACGACTCAGATTTCCCGAGGTTTGATCCGAACTGGATGATCATTGCTGGTTCGGCACTGCCCAGTAGCGGTGTCAAATCTCCACCCATGGAGAGTGCAGACCAGATCATCGCCGTCAATTTCTCCGAAGACTGAGAAATCTGCATTTCGGTGGGGGCACCGGCGTTGGACGATGAAATTCCCGACCTCGACATCGGTTTCCGGAATGTCCTCAGACGAAGAAGCGGCAACCTTCGCTCGTGCTTCAGCTTCGGTTCGAGTGATTCGCTCTACAGAGAGCGACTTCAAAAAGTTGTAGACGTTCTCGTTGTACTGCCCCCGACGCCAGGCGGTGAATCGACATGACAGCAGAAGCGAATTTGACCAGTCGACAGCGCCAGAGTCAACGGTGAGTTCGAGAAGATCTCGTGGAAATGTGAATCGGAATCCCGGGGGCGATTCGGTGTAGTCGACAGTGCTGCCATCTACAACGTTTCGTTGCGCAACATCGACGAAAATCTCAAGCACTGACCCGTCAGTATGTTTGGCCTCGATGAGGATTGGATCGCCAATGAGGTTGCAGACGGTTGGCGCTTTCTGCATGAGTGGTTCCCACCATGCAGCGAGTCGAGCGACGAGATCAGTGGGTTCGCGCTTCCATGAGGCACGGGTGTCGTCTATCCATTGCTGCCAGTCTGAGCGGTAGTGCTGGAGGTACGACAACTTGTCGGTGAAGATCTTGTCGACGTCTTCACTCGACATGGGGTGATCAACTGCGATGTCGGTTGGTGTCACCGATACCACCGTTCCGGGGATTGCAAGGACACCGTTTTTGCCGGCCGCCGCCAACTGGTCAAGGAACCATCGCTGATCGGGGAAGATGCTCGCTTCGTCACCAGAGATCATGTTGAGCCTGAACAGGTCATCATCGAGAAATACCGGCGGGCCCGCACTAGGGATGACAGCTCGGGCATCGAGTGCGTCGACATATTTCATTGCTCGGTTGCCCTGGCTTTCCACCTTTGCCTGACAGAGATCTGCCATTTCTTCCTCGGCTAGTTCGTACACCATCGGGTACCAAATAGCGCCCGAATATTGCAGCCAGTGCAGGTCGACGGGGCCGTGCGAACGAAGAGCCGCAAGATCGTGCGTTCGGCAGTCGTTCTGATTGACGATTCGATGAACGCCGTCGCTCACCATGATTGCGGAGTCACCACCTGGGCCGTCGGTAATCGAGGTCTCTACGTGAATCGCAACGGAGAGACCGTCACGTAGCACCTGCTCCTCACCATCAACAGTGTGGATGAACTTCGAAAAGCCGAGTCGTTCGAACTCGCGTTGTTGTTCAGATGTTGGATAGTCCGGAAGGAGAATTGGGATGTCTCGCCTCAAGTGTGACGCAAGCCAGTGCGCGTCGTGGTGGTCACCGTGTAGGTGCGACACATAGAGATAATCAGCATGTTCGATGCGATGAAGTAGTTCAGCATCAAGTTGGTCGTTTCGGGGGAAGACAAACCATGAACCGAGGAACGCCGGCTCAAACCACGGGTCGCAGAGAATCGACCCGGCCTCACACTCAATGAGGATTCCGGCATGACCGAGAGATGTTGCGCGCACGGGTTAGGCGACGGGAGGGTCGGTTGATTGCTGTCCCGCCCGCGACACGTGCTCGGTCCATTTGTCTCCGTTCCAGTAGCGGAGCTCATATCGACCCGAGGGGTCGGCGTACCAGCCTGCAGGCGCTGCCGCTGAGGACGCAGCCGAGGAAGGTTCGGTGCTCGCCGTTGTTTCAGATGCAGCTGGCTGCATGCCCCAGCCAACCCCGCCTTCTTGGGCTGGTTGCTCAGCCGCGGGTGCAGCCGCATGTTCTTGCGGTGCACCAGAAGCTTGCCGTGAAAGATAGGCGACGATGTCGGAGCCAGCGTTGACGATGGAGACCACCGTCCATCCTTCACCCGACAGCCGTTGAAGTTCATCTGAGAGATTCGACGCCTCGTATGACGACACACTGACCGATGTGAACTCGAGCATGTTTCGAACCTTACCCGCTAGAAACTGCACGTGCCTGATGAAACCGGCAAACTGTAGGGGTGGGAGTCGTAGCACTAACCAAGTATGAGATCACCGACATGGTGGAAACCTTGTCGGCAACCCTTGCCGTCATTGTTGGAGTTGCAACGCTCGTCATTGCCGTGAGTTGGATCACAGGTCAAGAACGTGTTCTTGGAGCAGTGAGAGAATTTCGGTCAACGATCACGCTGTGTGTTTCGGGCGGCGCAATGCTCGGTTCGCTGTACTTCTCTGAAGTAGCCAACTACATCCCGTGTCGGTTCTGCTGGTTTCAGCGCATTGCGATGTACCCGATTGCACTGATTGGTCTTGTGGCATTCATTCGACGCGATGCTGGGGCCCGCTTCTATGTTCTGCCTATGGCTGCGATTGGAGCGTGCATTTCGGGATGGCACTACCTCATCGAGTGGCGGCCGGGCCTCGATACCGGTTCGTGCTCAGCGACCGGGCCATCGTGTACCGACATCTGGTTCCGCTCATTCGGGTTTCTCACCCTCGCTGGCATGGCGTTAATCGGCTTCCTCGCTCTCATCGTGGTGAATGCGATTCCGGAGCCGGTCGACGAGTGAGGACAGCGATTGCCGCGTTCTTCGCGGTTGTGTGCGCAGTGGCATGTTCATCAGATGTCGTCGTGCGCTTTGAATCAAGCCCGCCATCAACGACGACGCCCGTAACTGAACAGCCCGCCGAAGAAGACGAGCGCGAACCGTCAACGACTGCGCCGAGAGTCGAAGACGATTCTCAACCGGAACCGGTCGAATTTCCTGAAGAATTTGAAGATCAGGTTCGACAGGTCATCATCGAAGGAGAATTTCTTTCCGCTCTCGTTGACCCCCATGCTGATGAATCTGTGGGAATGCCAATTCCTTCGTTGATCGGCGAAAATTTTGACGGAGACGTTGTTGCGGTTCGTCCCTCCGATGGGGTGGCAACACTCGTTGTGTTTTTGGCTCATTGGTGCCCCCATTGCAATAACGAGATTCCAGAAATCAACCGGATTCGAGATGCGGAGGCGTGGCCGTCTGGGCTTCGTGTTGTTGGGGTGAGTACTGCGGTGGCTCCTCAACGGCCGAACTTTCCTCCACAACGTTGGCTTGCGGAGAAAGATTGGACCTACGACGTCATTGCCGATGCCTACGATGCCGATCGTTCAACGTTCATCGCGGCTGAGGCCTTTGGGGTGACCGGATTCCCGTTCATGGTGCTCATCGATGAAGGCGGCCTCATTCGAGGGCGCTGGGGTGGCGAAGTTGGGGCGCTTGCACTCGCCGAGCTTGTTACGTCGCTGATCGATCCGCCAGCAGATGTATGAGCGCTGGTTGAACCGACCACTCCGCCGCCAGTTGTAACGCACGCGTCCGCGCCGGCTCATCGAGTTCACCTGTTTGCGAGGCACGAATCATGATGTTTTTTGCGGTGTGTTGATTGTCGACGAACTCGATGACATCGGTGCGCCAACCGAGAGCAGCGAGGACATCGGCTCGAAATGTGTCGGTCAAGAGGTCACCGAGACGTTCGCGAACGATGCCGTGGCGAACGAGTGACTCGAACCCAGGAGGAATGTGCGATTGATCGATTTGGCGCTGAAGATCATGTTGACAACACGGAGCGACGAGCAGATGTGAGCTCTTCCATGCAACTGCTTGAGCGATTGCATCATCGGTAGCGGTATCACAGGCATGCAGCGCAATCACGAGATCTGGTTGGGCACCAGGCTTGGGTTGCCACTGCGAGATTGCCTCCGGGACGAATTCGATCGTTGACCATCAGACTTGCTAGACCGTGCTGTTGCGTTGAGCCATGAGCTTACCTTTGAGGTCGATCCCAATGGTATGAACGTTCACTCCTGAAGCCATCAGATGGTGGTGAGCTGCCAATGTGAGCACACCAGATCCGCATCCAAGGTCAACGATCCGCAGTGGAGTGGCGTGATCGTGATCGGCGACAAGGTGGTCGAGAATCCCGACGAACTGTTGAACCTGCCGGAATTTGTCTCGAGCGTTCGGTCGTACCGTGCCGTTGTCGGTTGAGATGCCGACGTGACGAAGAAATGGTGCCGATTCAGCGATGAGATGCCGCTTCTGACGGTCATGCTGGGTGGTCGACACTTTTCGAGAGGCTGCGTGCCTCACCTGTTGCACCTTGCCGCGACGCGAGATGGTGACTTGAATATCGCCTGTAGTCGTTCGAATGAACGCGGTTTTCATCCCCGAACCAAAGAGATGAACAATGCGTTCGGTCGCTGCCTCAATGTCGACGTTGACGACCTGTGTGTTGGTGCCGTCAAACTCTTCAAATTGGATGACGTCGGCGTCGCCGATCGACACGGGTCGTATACGAACTCGTTGAAGAGAGGTGGTCGCTCCAGGCCGATGTCCTCGAATGGTGGCATCGATGAGCCTGTCTTGAACGACGGTTGTTGCAAGGGAGCGAACCTCGTCCGTGTCGATAGGAACGTCAGTGGTCACGGAGCGAGATCCTTTGTTGCTGATGAGACGAGAGCATTCCACACGTCATCATCTTCGTATCCCAATGCCCACAACGCCACACCTCGTATTCCAGCACGCCGAGCCATCTCGACTCGGAGTGCGACACCATCAGCATCAACCCAATGCAACTGTCGTGTCTGAACACAACTCGAGACGCCATCATCAATTTCGAGTTCGTAGGTGGCAGACCATTCACCGGTCACGGCATCGGCGACAGGTTCGATATTGCGAAGAGCAATGAGATCGTCGAGGGTGCCCGGGTTGATGCTGGTGCGACCCGGGGCATCTGCTGGACAGTCACCAACGACGATGGTCGGCCAGTTATAGCCATACGACGGAATCCCAAGAACGACACGATCGTGAAACTCGGGTGGCACTGCGAGCAACACGCCATCGATGACCTGTTGAACCCAGTCGAGTGGAGCGATCGGGCCGGGTTCTGCCACTGAGTAGTCGTAGGCCATGATGCGAAGCCCATCGACGTGTTCAGCGATCGCGCCGTGGTCGTAGACCCAATAGCCCGGGTCTCCGGTGACGCTTTCGTCGTACACGGCTGGAATGCTGACCGACAGTGTGCGGCCGTCGTCATGCAGCACCTCAGACAGTTCTGTGATGAACGCAACCCAGTTCGGCCGCGTCGTTGACCATGTCGATGGGCTATCAGCGAATGCGAACTGCTCGTAGTCGATATCGATCCCATCGACCTCAAGATCGTCCGCAAACTGTCGAATCGCATCGACATGTGCTGCTCGAACGATCGGGTCGGAGAGCACGGTTGCCATCTGGCCGGCGTCCATCCGATCGAGTAACGACGGCACGATTGCGACATCGGAATTACGAAGACGATCGACGTAGGTCTGAGTGAGGTCGTTTGGAGCGAAGGAATCTGGCTCGATCGAATCGAACCCGTTCACAGAAAACCAGAATGGCGATATCTCTCTGAGGTTGCGAAGGCGTGAATCACCCGAATCGGGTTGCTGCAAGATTCGATCAAGAACCCAGTACGGCGTCCATCCATCGATCGTCACTGCAGGAGGGGGTTGCGGTGCTGACGAGACGGTAGGGCTGGTGTCATCTGATGCGCCAGACCAGATGGCAAACCCGATCACCCCAACACACACGGCAAGAAGTGACGCAAGTAAGGCTTGCGAGCGCCTTGCAGACCGCAACGTGGTGGTGTCTACGTCGTCCATAACGTGGCGGCGTCGATCTCGGTGAGTGACGAAACGATGCGAACTCCGTCGATGTGCTCAAGCGGTTTCATATTCGGCACGCCGATGACTTGGCATCCAGCTGCGTGAGCGGATGCCACCCCTGTCGGAGAGTCTTCGATAGCGACACATGTCGAGGGCTCAACATTGAGAAGGGAAGCTGCTCGCAGATATGGCTCAGGGTGCGGTTTGCCGTGCGCCACTTCATCACCAAACACCGTCACCTCAAACGATGGTCGAGGAAGCTGTTCGAGGACAGCTTCGGCGAAGCGTCGCCACGACATGGTGACAAGCGCACAAGGAATACCGAGGGAGTGAAGTTCGTCGAGAAGTTCTCGCGCTCCCGGTCGCCATGGCAGACGCTGCCGACATGAGGGGATGACAGCATCGAGCAGGTGCTCAACAACGTCTCTCGGTGCAAGGTCGACGCCCCCGTGCTCAATGATGTAGGCGGCCGTGTCAAGAAGGTCAAAACCCACCACTGCATGGGCGTGCTCTTCTGACCAGGTGTTTCCAAATGAGTCGACGAGCTGATGCTCAGCAGCGAACCAATACGGCTCGGTATCAACGAGTGTCCCGTCCATATCCCACAGCACTGCTGCGGGAACGTTTGACATCGTCTTCGTTACTCTTGGACGAGTTCGATCAGGGTTCCGAAACTGCCTTTCGGATGCATGAAGGCAACGGTGGTACCACGACTACCAGGTCGGGGCGCTGAGTCGATTGGCGTTGCCCCGGCGGCAACCATTGCCTCAAGAGCAGCAGCGCAATCGCTCACCCGGTACCCGATGTGGTGAAGACCCTCGCCACGCTTTTCGATCGCCTTCGCAACGGGTGAATCGTCTCGCGTGGGAGTCAGTAATTGCACGTAGCTTTCAGCAATCTTCAGCAACGCTTCCTCAACACCGTCAGATTCAACGATCTCACGATGGTCGACGGTGGCACCAAATGCCCGCTCGTAGTAGTCGATTGCCGCCTCAAGATCTCGAACGGCGATGGCAACGTGGTCAATTTCTGTAAGCAACATATGAACAGTTTGCCTGAGAAGTCAGCCGGCGTGACGCCTGAAGGTCGTGATCTTGTGTTCTCCGATGCGATCACGCTTCTCAGGATCGTCGATTCCGAGGCCCTCCGAAGGGGCGAGGCAGAGCACTCCGGCCTTCCCTTCGATCTCATTTCGATGGACCGCGCGAGCTGCTTCGCCGGTTTCATCAAGGGTGTACACCTTGCTCAACAGCGGTTGGATGCGGCCTTGGTCGATGAGGCGGTTCGCAGCCCATGATTCGGCGTAATTGGCGAAGTGAGACGACATGAGCTGCTTCAACTTCATCCAGAAGTGGCGGTTATCAAACTCGACCATGTAGCCCGATGTTGCTGCACATGTGACCACCGTTCCTCCACGTCGAACGGCAAAGATTGAGGCACCCATCGTTGAGCGCCCAGGGTGTTCGAAGACGATGTCAGGGTCTTCGCCGATGAGTTCGCGGATCTTTCCACCGAACCGGCGCCATTCCGACTCATCTTGATTGTGATCGTCTTTCCAGAACGAATACCCCTCAGCGCGACGGTCGATGACGGCTTCACAGCCAAGGTCGTTGAGCAGTGCTGCCCGCTCAGGTGATGAGACCACGCCGATAGGTGTTCCGCCGCCATTCAAAACGTATTGCACGCCGTAACCGCCGATACCACCGGTTGCGCCCCAGATCAGCACCGAATCGCCTTGCTTCATTCGAGCGCCGTTGTCGCTCACCAGCATGCGGTAACTCGTTGAATTGCAGAGCCCGTTGACTGCAGCCTCTTCCCATGTCAGGTGGGTGGGCTTTGGCATCAACTGATTGGCTTTGACCACCGAGATATCGGCGAGGCCACCAAAGTTGGTCTCGAATCCCCAGATGCGTTGGTTGGTTGCGAGCATCGAGTCATCGTGCGCCGTGGGGTCTTGGTCGTCGACGTGGTTGCAGTGGACGGTCACTCGGTCTCCGGGCTTCCAGTTACGAACCGCGGACCCAACGCGAAGGACGACAGCGGAGGCGTCAGAACCAATGATGTGCTCGTCGCGCTTATGTCGGGATGCCCACTCAGATTCGCGAGCGAGACGGTCGAGAAAGCCGAATGTGGGAAGCGGCTCAAAAATGGATGTCCACACCGTGTTGAAGTTGATCGATGAGGCCATGACGGCGATGTACACCTCGTCAGGCGCGAGTTCAGGCATGGCAACTTCGCCGATGTGAAGAGATTCTCGAGGGTCCTTATCTTCCGAAGCAAGGCCTTCGAACATCCCGACGTCATCGCGTTTCACGAATGCTGCTCGATATGACTCTGGAAGGGGGAGCGCCGCAATGTCGTCGCCGGACGCGCCTTCGAGAATGGCCTGCTGGATGGCGAGGGATTCAGAATTGGGGGTTGACATATCGGAAACTTACCCGCGGGTAACTCCACCTTCCAAAGTGGACGAGGCGCGCAGTACGGTTTGCGGCATGACCTCTTCACACATCGTTGCAGGAGCACGCACACCAATCGGCAAAATGAGCGGTGCGTTCTCGACAATGTCGGCTGCCCAACTCGGCTCAGTGGCGATTGCTGGTGCGTTAGAACGAGCGGGAGTCGACCCGGCTGAAGTTGACCACGTTGTGATGGGTCAGGTGTTGATGGCAGGTCAAGGCCAGGTGCCGGCGCGCCAAGCGGCGGCGGGCGCAGGAATCCCCATGGGTGTGCCATCGGTCAACGTGAACAAGGTGTGCCTCTCTGGACTTAACGCCATCTACCTGGCCCACCAGATGATTATGAGCGGCGACGCCGACATTGTGGTTGCGGGCGGTATGGAATCGATGACGAATGCTCCGCACCTCCTCGCAGGAGCTCGAGGCGGATATCGCTACGGCAACACCGAACTTGAGGACGCAATCATCAAAGACGGTCTGTGGTGTGCATTTGATGCGTGTTTGATGGGTACCGGAACCGAGCAATATGCAGACGGTTCAATTGCTCGAGCCGAACAAGATCGAATTGCTGCTGAGTCACATGAACGAGCAGCGGACGCAACGAAGAACGGTCGACTCGCCGATGAAATTATTCCGGTTGAAGTGCCTCAGCGACGAGGGGACGCGATCACCGTTTCAGAAGATGAGGGAATTAGGGCCGACACCACCGAGCAAAGTTTGGCCGGGCTCCGTGGAGCATTCGGAGGAGAAGGCACAGTCACCGCCGGTAACGCCTCTCAGATTTCCGATGGAGCATCAGCAGTGGTGATGATGTCACCGCGCGCCGCAGCCGATCGGGGGGTGGAGTCACTTGCAGAGTATGTCTCGTACGGAATGGTGGCAGGCCCCGACAACCCCTCGCTCCTCCTTCAGCCGGCGAATGCGATTAGAGCAGCTCTTGCGAAGACCGATCTTTCTCTTGATGACATTTCGTTGTTCGAGTTAAACGAAGCGTTTGCTGCCGTCGGCATTGCGTCGATGAACGATCTCGGAGTGAGCGATGAGATCGTGAACGTCAACGGCGGAGCAATTGCCGTGGGTCACCCGATCGGCATGAGTGGTAATCGACTTGCCTTGACCCTCGCCCACGAACTTCGTCGGCGAGGTGGAGGGTATGGAGCGGCCGCACTCTGTGGTGGTGGTGGCCAGGGCGACGCGCTCATCATCAAAGTCTGACGAGACGTAAGGCCCTCGCTTCAGAAAGCCGATCGGTTCTTTTGCCGCGCTAGTTCGATTCGGTAATGCGGGTGCGGCCTTCGAATGCTCGCCCCAAGGTGAGTTCGTCGGCGTATTCAAGATCTCCGCCGACGGGGAGACCACTTGCAAGTCGAGACACGGTGATGCCGAGCGGTGACAGCATGCGAGCGAGGTACATGGCGGTGACCTCTCCCTCGGTATTCGGGTTTGTACAGATAACGACCTCTGTGACCTGCTCGGGGCCAAGCCGTGCGAGAAGTTCCCGAATCTTGAGCTGGTCTGGCCCAATGCCCTCAAGAGGATTCATCGCGCCGAGGAGCACGTGGTATCGACCTTTGAATTCGCCTGTTCGTTCAATCGCAATGATGTCGCGGGATTCTTCGACGACGCACAGGGTCGTGCCGTCGCGTCGCTCATCGGTACAGATGGGGCATAGCGACGACTCCGCAACATTGAAGCAGCGCTCGCAGAACTGCACTCGCGCCTTTGCCTCGCGGATGGCGTCAGCCAGTCGATACGCATCAACCTCAGGAATTTTGAGCAGGTGAAATGCGATGCGTTGTGCAGACTTTGGCCCGATGCCCGGTAGGCGACCCAGTTCATCGATAAGGGTTTGCACCGGAGGTGTATGAACTGCAGCCATCGTCAGTCGTCAGTCGTCAGTCGTTGTGATGAGTCGGGTGCCGGGAAAGATGTCAGCGATCTCTTCCTCGGGGCTCCGCTGCAGTGTGGTTGGTGCGTCGACGATGTCGTTCGGGTCGATCGGTTCTTCGACGATCTCGGTCGTGCTCGGTGATTGGGTAACCACAGTTGAACCTTCAACGTTGAGCGAGAGTTCGACGACGACGCCAAGCGATTGTGCAAGTTGCTGCTGGACGGCATCTCGATGAGCCTCACACTTTTGAGCGTGCACCTGACTCGGAAGCAACAGTTCTACCGACAATCCATTTGCAGAACTCGAGACCGCACCGACAGATGCCGGAGCGAAGAGTGCCCGAGTCATACCGCTGAGAGATGACCGCACACTGTCAGACCACATGGTGGCCACCGAGTGCGCGTCATGTTTGGACGAGGTAGTGGCAGGAGACGATTGCTCACGTACTTCGGCTGCTGCCGGCGTTGCGGTTGTTGCAGGCTGCTGATCGTCTTGTTCCGGCGCAACCGGTGGTGCCGGTTCGGGTGCCGAAGCAGGCGAGTCAGTGGCGACAGTTTCGGCTGCAGGTCGAGGAATTGAGCCACTCGGGTCAGGCCGCCGGGCACGACCACCGATGATGGCTTTGCCGGTTGAACTACTGCGGGGAGGCTCTTTTGGTTGTGGTGAACCGCCTTCTGCGACCGTGCGCTCAAGACGTTCAAGTCTGGCGAGCAACGCCGATTGGTCGTCTGCACCGCCATCGCGTGTCAATTGCACAAGTGCGATCTCAAACATGATTCGCGGGTCGGGAGCAAAACGCATTTCGACCAGTGCTGAGCCGAGGCGCTCCATCGCCCGAACGATTGACGCCGTGCCAAGCTCTTGAGCAGTCGCGGCAAGATCATCGAGACGATCGTGACGTATCGAGACCATTTCAGGAGACATCACCGACAAGAACAGATCTCTCAGGTGGCGCAAGAGTTCTTCGCACAGCGTGCGAGGATCGTGCCCATTTGAGATGGCGTGGGCGGTTGCACTGAGCGCAATGCCGGTATCCGCGTCGACGAGACTGCGAATGAACTCCGATAGATCAACAGAGTCGTCGACGTCACTGCCGCCCGCCGCAAGAAGCTCAAGTGCCGACAACGTGTCGCGCGCTGAACCCCCACCTTTTGCGAGCGCCGCATCAATGATGTGGTCATCAAGAGCGAAACCGGCATCTTCCGCAACCCACTTGATGTGTTCAGCGAGGGTGTCGCTGGGAAGAAGGTGAAATTGGAGATGCTGAGTTCGAGACCGAATGGTGTCTTTCAGCTTCTGCGGATCTGTTGTCGCAAGCACGAAAACGACGTGCTCGGGCGGTTCTTCGAGCACCTTCAGCAACGCAGCTGACGCCCCGGCGCTCAACATATGAACCTCGTCGAGGATGTACACCTTGTGGCGGCCAGGTGTACCTAGCGACACTTTGTCGATAAGGCTTCGAATGTCTTCCACAGAGTTGTTCGAAGCTGCGTCGAGTTCAAAAACGTCGTAACTGTTGCCCTGCTCGACCGCAACACACGAATCACATTCGCAGCACGGTTCCCCATCTGAAGGGTTTGTGCAGTTCAGCACTTTGGCGAGTATTCGAGCGGTCGTGGTCTTACCGGTTCCACGCGGCCCCGAGAACAAATACGCCTGACCTTCCCTTCCAGCCTTCACCGCCTCTCTGAGCGCGCGCACGATGTGTTCTTGGCCGCGCAACTCATCGAAGCGTCGAGGCCGATATCGGCGGTAGAGCGACTGTGTAGCCATGTGAGGCCACACTACCCGCAGGGGATGACAGCGGTAAGAGAGGTGCGATGACTACCGTTGAGACGTGGACTTCGCTCGTCATCGCTCCGCGGATTCGCGTGGGCTCTTACGAAGAGCTTTTGCGCTCATTGGCGTGGCGGTCGCCATCGTTGCGGCACTGCCCATGGCTGCACAGGCGCAATCGAGCGACAACTCGCTTGCGGGCTCAAGTCCGTCAGATGGTGCGACCCTTGGGACGTCGCCGGCGATCATGACGTTCACATTCCAGCAGCCGGTGGGATCTGACGAGGCGTTCACCGTCGCCGTTGGTTGCGGCACTCCGGCCCAGCCCCAGAGCACGGGAATTCCGCTGCTCGGAGATGACGATGTCACCTTCACCGTTGAAGTATTGAGCCCGTTTCCGAAAGGGGCCTGCACGATTACGTGGTTGCTCCGAGATGATCTCGATCAAGCGATCGCAACAGATCTCATTGCGTTCTCCGTGTCTGCTGATACGCCAACAGCTTCATCAGATTTGACGGCTTCAACGATTCCTACCGCCGCATCTGGTGCAGCTGCGTCCTCGATAGGTGACGATGTTGAGGCGGTCGGGTCGACGGGCGGTTCGGTGTGGTTGGGCGGCGTCATCTCGACGTACGGCATCATGATTTTGTTTGGCGCCGTCGCTCTCATTTCGTTTGGTTGGCCCGAGGGACCGCTCTACGAAATCACTCAACGGTTTACGTTCAAAGTCTGGATGCTTGCCCTCGCCGGTACGTATCTGCACACCGCAGCGTTGACATCGTCATTGACCGGCACGTCGTTCACCGCGTCACTCAACCCGTTCAGTTTCGCTGACACATTCACCGAGGGTTGGACCGGTGCCGCAGCCATTATCCGGCTGGTCGCGGTCATCGCCTGCTGGTGGGTGGCCTACCGACCGGAGGCGGTCCTCGACGACGTGTCCCGACCACTTGCGATTGCGGCTCCGACGGTTGCGGTCGTCACGCTGGCGTTTGGTCGCGTCAGTGGCAATCTCGCTCTCATCGGACTCATCGTGATGATCCTCCACGTGATGGCGGTGGCGATTTGGCTGGGCGGTGTGATCTTTGTCGGTCGAGCGGTGCTCGCCGGTCCTGGTGAGAACGACCTCGTTCATGCTGTGAGGGCGTATTCACGAGTCTCCGCGCCAGCGATTCTCGTGGTGATCATCTCGGGTGTCGCAGAAACAATGCGGCTCGACGGCGACGCGCTGTTCACCAGTTCTCACGGACGGGTACTCATTCTCAAACTCTTGGCGGTCGGCGTCATGCTGTTTGTCGCCGTGAAAGCTCGAGCGATGGTTCGAATGCGGCTCGGACGCGTTGACCAACTCACCCGCCGGAGTGCCATGCGTCTTCGGAGGGTGTTCGCAACCGAAGCCACGGTCGGCGTCATCGTGTTGATGTTCAGCGGTTGGCTGCTCGCCATCAACCCCCCGAAGGTGTCGCTCATCCCAGAGCGAGAGTACGCACTTGTGGTGCCTCTCGCTGATGAGGCGGCAGGGTTCAGCGCCGAGGTATCGCTTGATCCTGGGGCAATGGGGCTCAATGCGCTCGAGGTTGAGGTGTTGACAGCGCCCGCCACCATCGTTGGGCTCCGGCTTGAGTTCGATCCCGAAGTTGGCAGCTACGGCCGAGGAACGATTCAAGATATCCCGCTGACGGGCACGGGTATCGCTCGACTGAGCGCGGCCGATGGACTTCCGTTCGACGTGACCGGGAACTGGACGGTCACGCTCTCAGCAGTGTTCGAGTCAGGTCTGTCGGCTGTCGTATCAAGCCCGCTCGCCATTGTTGGTGAAGATGGAGTGGTGCCAACGACGACGACAACTCTCGTGATCGGCACGTCAATCGTGCCTTCTGAGACAACGGTTGTGGAAACAACAACGACCGATGTCACGCAGGCGACCACAGCATCTGTGGTCACTGTCGATTAGCGTCTTCGCTGTGTCAACAATGAAAGAACGCCTCGATGACCTCCTCAACCGTAAGGAGGCCGCCCGCAATGCCGGATCTGAGCGATCGGTTGAGCGTCAGCACGCAAAAGGCAAAATGCTGGCCCGTGAGCGCATCGATTACTTGCTCGACCCGGGCAGCTTTCACGAGCTCGACATGTTGGCCCGCCACCGCGCCCATGAGTCAGGTCTTGAAGAGCAGCCGTATACCGACGGAGTGATCACGGGCTGGGGAACGGTTGATGGCCGAAAAGTGTTCGTTTTCAGCCAAGACTTCACCGTCTTTGGAGGTGCACTCGGCGAGGTGTTTGCAGAAAAGATTCACAAGGTGATGGACCTTGCCTTATCAACCGGTGCTCCAATGATCGGTCTGAATGACGGAGCGGGTGCCCGAATTCAAGAGGGTGTGGTCAGCCTTGCGTCATATGGAGGCATCTTCCGCCGAAACGTCATGTCGTCGGGCGTCGTCCCCCAGATTTCCGTCATCCTCGGCCCGTGCGCAGGTGGTGCGGTGTACTCGCCAGCGATGACCGACTTCATCTTCATGGTTCGCGAATCATCACACATGTTCATCACCGGACCAGATGTGGTGAAGACGGTGACGGGTGAGGATGTCACCCTTGAAGCACTCGGTGGGGCGATGGCTCACGCCTCCAAATCTGGCGTTGCCACCTTCGTCACCGACGACGAGAAATCATGTCTCGACGAAGTTCGCTATTTGCTGTCGTTGCTCCCACAGAACAACCTTGAAAATCCGCCGGCGATTGAGTCGACAGATGATCCTGAACGCCTGTGCCCAGAACTCGACTCGATCCTCCCTGACAGTCCGAGCATGCCCTATGACATGGCACAGGTCATCGCATCGGTCGTCGACGACGGCGAATTCATGGAGTACTTCCCGCACTGGGCGAAATCGATCATCTGTGGTTTTGCTCGTGTCGACGGCAAGACGGTCGGCATTGTTGGCAACCAGCCGATGGTGTTCGCCGGCGTGCTTGACATTGAGTCATCAGAGAAAGCGGCACGATTCGTGCGCACATGCGACGCGTTCAACATCCCGCTACTCGTCTTTGTCGATGTGCCCGGGTTCCTCCCCGGTGTCGACCAAGAGCATGAAGGCATTATTCGCCACGGCGCCAAGTTGCTATATGCGTTCTGCGAAGCGACCGTTCCTCGTATCCAGATCATTACCCGTAAGGCGTACGGCGGAGCGTATGTCGTGATGAACTCCAAGTCAGTTGGTGCTGACCTTGCGTTTGCATGGCCTTCAGCCGAGCTTGCGGTGATGGGTCCGCAGGGAGCGGTCGAGATCATTTATCGGCGCGAACTTCAACAAGCTCAAGACCCCGTTGCCCGCCGGGCCGAACTTGTCGAGCAGTACACCGAGCGATACGCAAACCCGTACGCCGCCGCTGAACGTGGTTTCGTCGACGATGTCATCACACCGTCAGAAACTCGCCAGAAGGTTGTTGCGGCTCTACGGGTGCTGGAGTCGAAGCGCGAAGACTTGCCGCAGCGCAAACATGGGAACGTGCCGTTATGAGCGATCCCGTACTTCGGTCGATCAGTCCGGCCCCAACCGATGAAGAAGCTGCAGCAATCGTGTCCGCAGTCGAGGCGCTATGGCCTCGTCCGGTTGCGCCGAACCAGGCTCCTGATCAGGTCACTGCATGGCGATTCGGTAGCCGTCCATGGCTCCGCAATCCACTGTCGTCACGTCAGCACATCAGTCGACCCTGGTACTGATGCCCGACGCTGATCTCAGCCCCACATTTACCGTTGGTGAACTCACCGACGCGATCAACGCTCAACTGAAGAGCGGATTTGGTGGCGGGGTGTGGGTGACGGGAGAGATCAGCGGCTACCGAGACCAAGGCCAGCACACCTACTTCTCGTTGGTTGAAGATATAGATGGCAAGAAGGCGATGGTGAATGTTGCGTTGTTCGCAAATGTGAAGCGAAACCTTCGCCCGATGTTGGCGTCAAACCGACTCGAACTTCAAGATGGCACGAAAGTCAGAGTGTTCGGAACGCTCGATGTGTACGCGCCGTCAGGTCGCCTCAGTCTGAAGATTTCTGATCTTGACCCTCGATTCACCCTGGGAGACATCACCGCAAGCAGAGATCGTGTGAGAAATGCACTCACCGTCGAGGGTCTCTTGCGAAGAAATGCTGAACACAGCATTCCGACGGTGCCGTTGCGAGTCGCGGTTGTAACGAGCATTGGTTCAGCGGCATGGCATGACTTCACGGTCGAGTTGGGGTCAAGCGGATTTGGTTTTCACCTCCTTGCATTCGATGCCAGGGTCCAAGGTGATCAGGCGGAAGAAATGGTCATCGCAGGCATTTCTGCTGCCGTTGAGCATGGGGACTATGTCATAGCGGTGATGAGAGGAGGAGAGGCGCGCAATGATCTTCCAGCATTAGACACAGAGGGTATTGCTAGGGCGATCGCAACGTGTCCTCTCCCGGTAATTACAGGTCTTGGTCATGAAATCGATACGACGATTGCCGATGAGGTTGCCCATACTGCGCTGAAAACTCCGACCGCGTGCGCGGGGTGGCTGATCGAACGAGTGCAACGATTCGTCGACGACACAGAATCGAAGTGGACTGCGATCGCTGAACGAGTGTCGTTCGAGCTCGCTGGCCATGCCGACCGTCTGGAGTCTCGGGCAAGCAGGGTTGTGACCCGAACCAACTCTGCTATCGAACGAAGCGCTGAGCGGCTGCGATCACGACAAGATCGGCTTGCCCGTACCTCGGTGACGTTGGAGAGAATCGAGATGTCGATGATGGAGAGAGAGCGGCGACTTGCTCTTCTCGACCCTGCTCGCCTTCTTGAACGAGGGTGGACAATGACCACCACCTCAGATGGTCGACCGGTGATGTCGATCGCGGATCTGTCTCAAGGTGACGAACTCGTCACCCGAGTGGCAGATGGAACGGTGACGAGTACGGTGACCGCAACAACTCCAGAGGAGCAGTGAAATGGCAGAAGAATTGAGCTATGCAGATGCACTGACTGAGCTCGACGACATCTTGAACGAGCTCGAAGCCGTTGACGTAGATGTTGATCGCCTTGCTGAGCGCGTGAGTCGTGCCGCTGAACTCATTGCGATATGCCGTGACCGTATCGGTGCGGCCCGCATTCGAGTCGATGAAATTGTTGCGGGTCTTCCGGCAGCTCACGACGACTGATGACATCAGCGCCGCCACATTTGCTCGCTATTGGTGAACGAGTCGATCAACGTCTTGAACGTGATCTCACCGCAGAAATTGAACGTTGGGCTGCTCTCGACGCGCTACTAGTTGACCCGGTTAGCGAAGTGCATCGGTTGGTTTCCTCAGGTGGGAAGCGGCTTCGTCCGGCATTCTGTCATTGGGGCTTCATTGCGGCAGGTGGCGGCGTCACTCATGCCGAGGACATCGACGGGAGCGTTGTTGGGGCAGGAGCCGCGATCGAACTCACCCACGCGTCCGCGCTATTTCACGACGACGTCCTCGATGACGCGGATTCCCGCCGTGGAGCCGAAACCACTCATCGCAGATTCGAGCGGTCGCATAGTGATCAAGGTTGGGATGGCGAGTCGCGTCGGTTTGGAGAAGGCATTGCGATACTCGTCGGCGACATCGCTGCGGTGCTCGCTGACCGTTACCTCGTCGATGCTCACCCCCGGGCATTTGCGATGTGGAACGAGCTTCGTATCGAACTCAACATCGGTCAGTTGCTCGACATCAGCGGGTCGGTGCAAGGCGATCGGCGAATCGAACTTGCCGATCGGATATGCCGCTACAAGAGCGGAAAATACACCGTCGAACGGCCACTGCATCTCGGAGCGCTTCTTGCCGGCACGAGTGACGTCGACGAGGTCATGAGCAAACTCAGCGCATACGGGTTACCGCTCGGAGATGCATTTCAGATGCGCGACGACGTCATGGGAGCATTCGGAGACACATCGATGACTGGCAAACCCGTCGGAGGTGATCTTCGAGAGGGGAAACCGACCCCGCTTCTCGCAAGAGCGATGGCATCGGCAACTACTGCTCAAGCCAAGATTCTTGAGATGGTCGGGTCGATCGATCTTTCCGATGAGCAGGTGGCCGATATTCAGCAAACGATTGTTGACGTTGGAGCTCTCGATGAACTCGAATCCCTCATCGCCTCGAATGTTGCGAGCGCGATCCAGGCTATTGAGTCTCCTGCGATCGCAAAGGCCGCACAGCAGCCACTCATCGAACTTGCGGAGTTCATCACCAACAGATCGTCGTAACGGCTCAGCGGTAGAGATTGAGAGCGTCAGCCAGCGGCAGTGATGCAACACCCGGGGCTGCTGCAACCTCGGCTAACCATGTTGGTCGATAGAGAGCCGACACATTGATCGGTTCAGCGAGATCAGAATTGGCGACGCTGTATTGCACGAAATCAAGTGCGTAATCTGCTGCTCTGACATCACGGCTCAATTCATGGAGGGCGTAGGGGTCAGGGATTTGACCTTGATCCATGAGTCGAGCACTTTGAGGCACCGACGATTCGTAGGAACCGCCTGTGAGACCGGGGCCATCAGTGATCACCGCCCCATGCACCGCATCGACGCAGGCGCCTGCTGCGAGCAACGCAACGTACCCCCCGAGCCCTCGACCGACCAGGGTGACAGTTCCAAGGTGATTGATGGCGGCATCGACATCGCCGAGGAGCACCTCTGCCGAATAACCACCACCCACCGGGATTGTCGATTCGCCATGTCCAGTGAAATCGAGCCCCCAGATACTCCCTGGCCAACTCTCGACGTCATGCGGAACCGATGTGGGAGAGCATTCTCCGAGACCGTGAAGAAGGAGCAGCGGGCGCCCTTCTCCGGTTGCTGGCCTGAGTTGGTGAAGGGCAAGTTCAATGCGGTTGTGCTGGAGAGTGACGGTGCTCATGCCGGAGCCCCAAGAAATTCGAGCGCCATATCGGCAACCATTTTTGGCTGCTCAATGTGGATGAAGTGACCAAGATCATCGAAGTATTCGAGACGTCCGTTTCTCGGCATCCATTTCTCAACCTGATGAGGTTTTGTTCCCCACCCCATTGGCTCGTCAGCGCCGACAAGTACCCCTAAAAAGGGCACACCGAGACCGGCGAGGCGGAATAAACCGTATTCAGGTTTCCAAGGGCCGAAGCCTCCCATCCTCATCGATGGGTCGAGTTTCCAGCGCCAGCCATCGGCATCTTCGCGAGCACCGACGGTGACGAGGTATTCAAGCCATTCGTTGGAAAGCCGAGGGTTCATTTGTGCTCGGCGACGTGCGAGTTCTTCAATGGTTCCGGGTTTGCGGGATCCGGTAGCTGATCGACGACGATGCTCGAGCCAGCCGGTGATTTCAGTGTTGAGGGCGTCGGCGCGTTGATACTCAGGTAGGTCAGGACCGGGCCTTCGATACGGAATGCCATCGAGGTTGATAAAGGAACGGAAGCGAAATGGTTGTGCTTCGGCAAGCGATGTGAGAATGGAGCCACCCTTGGAGTGTCCGAGTACGGCAACCGGCCGTCGTGGAGCAACGGCATCGAGCACACGAGTTGCGTCACGAAGATCAGCTTCGAACGAATACAGGTGTGTGTGATCGCTGTCTCCGTGGCCGCGGTGGTCCCATGCGACAACCCGCCAGCCGGCTGCTGCAAAGAGCGGAGCGAAGACGTCGAATGTGCGAGAGAAATCGGCTCCCCCATGCACCATGACAAGAACGGGATCGCGTTCATCTCCCCATTCGTTGACGGCAATTCCGACGCCATCGGCGTCTACTCGGTAGTGGCGTTGAGGCGCGACAGCACCTGGAAAAGTTCTGGGGGATTCCACTTGGGTGAGGCTAGAGCGCATTGGCCGTAGAGTTCTTAGCGGAGAACATGTGATACCCATGCCGAAACTTTTACCAACACCTCTTCAGCATCGAGAGATGGCCCTTGGGGTGTTGGCGACTGCGGTGGTGCTCGTGGCTGGGTGCAGCAACAGCGATCTTTCGCTCGACCCTTTGCCTCCCATTCAGACAACAACGACGACGACGACAACGACAACGATTCCAGACACCAACCGTTACTTCTACGAAGTGAGGTCAGGTGACACGCTCTCGGCAATCGCAGCAGGATTCGGTGTTCCGATGAAGCAGATCGTTGAACTCAACGAACTTGAGAATGCGAGCGATATTCGGGTTGGAGAGATCATTGAGATACCCCAGGGCTTCGTCATCGTCACTCTGCCTCCAGACTCGACGATTGCGAACGCTGGTTAGTAGCGCTGCTACCCGAGGTGCACCCATCTGTGCGCCATGACTCCATACACTCAGTGACATGAGCTTCTGGCCCAACAGTGAACATTGGAGCGTCAAGATTCCGCTTCACACCGATCACTACCGCATGAGCGCTCTTGATCGTGATGGGGTTGTCGATCTCTCTCCGATGCCGATCGATGTCCCCGTCGAAGAATGGGAGGGGCTCGACTACATGGACTGGAAGAGTGGCGGAGATACCAATTTTGCTCCTCTTGCGTCGGCCGATGGCGAGCTCGATTGTCGAGGATTCTGGGATAAAGGCAAGACCGACAAAGATGCGTTGTGGACATCTAACGCGAAGATTGCACCGACACTCAGAAGCTATGTCGATCGGGTTGGCGCAAACTTTGGACGCGTGCGCGTCATCAAGTTGGAGCCTCAAGATCGAGAGACCGCTATCAGATCGCTGCATCGTGATGACAACAATCGTTTCAATCCTGAAGGTGAGGGTTGGGTTGTTCGAACGTGGGTTGAGCTCACTGATTGTCCAGACAGCTACATGCTGCTGATGGACAACGATGCAGACGGGTTGCCTGACCCCTCGACAGAACGTCGGGTGTCGTTGCAAAAAGGTGCACGCTTCATCGTTGATACACAGCGTTTGTGGCATGTGGTCGTGCATACAGGCAGCGCGCCCCGCTACGCGCTGATCACCAGCTTTGAGTCGTCTCCACGTCTTGCAGAGTGGGTGGAAAGCGAACGGGCTGTCAGTTCTGGCTGAGCCGGTGCTGAGACGTCAGCTCGGAGATGTCGGTCATGATTGCCGCCAGTTCATAATCTTTCGGCGTGTAGACCGCTGCGACACCGTTGTCGATGAGACGTGGTTGGTCTTCATCGGGAATGATGCCACCAACGATGATTGGTGCATCAACACCGAGTGAGCGAACCCGTTGCACAAGTTCTGGAACGAGTTCAAGGTGTGAGCCCGAGAGAATCGACAACCCGATGACGTCAGGGTCTTCATCGAGAGCTGTCGACGCAATTTGATCGATCGTTGATCGAATGCCTGCGTAGACGACTTCCATTCCCGAATCTCGAGCTGCGACTGCGATCTGCTCAGCTCCATTTGAGTGTCCGTCGAGACCGGGCTTGGCGACAAGTAGTCGCGGCGGGCCTCCCGGCATTTCCCGGACCTTTGCTGCCACCTGTGACAGCGAGTGATCAGAACGAGTTGTCGCTCCGATACCGGTTGGGGCTCGGTACTCGCCAAAGACATCTCGCAAGGTCTGACCCCATTCACCTGTGGTTCCTCCGGCAACTGCAAGCGCAATTGAGGCTTCCATGATGTTCCCGCCATCGAGGGCTGCGTTTCGGAGATCGTCGAGAGCCTGTTCGACCGCTGCCTGATCGCGTTCATTGCGCCAGGTCTCCAGGTCTGCGATGGTTTCGGTTTCGACAGCGGGGTCAACACGGAGAATTGCCTCTGAACCACCGAGGGGAGAGGGTTCAGACTCTGTAAATGAGTTAACACCGACGACGGTTTGTTCGCCGGAGGAAATATTGCGAGTCCGCTCGGCCATCGATCCGACAAGACGTGATTTCAGCGTTTCAATTGCGCTGAACGCTCCACCGAGCTCAAGAACATCGTTGAGCTCTTGCGTTGCTGCTTCACGAAGTTCGGCGGTGCGTTGCTCAATGACATGAGAGCCATCAAAGATGTCGTCGTAGTTGAGGAGGTCGGTTTCGAAGGCAAGCACTTGCTGCATCCGAAGTGACCACTGTTGGTCCCAAGGTGTTGGAAGGCCGAGGGCCTCGTTCCACGCAGGAAGCTGAACAGATCGGGCGCGAGCGTGCTTTGAAAGAGTGACGGCCAACATTTCGAGCACGATGCGCTGCACGTTGTTTTCGGGTTGCGACTCGGTGAGACCGAGCGAGTTCACTTGAACGCCGTAGCGGAAGCGAAGCGCCTTTTCATCGGTTACTCCGTAGCGGGTCCTACCGATGTCAGCCCACATGTCGGTCATTGCTCGCAGCTTGCAGATCTCTTCAATGAATTTGATTCCGGCGTTCACAAAAAACGAGATCGATCCGAACACTCCCGTGAATTCGTCGTCGGTGATACGACCCGATGCCTTCACGGCATCGAGGACATCGATTGCTGTCGCCATTGCGTACGCAATTTCTTGAACGGGCGTCGCTCCGGCCTCTTGGAGGTGGTACGAACACACATTCATTGGGTTCCATGACGGTGCATGTTCGCGGCACCACACGATCATGTCGACGATGAGCCGTCGGGAGGCCTCAGGAGGAAAGATGTAGGTGCCGCGTGAGAGATATTCCTTGACGATGTCGTTTTGGGTGGTGCCACGCAGTTCTGTCGAAGGAACGCCCTGTTCAGCAGCATTTGCGACGTACAACGCAAGAAGCCATGCAGCGGAGGCGTTGATCGTCATCGAAGTATTCATCTGGCCAGGCGGGATGCTGTCGAGCAGAGTTCGCATATGGCCAAGGTGGGCGACGGGGACACCAACTTTCCCGACTTCACCTCTCGCCTGTTCGGCATCAGGGTCGAAACCGGTTTGTGTCGGAAGGTCGAAGGCAATGGAGAGTCCGGTTTGGCCTTTTGCGAGATTGGTCCGATAGAGCTCATTTGATGCGCGAGCGGTCGAGTGACCTGAATAGGTGCGCATCATCCATGGCTTGTCTGGCATATCGGGGCTCCTCATCGCGACATTTCGTCGACATTCTTGCGGCTGTTCGGCGAAACCGCATCTTTGAGCAGTTCTAAGTAGTCGGTTCGGGCGATGTCGATGGCGCCGAGAGAGACGAGATGCTCGGTGGTCCACTGAACATCGAGAAGCTGTCCACCGGTGTTGTTGAGCCAATCGACGAGATGAACAAGTGCGACCTTTGACGCGTCCGTTGCATGGTGAAACATTGATTCACCGGCGAAGAACTGATTGATTCTCACCCCGTAGAGCCCACCAACGAGCACGTCGGCATCCCATACTTCGAATGAATGGGCCCAGCCTGTGAGATGAAGTTTGTTGAACGCAGTAATGATTGAGCGATCAATCCATCCACTTGGTCGACGGGGGTCGGCGCAATTGACGATGACTTCGTTGAAGGCGTGGTTGCGGGTCACGGTGTAACGACGAAGGCTTCGGCGCAGTGATCGTGAGATCGCAAGTTGGTCGAGCGGAATGACGCCGCGCGGATCGGGTGAAAACCAGCCGATTCTTCGGCGCGGTACCGGCATAGGGAACAGGCCGATGCGGTAGGCGTTCAAGAGTGTGCCGGGTTCAAGGTCTCCCCCGATGGCGACAAGTGCGGAGTCGTCGGTTGGGCCGTCGGTCGGTAGCACCCAACGCGACGGCTCGGGCTCTGCGGGAGTGATCTCGTCAGGAAAGGAAATTCCGTTGGCATCAGTCATCACTTGAGCACCTTGTTCGAGCATCTTCTCGCCTCTGCCTCCTAAGCGCATTAGTGCGCGTCTTGATGGGCGTCGGCATCTCGTCACGTTACGAAGGGTCGTTAATCGAAATCAATCTGGGTCGTAAGAGAATTGGAACCTGCCGATGAGGCATTCACCTACGATGTGGTCATGAACGAGCAGCACGCAGGGACATTGGCACTGTTTGGTGGCGGTCCGTTCGTCAGCAATGATGAACTTGACCAACAGTTGCTGCGCGGTCGAACGGGGCCTGTGGCGGTTCTACCAACGGCCGATGCGTTTGAGCAGCCGCAGTTGCTGATCGAGTCGGCCCGTCAATGGGGTGAACGGCTCGGTGTCCAGATTGTTCCGGTGATGGCGTTGACGCGAGCGCAGTCATCCGATGCGGATCTTGTTGCGGCAGTGGACGCCGTTGAGATGGTGTGGCTTGTTGGCGATTCACCAATTCACCTGCGAACTGCACTCAAAGACACGCCACTGTGGGCGTCGGTCTGCGGAGTGCTCGAACGAGGGGGCGTGGTTGCAGCAGTCGGAGCGAGCGCCTCGGCTATGTGTGACCCAATGACAGACCCGCGAGGAGGGGCGTTTACGTTCGGACTCGGGCTTGTCGAAGGCCTCGCAGTTCTTTCCGAATCAGAAACATGGGCGGCCGAACAGTTGCAGCGCGCGCAGCACCTCGCTACCGACGTACCGCTCATTGAACTTCCTACGGGTTCAGCGATCGTGCTCGATCGAGGTTGTGCCGAGTGGGTTCGTCACGGCGAGGTCATCGTCAACGGCGATTGGTAGCGCCCTACTTCCAAGCGAATACAGGCTGTTCCATTTCATCAACCCGCGCGTCGTCTGCTGCTCGACCTTCAATGCCGACCCAACGGAATTGAACGAGAACTGCGCCGGTTGGAGCATGAATGAGGTCGCCCCCGAGCGGAACCTGAACGACCGGGCGATCACTTTCTGGAATGTCGACATAGCGAGGCGAATCATCGCGGCACAGTGCGTGAAGCCCGATTCGGTAGACCGCTCTGACTTCGTCAGGTGATGGGATGAGCGCCGGGTCTGCACCTCCCCACAGCACCACCGGTGTGATCACATAACCCGACCGTGTTGGATAATCGTCAAGCAACCCGAGAACGCTCTCGGCTCCAAGTTCGAGACCGAGTTCTTCATGCAGTTCCCGTAGCGCAGCCTCTTCGACAGTCTCACCTTCATCGATTCGACCGCCCGGTAACGCCCATTGGGCGGAATGGCTGTTGAGTCGAGATGCTCGGCGGCAGAGCAGGAATGCTGCTCCTCCAGCAACCCCAACCATTCGACCGTCGAGTCCCTCTACATCGCCGGGCACCATCGACATGTCGCTGAACTCGGGTTCGAGTGGTTGTTCGCCATCGTGCAGCACAGGGTCGGAGTCGACGATGGTGATGGCGACGGCGGCATGTCGGCGACCTTCGAGTGGGTAGGTGCGTCGGTCGTGGTTCGCAAGGTGGCCGACGATTTGTTCGCGGAGCATTTCGTTGAAGGTGATCATCACCTTCCATGGTGTCACTTTGGGTGCTTATTTCTCGCAGGCGCGCTCGTTTTCTCTGGTTTCGGAAGAGGCAACATCCATCGACTGATCTCATTGGTCAAGGTCTGATGCGATTTCTTGGTGTTGACCATGGGCCCGTTGGCGACGGCGAACGACGAGTTCGAATTGTTGATGTTTTGCTTCGGAGGGTTGCGCAAAACCCCAGTGAGATGGCAAAAGTGAATGTGTGGAAGTTCCAAAAGTTGAGTTCTTCATCGATGAGTACATCGAAATGGTGCTGCAATCCACCAACACGCCCGACCCGCAGCCGCTGTTTAACGCGATTAACAAGGCATCACCAATTGTGATGCCGCTGATTGGGGACGACCCACGCGTCGTGCAGCCACTCGAACGCCTTCAGAGCGTCGTTCAAGATAGTTCCAAGCCCAACTCTGGTATTTCTGAGGCTGTTGACGTGCTCCAAGGAATGTTGGACTGCATTCGCGAAAAGATGTGGGTGAAGCCACTCGAGCATCAAATGGCTGGGGTGCTCGACGAACGGGCCCAAGACGGCGAGTTAGACCGCTGGCATTGGAGGATCTGGAACAACATTTTGTTGGAGATCGTGGAGAACCACGAGAATCAGGCCAAGGGCGCAACGAGTTTCGAGATCGATGTTGAGAGCATTGCCCAGATGGGTGGCGGTAAGAAGTGGTGGATACCGCTGAAAGAACTTGCAGTGCAAGA
Source organism: Acidimicrobiaceae bacterium (assembly GCA_012269985.1). Lineage (GTDB taxonomy): Bacteria > Actinomycetota > Acidimicrobiia > Acidimicrobiales > Ilumatobacteraceae > Casp-actino5. Next base: position 98,835 of record JAAXJF010000011.1, read on the forward strand.
TGCCATCGATGACCTCGTGAGGTGGGGGCTTATTGCGCCGATGCCTCGGATCGACGAAGACGACACGTCTCCGACGCTGTACGTGATTCACCCACGATGGGTTTGAGGGCTGCGTAGCCGAGCAGGCGCTCGCTAGTTCGCGAGGATTCCTTCAATGACTCGCTGTACACCGAGCGCTTCAGCGAACGTCGGCAGATGATGGGTATCGCCGTCGAGCATTGCGGCGAGGCCATCAAGCTGTGCCCGGTAGGCCGCCCACGGGGCGGACGGCGAGGCATCGATCTCGACAGGCGCCCAGACTCCCTCTGAGTTGGTTGCTTCAACGTTGTACCAGTCGATGATTCGCATTGACTGTTGGGAGCCTCTCACGGTGAACATCAATGAGTCGACCCCGGCTGAACCGCTTTCGCAGTGCATGGTGAACGGAGCATGACCGGAGTTGAGTCGAGCGGTAACGAGGTTCTCGGCAAGGTGCATTTCTGGTCGGCGAACAAGGCAGTGTTCGAGGGCCACCTCACCAAATAGTCGTTGCGCAAGAAACACATAGTGTGAGCCAACTTCGCGAATCCATCCGCCCTCAGCTGCCTCGGCAAGCCAGGTCGCAGCTGCCTGCCACGCTCTTGGCCACTCGGTGAGGTGCATCATGAACTCCACAGAGACGATGTCACCGAGTTCGCTGGCCGAAACACGGCGGCCAAGCTCGACGGCCGAGGGTGCGGAACCGAACACGTAGTTAATGGCGCTCGGCAGGCCTGACGATTCGACGAGTTGAAGAATGTGCTCACTCTCTTCGATGTCAACGCCAAGCGGCTTCTCACAGAAAATTGCGCACTTTGCTGCCACAGCCTGCTCGACGTAGATGGCATGCGCGGCTGGTGGAACGGCGATATACACGACATCGCAATTGGCAATAACGTCTTCTGGAGTCTCGACCACGTTCTCTGTCGAACGAAACCGATCTTGTGCCTCAGATGAGGCGTCCCAGCAGGCCGTCAACTCAAAGCGTTCGTGAAGGTTGAATTGTTCGACGAATCGTGCGCCTACTGTTCCAAGACCGATGATGCCAACGCGGTGCGTCTTCATGGCTCCAGTGTGGCTGACATACTGTCTGAGATGCGTATCCAATTAGCGATGAACGTGCGGGACCTTCACGAATCAATAGCGTTTTACAGCAAGTTATTCGGAGTGCAGCCCTCAAAAGTCAAGGAGGGTTACGCAAACTGGGCCCTTGAAGACCCGCCGTTGAAGTTCGTCATCGTAGAGAACGACACTGACCCGTCGGGCACCGTCAACCACTTGGGTGTTGAGGTCGACTCAGCGGAAGAGGTGGTGGAACAAGAGTCGCGGCTTCGTAATGAAGGCCTCGAAACAAGCGGTATCGACGACACGATTTGTTGTTTCGCGGAGAAGGTTGAAACCTGGGTAGATGACCCAAATGGGCCCCGTTGGGAGTATTACGTGAAGACAGCCGACCACGAGACTCAGTTTGCGAACGTAGTTCTGAGTAAGGCACCGATGGGTGGCGGCCGCAACCCAGCCGACGACGCCTGCTGTGGATGACCAGCCTCAGGTGATCTCTGATCGCAACGAGATGGTCCGCTCAATGGACCCTCAGGTTGTTCCTGGAATCTTCGTCTTCGCAACGGTTCCGCAGATCGAATCGGTGCCCGACGACGTCGGTGTATATTCGACAGTTCGCGAGGCTGAGGGCCTCTCGGTCGTCATTGCCTATGACGATGCGCACCGTTTTGGTCTCACCGAACCAGTCAAATTGGGATGGATCACACTTTCGGTGAACTCATCGCTTGAAGGCGTTGGGTTGACCGCGGCCGTGAGTGGTGTGCTCGCTGAGCACGGCATTGCGTGCAATGTGATTGCCGGACACCACCATGATCATCTGTTGGTGCCGGTCGGTGAGGTCGATGCAGCGATCCTACTGTTGAAGACGCTTGCTGATCAGCGATAACCATTCGTGATCGGAACCCGCCGATCTTTTCCGAAGGCTTTCTCGGTGACGCGAACGCCCGGGGGTGACTGTCGTCGTTTGTACTCGGCGATGTCGACAAGTCGCGTGATGCGAGAGACCATCTCGGGTTCATGGCCCTCACCGATGATGTCGTGCGCTGTGCGATCATGCTCGACATACAGCGAAAGAATCGGATCGAGCACCTCGTACGGCGGAAGGCTTTGGTCATCTCGTTGATCGGGACGCAACTCGGCTGATGGCGGCTTCACGATGATGTTGTGAGGGATGACTTCGTCATCGGCACGCTCATTGACGAGTCGGCAGAGGTCGTACACCTTCAACTTGAGGAGGTCTTTGATGACGGCGTAACCGCCAACCGAATCGCCATAGATCGTGAAATAGCCGACGGCAGCCTCGCTCTTATTGCCGGTCGTGAGCACCATCCAGCCGAATTCGTTCGACAGTGCCATCAAGATTTGGCCTCGGCATCGTGATTGAACGTTCTCCCAGGTGAGCCCGGGCTGGCGTCCGTCGAATGACGAATCGAGCATGTCCATATACGCAGCAAACGCCGGCTCGATCGAGATCGCTCTCATGTCAATGCCCAAGTTCTTCGCAAGAGCTTCGGCGTCGCTGAGAGAGTGATCAGACGAGTAACGCGACGGCATGGCAACTCCATGCACATGCTCAGCACCAAGAGCATCAACCGCAATACACGCGACGAGGGTCGAATCAATTCCACCCGAAAGCCCGATGACGACATCACTGAAGCCGTTCTTGCGGCAGTAATCGCGGGTGCCGACGACGAGAGCTTCATAGAGTTCGTCATCTCCCGACATCGAATCGACGATCTCCGCCGGGTTGGACGCGCGTTGCGGAGGCGGTGTCGAAGAGTTGAGAGAAATGTTGGGAGTCACGCGGGTGTCGCGGTCCGTGATATCGATGTCGACAACAAGCAGCGATTCAGTGAAGAGAGGTGCTCGAGCAATGAGCTGACCTGAATCATCAATGACGAATGATCCACCGTCAAAGACGAGCTCGTCTTGGCCACCCACCTGGTTGACGTACCCGATCGGAACACGAAGTTCGGTGGCGCGCTGAGTGATGAGGGTTTCGCGCTCAGAGTCTTTATCGAGGTGATACGGCGATCCGTTAATCGTGACGATTAGTTCTGCTCCGAGATTGACGAGGTCAACATGTGGGCCGTCATCTATCCAGATGTCTTCACAGATCGACACTCCAACGGGAATACCGTGAACACCGATGAGTTCAAGCGGTTCTGTTCCGGGGGTGAAATACCGCTTTTCGTCGAACACGCTGTAATTCGGGAGGCTGCGCTTTCGGTAGATGTGTTGGATCTGCCCGTTCGCACAAATCGCTGCGGCATTGCATAAGTTCTCCTCGTTGCGGTCGACAAATCCGACAATGGCTACGCAATTGCCTGTTGTCGCAGCAAAGTCGTGAAGGGCAGCGAGTTGATCATCAATGAATCGGGGTTTAAGGAGGAGATCCTCGGGTGGGTAGCCAGTGATGCTGAGTTCTCCGAACGCGACGATCGAGCATTGCCGATTTTCGGCATTTTGGTACGCAGATTTGAGCTGTTCGAGGTTCGCGCTGATCGCTCCCACGGTGGGGTTGAGTTGGGCGAGCGCGAGCCGGAGGTTCACAGCGCTAAGGCTAACGATCGCCCGGGAGAACTGTCGCAACTGTGCGTGCAGTCGGCGCTACAACAAGCCGGCTGCTTCCAACGCCTCGCTCACGCCGCTGACCCGAATGATCTCGATGCTGTCGATCGGTTCGGGCGACCGAAGTGGGGCAATGACCCGTGTGAAGCCAAGTCGGTGGGCTTCAGAAAAACGACGATCGGGTTGAGCAACCTGGCGAACCTCTCCGCCGAGACCAACCTCTCCGAAGACGGCGAGGTCAGGTGGCAGCGGACGGTCGACAATCGACGACGCAATTGCCAGGCTGAGTGCGAGATCAAGCCCGGGCTCGGCGATGCGTACACCACCGACGGCTGAGGCGTATACGTCGGTGGCTGTAGTGGGCACATCGCAGTGGCGAGCGAGTACAGCGAGCAACATTGCGAGACGTGACTGGTCGACCCCTTGCGCAGTTCGGCGTGCGGGCACACCGGGCGGCGCAACCGAGGTGAGTGCCTGCAATTCGACAATGAGCGGTCGTCGCCCTTCGAGTGTGGGCACAACAGCTGAGCCCGGAACTTGCGGTTTGCGATCGGCGAGCAAGAGTTGGCTCGGGTCAGCGACACCAACCAGACCATCGCTTGTCATTTCGAACACGCTGAGTTCGTTCGTTGATCCAAACCGATGTTTCACCGCGCGAACGAGGCGAAGTGAATGATGACGGTCGCCCTCGAAACTCAACACGGTGTCGACGAGATGCTCAAGCACTCGCGGACCGGCGAGGTCACCTTCTTTGGTGACGTGCCCGACGAGCACAAGGGGAATCGAGCGACGCTTTGCGAGGTTGACGAGAAACTGGGCGCAGGCTCGTACTTGTGCCACCGACCCGGGTGCTGACGTCACTACCGGATCTGAAATCATTTGGATGCTGTCGACAATGATGAGCGATGGTTGAGTGCTCTCGATCGCATCGGCAATTTCACCAAGACCATGTTCGGCGAGCAGCCAGACATCTGACCGAATTGCTCCGAGACGTTCGGCTCGCTGCCGAACTTGTTGAACGCTTTCTTCGGCACACACGTACAGCACCGAGCCACTCCATTTATGTGCGGCTTGAAGGAGAAGCGTGCTTTTTCCGATGCCGGGCTCACCGCCAAGCAACGTGACGGAGCCATCGACGAATCCACCGCTCAGCACATGATCAAGTTCTGCGATACCGGTGGGCTGCGCCGTTCCAACATCGGTTGTGGTGTCGTCGAGCGCGACTGGCGGTCGGGCATCTGCCGACGATGGGCGTGGTGCTGATGGCGACGACGTGTCGGCGGCAAGACCGGTGGAGATCACCTCTTCGATGAGCGTGTTCCACTCGCCGCAGCCCGCACATTGGCCACCCCATTTGGGGTGGTGGGTGCCGCATTCGCTACAGACATGTGACGTCTTTATTTTGCTCACCCCTACAGTCTGGCCGACGGGTGTCACGACGCCGATAGGGTCTGGCGATATGGCGACACCTTTTCCACTTTTTGACGGCTCCGCACCACGGCAACAGCAGTTCCCTGAGGCACCAGAGATGGGCATCGACCCGGCGAAGCGATACACCGCGACGATGTCGGTGTCGATTGCGGGGGAGGCAGCCGGGGAGATCGTGATCGCACTCGACGCAGTGAACGCACCGGTCACCGTCAACAACTTTGTGTTCTTGGCGCTCCATCACTATTTCGATGGTGTGATTTTCCACCGCATCATCAACGGTTTTGTGTGCCAAGGTGGCGATCCCACCGGAACCGGTCGTGGAGGCCCTGGCTACCGATTTGACGATGAACTACCGAAGCCAGGTCAGTATCAGATCGGTTCGCTTGCCATGGCAAACGCTGGCCCGAACACAAATGGCAGCCAGTTCTTCCTCATCAGTGGCCCCAGCGGTGTGCAACTTCCTCCGCTCTACAGTCTTTTTGGTCAAACGGTGAAGGGTCTCGAGTTGGTTGAGCGAATGCAGAACGTTCCCACCGCAGCGGGCGATCGTCCGAAAGATGACGTCGTCATCGAGTCGGTGACGATCAGCGTTGCTGACTGAACGAGTCGGGTCGGGTGACCGCTACCCGTCGGTTATCGATTTCGCAAGCCCGCCGAGCGGCGCTTGCTGCACAGGGCTTCCATCGCGATCGTCCCCTTGGGAGAGTTGACCGCCGTCATTTGCGTCGAGCGTTCGACGACATGGGAATCATCCAGATCGATTCGGTCAACGTGTTGGTGCGAAGCCAAGAACTTCCCATCTTCGCTCGTCTCGGACCACACGACCGGTCGCTGATTCCCGCAGCGACAGGCCGCAGCGAGATCTTCGAATACTGGGTGCACGAGGCAAGTCATGTGCCAGCTTCACAGCACCGGTTGCTTCGCTGGCGAATGTGCCAGCCTCACGCGTGGAAGGGTGTCAACCGAATCGGCTCCGAACGTCCTGATCTCGTCACTCGGGTTCTTTCCACTATCGGTAGCGACGGCCCGATGACGGCTGGTGAGCTGTCTCCGCGGAAGACCCCTAAGGGTGAGTGGTGGGATTGGGATTCAGCCAAAGCTGCATTGGAGTTTCTGTTTTGGAAAGGGGAGGTTGCAGCTACTCGGCGAGCCTCAGACTTTGCTCGGCTGTATGACCTGCCCGAACGAGTGCTTCCCGCATCTGCCCTCGAGGCCCCGACCCCAGACGAAGATGACGCTCGGCGAGAGCTGATACTGCAGGCAGTACGACACCTCGGTGTTGGAACCCTCCACGACATTGCCGACTATCACCGTCAGCGTCTTACCGATATTCGCTCGCATGTTGCATCGCTGGTGCAGAGCGGAGATGTCGTTGAAGTTTCTGTCGACGGCTGGTCACAGCCCGCGTATGCGCTCCCCAATTTGTACATTCCGCAGACGGTCGACGCTCGCGCACTGTTGAGCCCATTTGATCCTGTTGTGTGGTTTCGCGATCGCGATGAACGATTATTTGATCTCCACTACCGAATCGAGATCTATACCCCTGCGGCGAAGCGTCGGTATGGCTACTACGTGTTGCCGTTTCTGCTCGGAGATCGCATAGTCGGCCGTTTCGATCTCAAAGCTGACCGTGCCCGACAGACGCTGTTGGTTCAGGCTTCATGGGTTGAGGCCGCTGACGATACGACGGTGCGTCGACAGGAGATCGCCCGTGCCGCTACCGAAGAGTTGCAGATGATGGCTGTGTGGCTCGGGATCGGTGAGATCGAGGTGGTCGCCCGTGGGTCGCTGGCTGCGGAAATGCGGGCGACGTCAGGCTGAGGGCTGTCCTGGCTGTAACGCCCATCGAATGGTTTTGGTGATGAGATCACCCGCCGGGCGAATCGCAAGGCGCTCTGCGACCGGGAGCCACGGGATTCTGAGTTCTTTCCGAGCCCACAATGGGAGCAGAGAGGCGCCAGCCGCCGCAATGAGGCCATAGGCAGGTTTTGAAGAGGCTGGGAGCGGAGGGTCGAGGAGGAGGTAGCGCTGAGCCTCTTTCGCGTCTGGTGTTTAGCGAAGTAACTACGGATAGGCGTTTAGATGGTCA
>JAAXJF010000053.1 GCA_012269985.1 Acidimicrobiaceae bacterium
TTACTCCAGTCGACTACTCGTGGATCTCGTTCCCCCACCGCACGAGCGCGATTTGCGGCATCCGGCAGAGATCTCAGCCGAGCACCGCCTCGTGTTCGCTGCTGAGCCGCCGAGCCGACGACTTCGAATTTCTGCTCTCATCACCGGGGTGATCGCCGTGACCGCTGCGGTCGTTGCGGCAGTCATCGTGAGTGCAATGGGCTAACGCTGGCGCCGGCGACGAAACGCCCGAACACCGATCAGAACGATTGCAGAAACCGCAATGACGACGCCGACAACAACTCCACCAAGCGCAAGTTCCTGACGTCGTTTGGGTGTGATCGATGCCCACCAAGGGCTCTCGGTGCCTTCAACGAATGTCTGTTCATTCGTAACCGATGAGGTCCAACCGAGCGATTGCAATCGATCGTTGGCCACCACCCAACTGGTTGTCGTGTACGGCCCCAAACCTGGTGGGATCGGTCCACGTTGAAACCTCCACTGCAGAGCCCACAACTGCTCACGAACCCATCGAGGAACAGGGATCTGCCAGCGGCGCCCGAGAAGGGCTCGTACCCGATCTCCAGGAACCCAACCATCTGGTGCGACATTGACAACTCCGTCATATCCAGACACGACCACTGTTTCAACAGCCGCAGCGAGATCATCGATGTGCAGAAATTGTGCGGGCGGCTCCTCATCACCAAGTCGGCGACCAGACCCTGCTGCGAGGGCCCTTGCGAGCGATGATGAGGCTCCAAGACCCATCGTCACCGTTGGGCGAAGCACTGCCACCGATCGGTCGTCAGACCCCCGTCGCCATCGATCGAGAACATGTTCAACTGATGAGAGCTGGCGAGCAAATACGAATGACGCCTCGGGCCGAATGACCTCATCTTCGGTAATGGGTATACGACTATTCGCGTGAGGTCCATATACAAGCGACGACGACAACATCACCACCCGACGTGCACTCACGCGCCGCACTTCTTCCATTAACGCTTCGCCCTCAACGGTCGCACTTGAACGCCGACGGGCTAATCCGTCGTGATCACCAACACGAAGATCAACGATGACATCGGCAACTCCTGCGTCGAGCGGCACGATTTCAACGTCCGCGTTCGCGAGTAATCGGTCGATGACCCGATGCGAAAGAGTGGTCGCTCCTTCACGAACAAGTACCTTCATCGCCACCTCGGCGACGTTACCCGCCCGAGAAGTGCCTAGCATCAGAGGTATGGCCAATACTCCTGAGCCAAACTCAGAAGATCCCTTTAGCGGAATTCCATTCCTTGGCGATATAGCGAAAGCAATGTCGGGGCAGGGGCCGATCAATTGGGATGCTGCACGACAATTCGCTCTCCTTGGAGCGACTGGTGGGGAGCAGGAACCGAATGTAGACCCAGCGTCTCGCATGGCCCTCGAGGCGCTTGTGCCGATCGCACGTATGCATGTCGGTGACCTCACCGGAGCCGATCTCTCGACCACCGATGTCGTCACGTGCAGTCGTTCGCAATGGGCTGCTGACACCCTCGATTCGTATCGCCCGCTCTTCACCGATCTTGCCACGGCTCTCAGTGGTGCAACCGGGGTCGACGAGGATGCGACCGACCCTATGGCCCAGATGATGGCTGGTCTGTCGAAAATGATGGCGCCGGCGATGCTCGGAATGGCGGTCGGTTCGATGACTGGTGATCTTGCTCAACGCTGTTTCGGAGTTCACGACCTGCCAATTCCGCGGATTGACCAGCGACTGAAACTCATCGGTGCGAACATCGATGCGTTTGCGGCCCAGTGGGAAATCCCACTTGATGAAGTACGGCTTTGGGTACTCGCACATGAATTTGCAGGCCAGGCAGTGCTGAGTTCACCGAACTTCGCAACCCCACTGTCAACGATGGTCCGTCAATATGTCGCTGCGTTCCGACCTGACCCTGACGCGGTGATCGAAAAGCTTGGCGGGCTCGACCCAACCTCGGCAGACCCGATGGAAGCCATCCAGCAAACCCTTGGTGATCCGGCGATTCTGTTGGGGGCCGTGAGCTCAGAGGCGCAGCGCGAAATGGAGCCGCGACTTGATGCCGCTGTCGCTGCGGTTGTTGGCTTCACCGATTGGATCGTCGATGCGGTGTCTGTCCGAGTGGTCGGAGGTTCCGCGCTTCGAATCGCTGAAGCGGTTCGTCGCCAACGCGTTGAACAATCTCCTTCCGATGTGTTTGTTCATCGCCTGCTTGGCATTCGACTCGATGAGGAACAAGTTCGTAGCGGCAAACAATTCGTGCAGGGCGTTGTTGACCGGGTCGGTGACGATGCAGCGATTGCGATGTTGCTCACTGGCAACGATCGCTGCCCAACACCAAGCGAAATCGCTGCGCCTGGCCTGTGGATCGCACGGGTCAGTGAGTCGTAACGGTCACATCTGACGTCAACGGCCTGGCACCGGCAACGTACGACACGAGCGCCGCAACGAGAACGGCCGCAAGATAAGCGATGCCCACCGTTCCTGACATCTCAACGAGAATGGGTACCGCTGCGCCGGCCACCCATCCGAATTGGAATCGTGTCTCAAACCACGCAAATGTCGCTGCTCGACTTCGCTCTGCCACATCGCGCTGGACGATTGATTCGAATGCCAATCGGCCGACGCTCCCAGAAAAGTTGACCACCACAGAAAGCACGACACCAACCAAGTAGCCGCCAACAAATACTGCTCCCCCGGCTGCAATCGCAGGAAGAGCAAGCGCCGCCGCGAGCATTTTCTCAACCTCGGTTTTTTGGCGGAGCCATGGCCCAACCGTGTTGCCAACGAACGGTGCGAGAGCGCCAAGTCCGACCGCAGCTGCGAGCCACAGCGGTGATGCGGCGCTCGACCGGAACCAGAGCGCAACTTGAAACAAGGTGAATCCTTGAGCAAATCGAAGCACGGTCATTGCGATCCATCCGACATGCACATCAGAACTTTTCACGCCACGCTCCGTCAGCGGTTCACTCGCTGAGCGATTCGCATGCGCTTGAGGGAGTCGTGTGGCAAGGACCGCTGCTGCGACAAAGAACACCGCTCCGTAAAACAGCGTGGCTCCCGTTCCGAGCAACTGCTGGATGCCAGCCGCCGGCACAACCGCAAATGCTCCGGTCAGCGTCGCAATACGGCCAAGTTTTGAGTTTGCTTCTACGAGATCGCTTGCATTTCGAACAACTGACGGCACGATCGCTTGTTTTGTCACTGCATACGTCTTCTGCAGCACAAGAGCCGCAAAGACGAGCGGGAATAGGGCTATCCCGTCTGCAGTGAAGATCATGCCGATCTGCACCCCGACACGAGAGATTGCAAGGCCGACCACCATCGCCCGTCGCCCACCACGAAGTCGGTCGATCATCGGGCCCAACTTGGCGTTCACCATCAGAAATGGTGCGAACCCGACAAGCAAAAATGCCAGCAATCGTGAACGCGCCGCGTCAAGATCAACATCAAAAAAGAATGAATCGGCAAGCGCAAGCACCATCGATGCTTCACCGGCGGTCATCACCGCATGGGTGATCGCTAGTGACTGAAACCGGCTATGTTGCCGTCGTGCGGGCACAGCCATCATCGTAGACAGCGGCTACTCGTTACGTCGCAGGGCGTTCGAATTTGTACCCGAGGCCACGAACGGTGACGATTTTTGACGGGTTCGCTGGGTCGCTTTCGATCTTTGCTCGCACTCTTTTGACATGGACGTCAAGGGTTTTGGTGTCACCGTAATAATCAGATCCCCAGACGCGATCGATCAGAAGCTCGCGCGTCATGACCTGGCCAGCGTTCATCATCAGTAGGCGCAATACGTCGAATTCTTTGAGCGGCATGGCGACACTTTCACCGCGAACTGTCACCGTGTGTTCGGCCTCGTTGAGTTCGATATCTCCCACAACAACCGAGGTCGCCGTTGGTCGGCGAAGCTCACCGGTGATGTCACCAGCATTGCGCCGAAGGGCCGCTCTGATTCGTGCGACCAGCTCTCGAATTCGGTAGGGCTTCGCAACGTAATCATCTGCTCCGACTTCGAGGCCCACAACGGTGTCTATCTCACTCGACTTCGCAGTCACGATGATGATCGGGATCGTGCTTTTCTGCCGGAGCTGACGACACACTTCAATGCCAGTCACTCGTGGCAACATGACGTCTAACAGAACCAGATCTGGATTGACCTCATCGAACTTCTCGAGGGCTTCAAAACCATCTCGCGCAACGCTGACTGTGAACCCCTCTCGGGCAAGGCCCACCTCAAGAGCATCAACGAATGACTCTTCATCTTCGACCACAAAAATATGTGCTTCACTCATGCTTCTGCCTTCACAGGAAAGAGCAGACGAAAGCAACTGCCTTCGCCCTCTGTCGAGGTCACCTGGACGGTTCCACCGTGATTCGTCACGACGTGACGGACGATCGCGAGTCCGAGACCTGTTCCCCCGGTTCCCCGACTTCTTGCCTTGTCGACCCGATAGAAGCGCTCAAAAATTCGGTCAAGGTCGCTACTCGGAATACCGACACCGCTATCGCACACCTCGATCGTTGTGTCTTCCGCACCGGCAACTGATCGAAGAATGACGACGCCCTCATCAAGTGAATACTTCACTGCGTTATCAACAAGATTGCCGAGTGCTGATGCAATCTGTTGGCGATCGCCAGTGACGTGTGCTGATGGGCTCGCTTTCACCACAATCTTGATTCGACGCTGTCGAGATGCCTCGTCATATCTCGCCTTCACTGCCAACAGCAGTTCTTCCACATTGATGTCTTCGGTGTTCCCGCTGATCGACTGTTCAGTCTGAGAGAGCTCGAGGAGGTCGTCGATCGTCTTCGCTGCTCGCTCTGACTCCGTGAGCATCCGTCCTGTCAAACGCTCGATAACTGCAGGATCTGTTTCTCCCATCAATGCCTCGGCAAGAACCGCAACCGCCCCGACAGGCGTCTTCAGTTCGTGACTGATATTGGCAACAAAGTCGGTTCTCATTGAATCAGCACGGGATTTTTCTGTCACATCAATGAGAACTGCATATGCACCACTCCCATTCAACTTCCCAGCGTGCAGCTCGCAGATCAATTGGGGTGGTCCACTGAACGCCAGCGTCTCACTTACCTCCACACCATTGAGAGCCTTCTGAAGAGCACCGTCAACTGCGTCATCCAACAGCAAAGCGGTTGACCCGGAGGCGAGCCCGACAAGCGCTCGATTCTTCGTCGTCTTGCGCATATCTGCGCCGACGATGGCGAGAGGGATGGGGAGTATGTCTACAACATCGACCTCCGATTTTGCGGCTTCAGGTAGCTCATCAACCTGAGCAGCAACCTGCTCTTTTGGTCGTGTGAACATGCCGTTAAGGAAAAAACCAACTCCACCTGCGAGTCCAGCAACCAACACGACAATGAGGGTGTTCATTAATCTCTAGATTCAGTCAGATCCGGTCGGTCCAAATGGTGATCCCACTTCCTCACTCAATTCACGGTCAGAGACGTGAAGTCCAGGAAACGTTCCTTCCTCAATAAATCTGACCCGACTGGCGAGGTTCACCGCGTGATCGCCCAGTCGTTCGTAGAAACGGGCGACAAGCGTCAGTTGCACTGCCACTTGGAGATCGATTGTCTGAGCGGAATGGCTTTCGATGATCTGCTGAAGAAATTGGCGTTGCAAATTGTCGAGCAGTTCATCGATATCGCCGAGCGCTGCGGATTCCATTGTGTCTCGATTGACATATGAGTTGACCGCCTTGCGGTACTCCTTTGCCGCTTGGTCGCCCAGTTTCTGAATGAGCCCCCTCAACTTTGGATCCATCTCGTAGCCATGGATTCGGCGAGAGGCCTTGCAGATATTGCAGGCAAGATCGGCCGACCGTTCCATATCGGCGAGAATTTTTAGCGCCGAGGTCACCTCTCGCAGATCTCCAGCCACAGGTGACTGAAGTGCGAGCACTTTCAAAATGAGTTCTTCAGTTTCGAGCACTCGCTCGTCAATATCTTTGTCAGCTCGAATGACAACTTCTGCTGCTTTGAGGTCGCCCGACAGCATGATGTCGGTTACTTGAGGGATCAATTCGACGATGTACGCCCCTACTGTCGACACCTGCTTGCGAATTCGATCAAGATCATCCTGGAAACCTTGCCGTAGCTCACTCATCAGCCAAACCTTCCTGTGACGTAATCGGATGTTGCTTTCTCTTGTGGATTTGAGAACATCTTTTCGGTGAGATCCATCTCCACAATGTGACCCGGCTGTCCCGGCTCATCGATATTGAAAAATGCGGTGCGTTCGCTCACACGGGCGGCTTGTTGCATGTTGTGGGTCACAATCACGATGGTGAATTGGTCTTTGAGTTGCTCCATGAGCGCTTCGATGGCCATCGTCGAGATGGGGTCAAGAGCCGAGCACGGCTCATCCATTAGCAACACTTCTGGCTCAACCGCAATAGCCCTCGCTATGCACAGCCGCTGTTGTTGCCCACCTGAAAGGCTTGAGCCCGGGTTGTCAAGACGGTCCTTCACTTCCCCCCAGAGGTTTGCGCCAGTGAGCGAGCGTTCAACAATCTCGTCCGCGTCAGGTTTGCTGAGACGATTGGCGTTGAGCCTCATCCCGGCAAGCACATTCTCGTAAATCGACATGGTGGGGAACGGGTTTGGACGTTGAAAAACCATCCCAATTCGCCGGCGCACCGTCACTGGGTCAACATCTGGTCGGTAAATATCCTCTCCGTTGAGTTGCACAACCCCATCGACATGGGCTTTTGGGATGACCTCGTGCATACGATTCAGTGACCGCAAGAACGTCGATTTTCCGCACCCCGACGGGCCAATCAGTGCGGTGATCGAACGGGATGCGATCTCCATCGTCACATCACGAACGGCAAGAAACTTGTCGTAGTAGATGTTCAAGTTGTTGACGGCTATCACCGGCTCCACGCTCGTCTCCTCCGAGTGAGTTGTACCGGCAGTCTGTGCCGGCATGTCGATCTCGCTGTTTGCAGTCATTTGAGTCCCTTCGGCTTCAATACGTGCGACATAATTCGCGCAGCCGTAAAGAGAACGGCAACGATCATTACGAGCATCAGTGCTGCGCCCCATGCGCGGGCAATTCCTGTTTCAGGGGGCACTCCGGGCTGCACGTATTCGTAATACGAAAACACTGGAAGCGTCGTCATTCTGCCACTGAAGGGGTTGAGGTTAATGCCTTGAGCCACACCTGCGGTCACGAGCAGCGGCGCCGTCTCGCCAATCACACGTGCGACTGCGAGCGTGACACCGGTAAGAATTCCTGCTATCGCAGTGGGAAGAACGACTTTCAGGATCGTCCGCCATTTCGCCACCCCTAGAGCGAGTGAGGCTTCACGGAGCTCGTTCGGTACAAGTCGAAGCATTTCTTCAGATGAGCGCACGACCACCGGCGTCATGAGCAGCGACAAGGCAACCCCGCCCGAGAGGCCAGAGCGCGTACCTGGACCTAAAAACAACTCAAACAGCGCGTAGGCGAACAAGCCAGCAACGATTGACGGAATACCGGTCATCACATCGACCATTCGAGTGACGGCGCCTGCAAGTTTTCCTTTGCCGTATTCGACGAGGTAAATCGCTGTCAACAGCCCGAGGGGCACAGAGATGATCCCAGCGATCGCCGTAATGATCAGCGTGCCCGCCATTGCGTGGAGGGCGCCCCCAACGGCTGCTCCCTCCATTTGAGCCAGCATGTCCTCGGGGGTGATCCGCATACTGCCGGTGAAGAACTTGCGATCGAATCGTGATGCACCCTCAGCAATCACTTTCCAGAACACAGAGATAAGCGGAATTGTCACCGTCGTAAATGCGATGGTCATCACTGTGCGCATTGCTCGATCGGTTGCTTGGCGGCGATCTTCGATCACTCGCGACGCAATGGTGACCAGCAGGAGGTAAAGATGGGCGGCAACAATGGCCATCCATCCCCATTTGAAACCACCGATCGAGTACACGCCAACGACACCGACTGCGATAGAGAACACACAAATTGCGAACGGAATTGCGCGGTGCATCTTTCCGGTCGTCAATGACGACACTTGACTCTGCGGCGGGCTCATCGTTGCGGTCATCCTGCCGCTCCAGAGAACCCAGAATTTGCGACACGACGTGCAAGCATGTTCACACCAAACGAAAGAAGAAAGAGCACAAGGCCGGTGGCGATGAGTCGGTTGACGTCAAGCCCGTACGCCTCAGGGAATTTCAACGCAATGTTTGACGCAATGGTGTTTGAATTCTGATTGGTGAGAATGCTCCAGAAATACCCGTCACTCGGCGACAAGATAATGGCCACTGCCATCGTTTCGCCGAGGGCTCGGCCTAAGCCAAGCATGGCGCCACTAATAACCCCAGACCGGCCGTAGGGAATGACAGCTTGACGGATCATCTCCCACTTGGTTGCACCCAGTGCCAGCGACGCTTCCTCATGTAAACGAGGAGTCTGCAAAAAAACCTCACGGGAAATTGCAGTGATGATCGGGAGAATCATCATCGCCAGCACCATGCCAGCGGTCAACATCGTGCGGCCACTTGTCGACGCGGTACCGGAAAAGAACGGAATAAAGCTCAGATTGTCGTTCGCCCACGGGTACACGTTCTTCGAGAGCAACGGCGCAACGACGGTGATACCCCAAATTCCGAAGACGACGCTCGGTATCGCTGCAAGCAGATCGACCACGTACCCAAGTGTTTGCGCAAGTCGACGTGGCGCGTAGTGGCTGATGAAAAGCGCAACTGCGAATGCGAGAGGTGTGGCGATGAGTAACGCAAGCGTTGCGGCGTATACCGTTCCGAAGACGAGCGGCCCAACATATTCGACGAAACTGTCGCTACCCGACATTCCTTCGATGTCACCGAAGATTCCAGACCAGCCGACAACCGTAAGGAAGAACGCAACTCCTGACAGGAGTAAGAGGATGGTTGCTGCCGAGGCCTGCGAGAGGGAGGAGAACAGCCGATCAGGAACCGACGTCGGAGCCTTTCTTATTTTTTCCTGGGCTACAGGTTGGGACACGAGTGTTGCTACTCCAAAAAGGGACGGGCGACCAAATACTAAACGACCACCGGGGCGGGGACGTCGTCCCCACCCCGGTGAGCTTTAGTGAATTACTCCACCAATAGGGAGATCAGCTTGCAACGCTGATGGCTGCGACTGACTTCGCAATTTCAGCCTGCACCTCTGGCGAAATTGGAGCCGAGCCAGCAGAGGCTGCTGAAGCTGCTTGACCAACATCTGATCCGACGAACGTCATGAATGCCTTCACCAAATCAACCGTTTCCTGGTCCTCGTACTCGAGGCACACGATGTGGTACGAGACAAGTGCGATCGGGTAAGTGTCAGCAGAATCAGGCGTACGGTTTACCTCAATCTTGAAGTCGTACTCGTTACGTCCACCGGTGCGCTCTGATGAATCGACGATGCGACCCGCAGCTTCCGGTGAGAACTCGACGAACGAACCGGCAACTCCGACAGCTGCAGCAGGCAGGTCACCAATCTGTGATGCGTCTGCGTAACCAATTGAGCCTTCACCAGCGGCAACTGCAGCAACAACACCTGCGGTCTGCGGACCACCTTCGCCACCACCTGGGCCGTCAGCATCCCACGCTTCAATAGCGCCATAGGTCCACACGTCTGGAGCAGCTTGACCCATGTAATCGGTGAAGTTCTCGGTCGTGCCTGACTCATCTGCGCGGTGCACAGGGTTAATTGTTAAATCCGGAAGATCGAGACCTGGGTTGTCAGCAGCGATCGCTGGGTCGGTCCAGTTTGTGATCGTGTTGGCAAAAATGCCCGCAATCACCTCGGCTGACAGGTTAAGCGTCTCACCTGCAATTGACGGCAAGTTGTACGGAATCGCAATTGGCGAAATGTAGTGAGGGAGGTTGATGGCGCCAAGGTCGCCTGCACACACTTCTTTTGATGCCTCCCACTCCTCGTCTTTGAGTGCAGCGTCAGACCCGGCGAAATCTGAGCCTCCGCCGAGGAACTGCTTGCGGCCGCCACCTGAACCGATGGGGTCGTACTCAACGGTTGCGTTCGGTGCGACTGATTGGAAGCCCACCTGCCATCCGAGCATGCCTGCCTTTTGCGATGATGCACCTGCACCGATCAGCGTTCCCGAGACGGATGCATAATCGATGCCGCCATTGTCTTCGGCTGCTGGCTCTTCGGCTGGCGCATCGGCTGGCGCATCGGCAGTGTCGGTGTCGCTACCGCATGCGGCGAGCGCGAACGACGCTGCTGCGAGAAGAGCGACAACACGCTGTGAGGACCGTTTCATGTATTTCTCCATTCAAGTGTTCACGAGGAAAGCAACGAGCGGACTGCACGTTGCGGAGAGAACGTTAAAAACCCCAAATGAACACGACCCTGAAGAGGGGTGAACTTCAGGTGAACAACTCCCGAATCAGTTTCGGGATAAACCGCCTATCGGGGACGCTGTCGATCGGCTGCCCAACGGTAGAGCTCTCGCTGGGCATCGTTTGATCCGCCTGCCCGTGTCCATGCCCCGTCGACGCCCTGAACCCAGTGAGTGACATCATCAGAGAGATCAAACTCAAAGACCTGGTCGAGCCACTCGCGATGTTTGGGGTGCTGAATTGGCACCAACACTTCAACTCGCCGCTCAAGATTTCGCGGCATGAGATCGGCGGACCCTATGAGATATAACGGGCCACCATCGTCGCCACCGTGCGCAAACCGGTAGATACGACTGTGCTCGAGGTATCTCCCAAGGATGCTTCGCACCGAGATGTTGTCACTCAGACCGTCAACACCGGGGCGTATACAGGAGATGCCACGAACGATCAGTTGAGTCGAAACACCTGCGCCACTCGCTCGATAGAGCGCGTCGATCATCACCGGATCGGCGATCGCATTGCACTTCATCGAAATTGCACCCTCCGAACCAAACTCCATTTCTCGTTCAATGAGGTCGATGAGTTGCGGTCGCAAACCCTCCGGAGCGACCAGCAGCGACTGGTAATCGCTATTTCGGCTGAACCCGGTGAGATGGTTGAAGAGTTGTACGACGTCGTCGCCGATGGCGTCATCGCTCGTGATGTATCCAATGTCTTCGTAGTGCCGGGCTGATCGGGAGTTGTAATTACCCGTCCCGATATGGCAATAACGACGCAAGCGTTCGCCATCGTCGCGCACCACGAGCACCACCTTCGAGTGGGTCTTGAGCCCGACCATGCCATATGCGACGTGAACCCCAGCACGTTCAAGACGTCGCGCCCACAGCACGTTATTTTCCTCATCGAAGCGAGCTTTGATTTCGACCAGAACAGCAACTTGCACGCCCCGCTCAGCCGCCCGAATAAGACTTCGCAGGATCGGACTATCACCACCTGCTCGATACAGCGTCATTTTGATGGTCTGGACCGAGGGGTCATCTGCAGCCTGAGCAATAAAGGCCTCGACACTACTGGCAAAGCTTTCGTACGGGTGGTGAATCAGTAATGCTCGATCGTCTACTACGTCAAACAATGACCGATCGTTTTCCTCTGCGGCATTGATACGACCTGCGGTGACCGGCACCCACGGCTTGAATTTGAGGTCTGGCCGATTGAGGTCAATGAGTTGGCTGAGGCAGGTGAGGTCAAGGAACGTCGAGTGTGTGCTGACGTTTCGAGGGTCGATCTCGAGTTCTCTGATAAGAAGCCTGAGGATCTCTTTGCTCACCGATCGGTGAACTTCGAGACGAACCGGCCGATTAAAGCGACGACGACGAAGTTCGACTTCAACCGCCTGTAGTAAGTCGTCAGCTTCGTCCTCTTCGAGAGCGAGATCGGCTTTTCGTGTCACCCGAAAGGTTGCCCACTCTTCAACAACCATCCCCAGAAACAGTCGATGCAGATGAGCAGCGATGAGTTCTTCAGAGGTAATGAATCGACCATCGCCCATGTTGATCAGCCTTGGGAACACTGTCGGGATCTTGAGCCGTACAAATCGACGCTCGGCCGTCGCCGGGTCTGCCACCGTCGCCGCAACCGACAGGGCCAAGTTTGAGATGTAAGGGAATGGGTGCCCGGGGTCGACGACGAGCGGCGTGAGTACCGGATGCACACGTGACTCATAAAACTCAGTCATCTTCGCTTGATCTGAGTCGTCAAGATCTTGCCAGCGCACAATCGAGATTCCATGTTCATCAAGACCTGGTAACAGGACTTCGCGCACAAGAGTTTCTTGGCGGTCAACAAAATCTGTGACGCGCTCCCCAATCGCCTCGAGCTGCTGGACGGCGGTCAGTCCATCGGGGGTGGCATCATCAACCCCAGCTGCAATCTGATCTCTCAATGCAGCAACACGAACTTGGAAAAACTCGTCAAGGTTCGATGACCCGATCGCTGCGAAGCGAATGCGCTCTAACAGCGGCAGCGAGTCGTCAGCAGCGAGTTCAATAACGCGCTGGTTGAAGTCGAGCCAACTCAACTCGCGGTTGAGAAAACGGCTCTCGTCCACGATGGTCAGTTTTCGTACTCTTCCTCAGGATGCCCGAGATCCCACTCAAGAGAGATGAGTTCGCGCTCTGCATCACGATTGATGCGTTCACGATTTCGTCGGAACTGAGGGTCATTTTCGGTGAGGAGGACGAGGCGTGCCAATGCCCGGGCACGGAATGAATCAAGCAGTTTCGAATCGCCCCAATCGGCGTACACCTCCCAGTGAGGTGCGACCGGACCCTGGTACACGATTCGGGCGTGAGCCTTCGGTGCAAGTTCTTCTACGACGTCACTCATACGTCGGAGCATATCTGTGGTCCTGAGAGATAGTCGTCAGACCGTGTGCAGGTGTTTCGGGAACCACGTAGCGAATCCGTGCGTCTAACGGGGAAGAACATGAGCATTTCACTGAGGCTCGTTGACCGACGCCGTCAACGTCATATAAATGTAAGAAAAAGGTAGGAATTCACCATCTTGCCCAAAAATACTCGATCTAATATTACGAATATGTTACTGTTTGACATGTTCGCCATCTCATCTCACAAGGAGGACCGATGAAGAACAGCACACCAGACGACTTTGGGCGAATCACAATTCACGACCCAGAGTCAGTGACATCATGGATGTCTGACGGTAAATGCCGAATTCACCCCCCGTCTGTCTTCTTTCCGAGTGATGGCGCTGGAGTTGAGCGAGCCCAGGCCATCTGCAATCGATGCCCAGTGTCGGAGCGATGCTTACAATACGCGCTCGAATTTCGCATCGAACATGGAGTTTGGGGCGGTGCGAGCGAGCGCGAGCGCCGGAGGATTTTACGTCGGCGGAAAATAGAACTCTCGTCGGCAGATCACTGAGAACTGCCTCGAGGGCACGGCTTACTTCGCTGAGTCGTCCCCAGCTTCGGCTTCAGCTTCCTTGTTCGCCTCTGCGAAGCCCTTCTTGAGTTCTTGCTGTGCTCGACCAAGATTTCGAGCCATCTTCGGGAGTTGTGATCCACCGAAAATGAGCAGTACGACAAGAAGTACGATGAACCACTCGGCACCACTAGGCATAGCGAAACTCTACCTTCTGACGTAGTTGTTTGTTCTACGCGCCAACAATGCCGCGAGCTGCTTGCGCACGCTGACGGCGAATGCGTCGCCGTTCCCGCTCAGACAAGCCACCCCAAATGCCAAATTTTTCGCCATTTCTGAGAGCAAATTCGAGACAATCTTCGCGTACTACACATCCCCGACATACCTCTTTCGCCTCGCGAGTTGAAGCTCCTCGCTCTGGGAAAAAGAGATCAGGGTCGACACCGAGGCAGTTGGCATCGTCTTGCCAGTCCTCGGTAGGTCCGATCTGATCGTACATGCGCGCTCCGTCCTTAGGTTTGGGTGAAATCCCCCGCGCGACACAACCACCCAAATCGTGACACGCTTGAAATTACGTCGATGTTATTCTCTCACAGCACCCTATCGGAGTGCAAGAGACGAATCCTCAGCGAAAAGCACCCCGAGGGCATGCGGGTTATCCGGCTCGGCGATGGGTGATGCGTTGGCGCCGCTCAATGAAATCTTCGAGCACGTAGCCACCAAGTTCATCA
The DNA here is from genome assembly GCA_012269985.1 of Acidimicrobiaceae bacterium. Classification (GTDB taxonomy): domain Bacteria; phylum Actinomycetota; class Acidimicrobiia; order Acidimicrobiales; family Ilumatobacteraceae; genus Casp-actino5. The sequence goes on from JAAXJF010000053.1 coordinate 14,031, forward strand.
TTTGTCGTATGAAAGGCACGACCACCATTCATTTGCGTGAGTTGACTAATAAACCGGTCGAGTGAGGCTGTCGCATCCAAAACAAACGTGTTGATCCGAATTCCATCTCTCGTGCAGCGAAGCACTTCTCGCAATGTCACTTCCAATGTCTCTGGTGCCGGCGGATAGTCAAAATACACGTCACCTCGAGACGTGATATGGGCAGTCGGTTCGCCATCGGTCACCATGATGATCTGTTTCGTGCCATGCTCTCGGGCAAGCATCTTTCGAGCCAAAGTGAAGCCGTGATGCATATTCGTCCCGTAGACGTAGTCCCACGACACTTCCGGAAGTTGCGCAGCGGTAATTTCTCGCGCCGTCTCGGAGAACCCGACCAGGCCGATGAAATCATGTGGAAAACGAGAGGTGATGAGAGAGTGAAGCGCCATCGCCATCTTCTTTGCCGGCAGGAAGTTCCCTCGCATCGGCATCGACATCGATAAATCGACCATCAATACGGTCGCAGCACGAGTGAGATGCTCGGTGCGCTCAACTTCGAAATCGTCCGGCGACAGTCGAACCGGAGTGCCACTCCCCTGTCGAGCGATTGCGTTCCGAATCGTCTGATGCAGATCGAGTCGGAAGGGATCACCAAATTCATACGGTTTCGTGTCGTACGCCGACTCATGACCCTGGCCAATCGTTGCCATCTGATGCTGGCCACTTCGATCCTGTCGGAGCGACGAGAACAAATCTCGCAACGCATTTGAGCCCAGCGTTTTCAACCCTCGCGGCGTGAGTTCAAGTCTCCCCTCAACCCGATCGACAAGTCCGGCCTCGATCAGTTCATTCGTAAGACGCGATAACTGCTCAAGCGCCGATGCCGCATCTTCGCCGAGAGTCTCCCGAATTTTCTCGGGATCAATCTCTGCAAGGTCGGCCGGCGAGGTTGCTGCATCAAGCATCCCCTCAAGTTCATCAAGTCGGCCCATCTCTGCCATTGCGTCAAGAGCCTGCGACATCGACAGAGGGCTCTCGCCGCTCATCTCATACGACGACTCGGAGTTCAACTGACCAAACTGGGCCTGAAGAGAAGACGACAGTTGCTCCATCTGCCACTGCAAATCCATGTCATCCATGAACTGCTGTGACAACCGCGCCAACTGCTCGCGCTGCTCAGGGCTCATCGAGTTCAGCATCGCTTGCATCGCCGCCATTCGACGGGCAATCGACTCGAGAAGTTCGTCAAGCGTCTCAGGATCGTCAGGGAACATGTCGCCGTACTCATCCATGAACTTCTCGAAACCAGGGTCTTCACCCTGGTCACGCTTTGCGATCATTTCGTTCAACGCCGCCAGCATTTCTTTCGTGCGCTGGACATCTTCAGGCGTGACCGACTCCATCCCTTCCGAAACTCGATCAACAACCTGCTGCATCATTTCCGACCGCAACCGCTCAGACAACTCATCGAATCGACGGGAGGCCTCGGCGGACTCGAAGTTGTAGCTCTGCAGACTTTGCATGCGGCCAGCCAGATCGTCAGGAAGCAAATCGAGCCGCATCTGCCGTTCATCAGCCGCCGCATTCGCATTCTCTGCTCGCCGCTCGTCACCACTACGTAGGGCATCATCTCGAGCGTTTTCGATGGCGTGACGCTCTTCGTCAAGGATGTCAGCCAATTCGCGCGCCGCTTCTGCCAATGAACCGTCAAGTTCCCCAGACTCGGCAATTTCTTCTCTTCGATCACGAATCCGATCTCTTAACTCCGAGAGACCCGGCATCTGGCGACCATCAGGGGTCTGAAGCCCACGTTCCATTATTCGACGGAGAGCAGCTTCAACGTCTCCGTGATGGATCACTTCATCCGTAATCTGCTCCATCAAGAGATCAGCATCGACGTCGAACCCCCGCTGAGAGCCATCCCATCGGGAGTAGACAAATCTCCGGGCCATATCTGCACCGTAGTTCGATCTTGTGAGAAGCATCCGATCGTGTGGAGATCAGCTGAGACCAATAGTCTCATTGGTAATGCGCGTCCCACGAACCTTCGTTTTTCTTGATCTCTCAGGATTCACGAATTACACCGCGGCATATGGCGACGACGCCGCAGGAAAGATCCTCGGAACGTTCAGGACCGTCGTTCGAGAAGTCGCCTCTGAACGAGGCGTTCGCATTGCTAAATGGCTCGGCGATGGCTGCATGGTCGTGGCGGTAGATCAAGTGGGCGCAATCGAGTTCGTCATGGAGCTCGAGCGACGAGCGACCAGAGTGTGCTCGCCCCTCACGCTTCGCGCCGGCATTGCAACCGGCCACGCACTGCTCTTTGAAGGCGACGACTACATCGGCTCTGCCGTCAATATGGCCTCAAGACTCTGCGATCACGCAACTGGCTACGACGTGCTCATGCCCGCATCGAACACCGAGAGCCTGCCCGAAGGGATCAGTGCCGAACCCTACGGCGATGTTGAATTACCGGGGTTCCCCGGCGCAATTGAGGTTGTCCGTCTCACCGGTACGCCCCTTCGCGGCGACCGCAACGACACCGGAGAGCTCTGGACCCGCACACCCTTTGTCTGACAAGTCGTCCGACTGAGAACTGCGCCACAGATCAGCGACTTCGATACGTCGCAGAGGCACCAGACGCGTCCTTATTTAGCCGACGGGTGAGGTGCAACCCCTCCAGCACAAACTCGACCGCAGCCGCTGTCGCCGCAGGCGATGAATCTTCACCCGCAAACCGCGCAACCGCAGGCCCGAGCGCTGGGACATCATTGACTAACTGTGCAAGTTCTTCACTAGTGCGATCTTCGCCGGTGTGAGCAACAACACCCTCTTCAAACGCCTCCACAATCGCTGCGGTCAATGTGCCGTCATGTCGATTCGTAAACACCTGATGAACGGCGCCTTTGATGAGATTGTCGAAAATCTGCCCCTCACGTCCATCATCCATTGACTCGATCTCGATCTTTCCGATCGATGACGCCGCAAGAGCATCAAGATCATCAACCCGAGCCACCACCGGATTTTCACCAGCTCGAAGCCCTCGACGAAGTGCGTTTGCTGCCAGCGACTCGTAGTTGGCGACACTCAACCGAACACTCACACCACTGCGTTGGTTGACGTGGCTGCTGGCACGGGCCAAATGACTGAATTCAGCCACCACAAGACCGAGATAGTCGGGCACTTCAACCGTCACACCACCAACCGACGTCGTCGTCGCCTCTTGCTGCATAATCGAGTACTCAAGATCAACTTCGAGCGGATAGTGCGTGCGGATCTGACTGCCGAAACGATCTTTTAGTGGAGTAATGATTCGACCGCGGTTCGTGTAGTCATCTGGGTTCGCCGATGCCACCAACATGATGTCGAGTGGCAATCGCACACGGTGACCCCTGATCTGGATATCGCGCTCCTCAAGCACGTTCAACAAACCAACTTGAATGCGCTCGGCAAGATCAGGAAGCTCGTTCATTGCAAAAATCCCGCGGTTCGTGCGGGGAACCATGCCGTAATGCAACGTGAGCTCATCAGAGAGGTAACGACCTTCAGCCACCTTGATCGGGTCAACTTCACCGATGAGGTCAGCGATCGACGTGTCTGGGGTTGCCAACTTCTCGCCGTACCGCTCGCTGCGGTGCACCCATGCGATCGGAGTCTCGTCACCATGTTCTGCCATGAGATCGCGGGCATGCCGCGACACGGGCGCATACGGATCGTCGTTGATTTCTGAACCTACGACGATCGGCATCCACTCATCGAGCAACCCGACGAGCGACCGAATCATGCGAGTCTTCGCCTGCCCACGCTCACCCAAGAAGATGACGTCGTGACCCGCAAGGAGAGCATTCTCCAACTGTGGCATCACCGTCTCTTCGTATCCGAGGACTCCTTCGAACAGAGGCATACCCGCCGAGATGGATGCAACCGCATTCTCACGAACCTCTTCCTTGACCGGCCTTGACACCCACCCCGATTCCCGAAGTGCTCCTAGCGTTGCTGGAAGGTCGGCGGGAGGAGTGATCAGATGCGTGTCAGAACCCATACGGCGAAACTACTTCGCGCAGAGACTGAAGGTCTGACCCGGCTATCGACAGAATTTCACTCTCCGCAACTAGATACGCTCAACATGTGTCGTCCTGGTTGCTCGATGGTGTGTGGAATGCCGCGGAGGTGCGAGACGAACACCATTCGAACGCGATCGGGCCCCAACTCGATCACGCTGAATGGCGAGAAGTTCATGTCCCGGGACACTGGGCTGATATTGAACCCAGCCTCACGACCGACGGGCCGCTCACCTACCGGACGACCGTCAACACCCCATCAGCCGACGAGGGTCGCCGAAGATTCCTCACCTTCGATGGCATTGCATATCACGCTGACGTGTGGCTCGACGGGGCGTATCTGGGTGATACCGAGGGCTACTTCGCTCCGCATACGTTTGATGTCACCGATCTGTGGCGACTCTCGCCCGACCACGTGATTGCGGTCGAAGTTCACTGCCCACCAACTGAGCCAGGCTCCCGTCGAACGATCACTGGAGTGCTTCAAGACCCTTCAGGGCCTCTCACGCCGAACCCCGGTGGAATCTGGCAATCGGTGCATCTCATCGACACCGGACCTGTGCGCATCGACGCACTTCGTGTTCTTTGCCAAGATGCAACCGTCGAACGAGCTCACCTCAAAATGTATGCCCGACTCGACAGCGATAGAAGTTGTGCAGCCGACGTGCAGACCCTCGTCGACGGAACCGTCGTTGCCGAACACCGAATCACGGTCGCCGCCGGCCATAACGATGTGTCATGGAGAATTGATCTCCCACGACCGGCTCTTTGGTGGCCCCGAGATCTCGGAGACCAACACCTCGTCAATGTCGATGTGGTCGTCTCCATCGATGGGCACCCAAGCGATACAACCCATCGCCGCACCGGCCTTCGAGAAGTGGCATGGGACGACTGGACGTGCTCCATCAACGGTGAGCGGATGTTCCTCAAGGGAGCAAACCTCATGCCCGTTGACGCACTGCTCGGACGCGCAAGCGACAAGCACATGCGACAACTGATGGAGGACGCAGTTGAACTCGGCCTCGACATGCTGAGGGTGCACGGTCATATTGCTCCGACGACGATCTACGACACCGCAGATGAACTCGGTCTGCTGCTGATGCAGGACTTCCCACTGCAAGGTGTGCAACGTCGTCAGGTTCGACCGGCAGCGATCAGGCAAGCACAACAGATGGTCGACCTACTCGGACATCACCCGAGCGTGATCTCATGGTGGGCACATGATGAACCTGTTGCGAAGCCCGCCGATGGATCTGTTGATCAACGCCAGACACTCGGGCTCGCAGGGCGTGCTCGTGAACTCGCAACCAGGGTGCAGCGTGCCGTCCGCGACCAGGCACCGACCTGGAATCGATCCGTGTTAGATCCTCTCGTGAGACGGGCAATCGAAGATGTCGACCCGACACGGCGATGTGTTCCCCATTCGGGCGTGTTACCTCACCTTCCCCTACTCGACGGCACTGACGCTCATCTCTACATCGGTTGGACCGACGGACCGATATCGCTACTGCCACGCGAGTCGGCTCGTTTTCCTCGGCTCTTTCGATTTGTCTCCGAGTTCGGAGCACCCGCCGCTCCCCGCTCACCACAGACGATGGCAACGCTTCAAGAGCACCATTGGCCGGATGCTGATTGGGAACGATTTGCAGAACTCACCGGCACCGAACGCTGGCAGTATGAGCAATCGACCCCACCACACCTTTTTCTTGACGGTGCAGCATGGATTGACGCAACAGAGCAGCACCAAAGTGACGTCATCACAGCATGGGTGACCCATCTCAGGCGTATTGCGTACAGACCGACCGGCGGATTTTGCGTTCGAGCGCTCAATGACCATACGGCCGACAGCGGGTGGGGTGTGATCGATCTGCACGGAAATCGCCGCCCAGCCTTTGAGGCCCTAAAAGCGTCGTGTCAGCCTGTGATCGTCACCATCGACCCCCTACCCGAAACAACTCTTCCCGGCAGCCGACTCTCACTTGCCATTCACGTCTCAAGCGATCTGAGAGACGATCTTGATGATGCAATCGTTGACGTCACCATCACCAACACCGGCTCAACTCAGACCCAACGATTTACCGGCACCATTGACGCCAATACGGCCACATACATCGGAACGATCAACACGATCGCACAACAGGCCGGTGATATCACCATTTCTGCCGTACTCAACGCCGGGAGGCTTAGCTCAAGCGCAACGAGCCGAACAACCGTCGCCTAAGGCGCAACACGCACATTGGTGGCGCAACGGTGAGCGATCAGGTGCGAGAGAGTTGCTTGCGGTTCTGAACTTTGGCTTTGCGGTAGTCAGCGTTCATCAACGCAATCACGTCGATTGAGATCTCTTTCGGACATGCCGCCTCACACTCGCCGTGGTTGGTGCATGACCCAAAGTACGAATCCATTGTTTCGACCATGTCCTCTGCACGGCTATACCGCTCGGCTTGACCCTGAGGAAGCAAGTTGAGATGGGTGATCTTCGCTGCGGTGAAGAGGTTCGCTGCACCGTTCGGGCACGCCGCAACACACGCACCGCACCCGATGCACTGAGCGGCATCCATTGCGGCATCCGAAACGGGCTTCGGTACCGGAATGAGGTTGGCATCAGGAGCACCACCAGTCGCTGCAGTGATGTACCCACCAGCTTCAACGATGCGGTCGAACGATGAACGATCAACCATCAAGTCGCGAATGATCGGAAAGGCACTTGCCCGCCACGGTTCGATAACGATGGTGTCACCCGACGAGAACTTGCGCATATGCAACTGGCATGTTGCCGTTCCACGTTCTGGGCCATGTGCCTGACCGTTAATCATCAACGAGCATGTTCCACAAATGCCTTCACGGCAGTCATGGTCGAACACGATCGCTTCTTCGCCATCTTCGATGAGACGCTCGTTCAAGATGTCGATCATCTCGAGGAATGAAGCCTCATCAGTAATCTCTTCGATCGTGTGCGTTTCGAACGAACCGCTGGTGTTGGGCCCATCTTGGCGCCACACCTTGAGGGTCAGATTCTTCAGAGTATTGGTCACTTGTAGCTCCGTGTCTGGAAGTGGACTTCCTCATAAACGAGATCTTCAACGTGGCGGTTCGGCGCCATTGGATCGCCGGTGTTTTCCCACGCTGCGACGTGGGCAAAGTTGTCGTCATCGCGAAGGGCCTCGCCCTCTTCGGTCTGATATTCGGCCCTGAAGTGACCACCGCATGATTCTTTGCGATCGAGTGCGTCACGACACATCAACATGCCCAGTTCGAAGAAATCTTCGACCCGGCCTGCTTTTTCAAGCGTCTGGTTGAGACCGTCGGTACCACCGGTGACCCGGAGGTCTTTCTTGAACTCTTCATACAGCGCCGGAATTTCACCAAGTGCCTTCTCAAGGCCGGCTTCGGTGCGTTCCATCCCGCAGTAGTCCCAAATGATCTTGCCGAGCTCACGGTGGAACCAGTCTGGTGATCGGGTGCCGCCGACCGATGCGAAGCGGTTGTACCGATCACGAGCCTCGTTCTCCACCTTGGCGAATTCTGGATGGCTGGTGTCAGGCACCGACTTGTTAAGCCACTCGGAAAGGTAGTTCGAGATCGTGTACGGCAACACGAAGTAGCCGTCGGAGAGACCCTGCATCAACGCTGAAGCACCGAGACGGTTAGCCCCGTGGTCGGAGAAGTTTGCTTCACCGGCAGCGTAGAGACCTGGAATGGTCGTCATCAGTTCGTAGTCGACCCAAAGCCCGCCCATGGTGTAGTGCGACGCTGGGTAAATACGCATCGGAACGTCATATGGATTCTCCCCAGTAATGCGCTCGTACATATCGAACAAGTTGCCGTATCGCTCGGCGACGGTGTCTCTGCCGAGTCGCCCGATCGCTTCACCAAAGTCGAGGTACACACCGTTCTGCTTCGGTCCAACGCCTTGACCGGCGTCAACCGCCCGCTTTGCCGCACGGGACGAAATGTCACGAGGCGCGAGGTTGCCAAAGCTCGGGTAGAGACGCTCGAGGTAGTAGTCACGCTCGTCTTCAGGAATGAGGTGCGGTTCACGGTTATCGCCTGCAACCTTTGGAACCCAGACACGGCCGTCGTTGCGGAGTGACTCTGACATGAGCGTGAGTTTTGACTGGAAGTCGTCGCTCTGCGGGATGCAGGTCGGGTGAATCTGTGTGTAGCACGGGTTCGCGAAGAACGCTCCACGCTTGTGAGCCCGCCATGCGGCCGTCACATTGCACGCCATTGCGTTGGTCGACAGGAAGAATGCGTTTCCGTAACCGCCGGTTGCGAGTACAACTGCGTGGGCGGAGTGTGATGACAGTTCGCCCGTCATGAGGTCGCGGACCACGATGCCTGCGGCGCGTCCCTCAATCACCACGACATCAACGAGTTCACTGCGGTTGAAAAGCCGGACACCTCCCTGGCCGATCTGGCGAGCAAGCTGCTGATAGGCACCGAGCAACAACTGCTGACCGGTCTGCCCACGGGCATAGAAGGTGCGGCTCACCTGAGCCCCACCGAACGAACGGTTGTCGAGCATGCCGCCGTATTCACGAGCAAACGGGACACCCTGAGCAACCATCTGGTCGATGATGTTGACCGACACTTCAGCCAAACGGTGCACGTTTGACTCACGGGAACGGAAGTCCCCTCCCTTAATGGTGTCGTAGAACAAGCGGTGAACGGAGTCGCCATCGCCGCGATAGTTCTTTGCGGCGTTGATACCGCCCTGAGCTGCAATCGAGTGGGCTCGGCGGGGCGAGTCATGGAACGTAAAGGCGTCGACCTGGTAGCCAAGCTCAGCAAGGGTTGCCGCAGCCGAGGCACCGGCGAGACCGGTGCCGACGACGATGACCTTGAACTTCCGCTTGTTAGCCGGATTCACCAACTTTTCATTGGCTTTAAAGTTCTGCCATTTATCGGCCAGTGGCCCTTCTGGCGTTTTCGAATCGAGAATTGAACTCATGTCTGAATGTCTCCTCAACGTTTCCTATGAGAGCGGCTGGAAGCTGATGACTCCAGCGAGAGTCATGATCGGGAATGACACATTTCCGACGACCACTGCGGCCGCAATTCCGGTTGCAATCCCCTTACGCCAGCGATTGAACCGAGGGTTATTCCATCCCATTGACTGGAACAGGCTCCACACACCGTGGAACAAGTGAATTCCTAGTGCAATATTCGCTGCGATGTAGAGCGCAGCGACGGGAATACGAGAAAGGCTTGCATCGAGATTGCGGTAGATCGCGCCGTACTCGAATCCTGGGTTTAACCATCCCCATGTGAGGTCGGCGAGATGCCACGCAATGAAAACGAGCACGAGAACACCTGACCAGCGCATCGTGCGACTCGCAAAGTTTGCGATCTGGTAGTCACGAGCACCCTGATACTTCACCGGACGTGCGTTTCGATTGAGCATGGTGAGCGACCATGCGGCATGAAGGTGGAGGACCACTGCTCCGATCAACAGGAGGCGCAACCCCCAGAGGGCATAACCATGGGGCAAGATCGGTACGAGCAATTCACGAAGGAATTCGCCGTAGACGTCGATGTCATACACCTGCTCACCATTGTGTTCGATCACACCGAGATACGCCTTGAGGTTGCCAACCATGTGACCGATGATGAATGCGACACCGATGATGCCGGTGATCGCCATCACATACTTCTTTCCGACTGCGGTTGAGTAGTAGTCAACGAGGAATGGCTTACGGCGGGACCGTTTCTTCACGGCGGTCCCGGTTACCGGTCCGCGCTGGAAAGTCTGCGACATAGCCCTCACGCTAGTTCCCCAGACCCTCCCTCAACACAATCGACAGGTACCTGTTTTCAAGAACTTACGATTCGTCGTTTACGCCAACACCCTTCACCGCGTGTGGGCCGAAGGTTGTTTGGCACGAACGACACCAAAACGCCTGTTCAAGTTCAGTGCCACAAGGGGCGTGAACGAGAGTTGTCTCGCTTGATACCTCTTGTGAATATTCCTCACTCCATCTCACGAGAGCAACAAGCGCTGGTGACAGTGCCAGACCAGCTTCGGTTAATCGGTATTCATATCGGACCGGCTTATCTTGGTATCTCACTCGTTCGAAGATGCCGAATTTCACCAACCGCCGAAGTCGCTCAGTCAGCACAGGACGGGCAATTCCAAGGTCATCACAAAAATCATCAAAACGACGGATGCCCCTCAACCCGGCTCGAACCAACAAAATCGACCAGCGGTCGCCAACGACGCGAAGGGTCTCTTCAATTGCTGATCCGGGTTGACCTTGCTGGTTCATTACTCCCCGAAGGTACACCGCACTTCAGACTCAACACTACTGAGTTCGGATTTCGAACTCAGTCTCGATACAGTTGAGATATGAAACCTGTTGCCATCTCGGTAACCAGCGGCGGAGCGTCGACCAACGACCTCAGTGCTGCTGCGGCCAACATCATGACGCTCGAATTCGACATGCTGATGCAACGAGCATCGGAAGTGCGAGATTCGATGTATGGCTCCCGCCTGACGTACTCGCCCAAAGTTTTCATCCCCCTCACCATGCTGTGTCGTGATTCGTGCGGCTACTGCACGTTCGCGCAACCTCCTGCCCGGCTTGAGCAACCGTTCCTCTCTCCTGATGACGTCCTCGCAATCGCAAAACAAGGTGCCCGTAATGGCTGCCATGAAGCACTCTTCACCTTGGGCGAGGCACCCGAGGATCGCTATGACGTCGCACGTGAGTGGTTGACCGAGAGTGGCTACGACTCAACAATTCACTACCTACATGACATGGCCCAACTAGTGCTCGATGAGACGGGCCTTCTCCCCCACGCCAACGCTGGAGCGATCTCCGCAGACGAACTCAACATGCTTCGCCGCGTCTCACCAAGCCAAGGAATGATGGTCGAAACATTGCGCGGCGACCTCGCCTGCCATCGTGGCGCTCCTGACAAGACTCCTGAACGCCGACTGGCAACCCTGGAGGCCGCCGGAGAACTTGCCATTCCGTTCACATCGGGCATCCTCGTCGGCATCGGCGAAACCCGAGCAGATCGACTTGCCGCTCTCGATGCCATCGTTGCCTCACATGAACGGCACGGGCATGTACAAGAGGTCATCGTTCAAAATTTCTTGCCGAAACCCGGAACAGGTATGCGCAACGAACCGGCGTGTCCGACCGACGAATATCTCTGGACGATTGCCGCAGCTCGAGCTCTGTTGCCTGCAGAAATTCACCTTCAGGCACCGCCGAACCTCTCCGACGACATCGGTCAACTCATCGATGCAGGAATCGATGACTGGGGTGGCGTCTCACCGGTGACCTCAGATCACGTGAACCCAGAGCGCCCATGGCCAGAACTCGACCGTCTACGGTCGATCACCGAAGACCGCGGGTATTCCCTTGCGCCTCGACTCACCGCTCACCCCGAATACGTGCTCGATCCGGAGAAATGGATCGACGAAGGCTTGCGATTCGCCGTTCTCGACCGATCTGATGCAGAGGGCTTGGGCCGCGATGACCCGGGAGCGATATGGCCCGAAAAGACCACTGCCGCAGACGTCGTGCATGACGGCGCCGAGGTGGTGTTAATCGGGCATCGCTCCACCACGTGGTACGCAGGTGCAACAAACTCACCAACCACGTTGATTCCGGGTCGCTCGTCAACCGCTGCCGACTCCCCGATACAGCGCGTGCTCGACGCAGTCACAGCAGAGGAACAACTCACCGAAGACGACATTGTGACGCTGTTTTCAGCTCGAGGCCCAGAGGTCAACGCGATTGCTGAAGTTGCCGACCAACTCCGGCACGAGGCCGTCGGTGACACCGTCACGTGGGTGCATAACCGAAATATCAACTACACCAACGTTTGCACCTTCAAATGCCGATTCTGCGGGTTTTCAAAAGGGCCAATGTCACTCAACCTGCGCGGTACCCCCTACTTGCTCACCCTCGATGACATCGCCGAACGAGCCCGCGAAGCCGAAGAGCTCGGAGCTACCGAGGTCACATTGCAAGGGGGAATTCACCCCGACTTCGACGGCGACTACTACATCGATGTCACCCATGCCGTCCGTAGCGCCGCCCCCTCGATTCACGTGCACGGGTTCACCGCTCTTGAAATCACCGAGGGAGCGAAACGCCTCGGAGAAGACCTCGTGACATATCTCGGCCGCCTGAAAGAAGCCGGCCTGTCTTCGCTGCCCGGCACCGCAGCAGAAATCCTCGATGACGCCGTTCGAGCCGAGTTGTGCCCCGACAAGATCACAACCGCCGAGTGGCTTGACTGCCACGCCGCAGCACACGAGGTCGGTCTCGGCTCAAACGTGACAATGATGTTCGGTTCAATCGAACATCCCCGGTCATGGGCAAAACATTTCATCGTGACGAGAGATCTACAAGCTGTCACTGGCGGATTCACCGAGTTTGTCGGTCTGCCCTTCGTTCACATGGCATCACCGATTTACCTTCAACATAAGGCGCGACGTGGTCCCACATTCAGGGAGACCCTGCTGATTCACGCGGTTGCCCGCATTGTGTACCGAGGCCTCATCGACAACATCCAACTGTCATGGGTGAAACTCGGCGAACACGCAAGCCGGCAACTCTTGAACGCGGGCTGTAACGACCTTGGTGGAACCCTCATGGATGAGAACATTTCTCGAGCCGCTGGCGCTTCGCATGGCCAAGGAATGACAGCGAACGACTTCTCGCACCTTGTCGAACCACTTGGTCGTCGTCTTGCGCAGCGAACAACCTCCTACGGCAGGGCTGACCAGCCAAACGCCATATTCGAAGAATCTTTGTCGTAAGGGTCGAAACGGCCTAACATCTCTTCGTTACATTTTGGTCGCCCAATAGGTGGCGTCCATCAAGGCCCAACAGGAGGCACTTTTACCGTGGATATGATCCCCTACCTCGCCGCGGCATCGGCAATCGCCGCACTCGCACTAGCGGCGTTCTTCTATAAAGCCGTTCAGGCAGCACCTCCCGGTGATGACCGCATGGTCTTTTTGATGACCGAAATCCAAAAAGGCGCTCGCGCCTTCCTTTATAAGGAGTACTCCTGGGTCGCAATTTTTGTTGTTGCGCTGGCGATTGTGCTCGCAATTGTCATCGCACCATTGGCTGCAGTCTCCTACATCCTCGGTGCATTGCTGTCGGCCGGAGCCGGATTCATCGGTATGACCGTTGCAACGATGGCGAACGCCCGCACTGCGGAGGCAGCAAAATCAGGAGCAGGCAAAGCGCTACCAGTGGCCTTCCGGGGTGGAGCCGTCATGGGATTCACCGTGGCAGGCCTTGCGTTGCTTGGCCTGATGTTCACCTACCTGTTGTTCGTCGTCTGGCTCGAGGTTGATCAAGCATTCGAAATCGTCACTGCGTTCGGCCTCGGCGGATCTTCCATCGCCCTCTTCAGCCGTGTCGGCGGTGGCATCTACACCAAGGCTGCCGACGTCGGAGCTGACCTTGTCGGAAAAGTTGAAGCAGGTATCCCTGAGGATGATCCTCGCAACCCGGCAACGATCGCTGACAACGTGGGTGACAACGTTGGAGACGTCGCAGGAATGGGCGCCGACCTCTTCGAGTCATATGCCGGTTCAATCATTGCCCCAATTTCGTTGATTGCATTTGCCGGTGCAGGCGGGCTGACAGCGACGGGCATCAAAACCGACCAGACCGATTTCGTGTCGTACCTCATGTTCCCGGTTGCCATTGCGTTCCTCGGAATGGTCGCCTCGATTATTGGCTCATTCTTCGTGAAGTCTGGAGACTCAACCGACAGCCACGCCTTGTCGCGAGCCCTTCACCGCGGGACCAACATCGCAATGGGTCTTACCATCATCGCCACCGTTATTGCGGCGTACATGATCTTCGACGTCGATAAGCCGTGGGGCATCGCAGTGTCGGTGATCGGCGGACTCATCGTCGGTTGGGCGCTCGGCAAGACCGCCGAGTACTACACCTCTGACGCATTTTCACCTGTCAAGAAAATTGCAAACCAGTCAGAAACGGGCCCCGCAACAACTGTGCTCTCAGGTGTTTCCACCGGCATGGTGTCAGTTGCCGCATCGGTCATTCTCATCCTCGTTGGCGTGCTCGTCGCATGGTGGGGTGGCGATATGTCATTCGGTGACGCTCAAATTCCTGGCGGAATCTACGGAATCGCCGTAGCTGCAATCGGCATGCTCGCAACGACAGGCGTCGTGGTCTCGGTCGATGCTTACGGCCCAATTTCAGACAACGCCGGTGGCATTGCCGAAATGGCTCACCTCGACCCATCAGTCCGGAAAGTGACCGACGCTCTCGACAGCCTGGGTAACACCACCGCCGCAATCGCAAAGGGCTTCGCCGTTGGTTCGGCAGCGCTTACCGCACTCGCGCTCTTCAAGAGCTTCGAGTACGCAATCGCCGCTGCAGGTGGATCGCTCGACCTCAACATTGGCGAAGTTGATGCATTCATCGGACTCTTCCTCGGTGCAGGACTCCCATTCCTGTTCGCTGCCCTCACGATCGATGCCGTCGGTCGAGCAGCCAACAAGATGATCGAGGAAGTGCGTCGACAGTTCCGCGACATTCCTGGTCTCCGAGAGGGCAAGGAAGGTGCTATTCCTGACTCGGCACGATGCGTCGCCATCTCGACCGAGGCTTCACTGAAAGAAATGATCGTTCCAGGTGCACTTGCGGTCGTCGTCCCTCTCGTCACTGGGTTCATCTCCATCAACGCTCTCGGCGCAATGCTCGCCGGTGTTCTCGTGAGCGGATTCGCCATAGCGATCTACATGGCGAATGCAGGTGGCGCATGGGACAACGCGAAGAAGTACATCGAAGCTGGCAACCATGGCGGTAAGGGCTCAGAGGCCCACAAGGCTGCCGTCGTCGGAGACACCGTTGGTGACCCGTTCAAGGACACATCCGGCCCAGCGATGAACATTCTCATCAAAGTGATGACCATTGTCGCTTTGGTGTTCGCCAGCGCATTCGTCTGATCCTGTACAGACGTTAAGCACTGTCAGTGGCGGTGGGGCCCAGCCCCACCGCCACTTTCGTTTTCAGTCACCCAACCAAGAACACCCGGGTTCTACGCCTCGGCGGCAACAAAATCGATGAGTTGCTCAACTGCCCCGACAAGTGACGACTCAAGATCGGCGAACGACGACACCGAATTGCGCAACTTCGGCCAAAATCCATCGAGTTCGAATCCGATTGCGTCGCATACTCCTTGCTTCCAGGGAATGCCTTTCGGAACATTGGGCCACGCATCGAGGCCAATCGTTCGTGGACGTATTCCTGCCCAGACATCAACAAACGGGTGGCCAGTAATCAACACATGTTGTTCCACCACCGAGTCTGCAATGCGTTGCTCCTTCGACCCATCAACAAGATGATCGAGCAACACACCAAGACGACGGTCTGCGGTTGGCGCAAATTCGCGGACTCTCAGCGCAAGGTCGTCTGCGCCATGCATCGGTTCAACAACGATGCCAAGTTCACGCAACTCGTCTCCCCAGACATATTCAAGAAGCTCTGCATCGTGTGTTCCCTCCACCCAGATTCGGTGCGGTTGTGCAACCCTCGCTCTTGATGCTCCATTCGACCTGTCGTCGATGAAGCCTCCAGCTGCTGAGACGTTCTGAGTAAGTACAGGAGTCGCCTCAGGGCGTTTCAGGGTCACCGGCGTACCATTGATCAGGAACCCACCGGGTTTCCACGTGAAGTGACGCAATTGTTGTTGGCGATCACGCAACGTGACCCCCTCGAACGACCACCGAACAACGTCGCCTACAAATCCGCTCGAACGGTCTTCGACGACCATGCCAGCCTCGGTCGTTACCGTCGGATACGTCGGTCGGCGACGATCCTCGTCAAATTCATCGAGTATGTCTCGGGTGCCTCCGGCTGGCATCCCTCCAGCGTGGCAGAGGAAACCAATGAGTTGGTGGCATCTTCTCATGACGCATGACAAGTCAACAGCGTTTTCGAAAATGGGTCGTGTGATTATGGCATCCACCGGCGTGCTTGCCCTCGCTGCATATGGATTGAGCGGTGACGACTCGCCTGACGCCCACTACAAGACCTGAGCCCACCCGTGTTCGTCAAGCCTGAAGGTCCCCAGCGAGGCCTCAGGTGTCTGGAAGATGCCATCAGCCTCGCGGTCTGCCGG
>JAAXJF010000030.1 GCA_012269985.1 Acidimicrobiaceae bacterium
CTTCTATCAGATACCCACAACCCCAACGGAACCTTTAAGAAGGCAACGTCTTCTTTCATCACAATCTCCCCTGCAAACGCGCACGCATACAACCCCCATCTACGTGACAGCGCAGCCCACAGAGCAATAGGGACAAAGAGGCCAAGAAAGCTGTCCGGGTGATAGTTCTCAAGCAACGCTCCTAACACCGCTGGATGCAAGAGGTATGCGACTCCGAAAAAGAGCGCAAGCCTCGATGACCTAAGCGCTTGTCGAGCGTAGAGATACACCGGAAGTGCACCGAGCCCGATCACCGCTGCTTGCGACCAGAAAAGAATCCATGCTCCAGGTGCAAACCAATAGAACGGCACCAACACCAACAAAATGAACGATGGGTGGTCGCCAAGCAAGTTGCGACCCATTGTGGTCACGAACGGGGATCGAAATCTCGATAGCAACCACATACCCTGGTCGTACAGCCCGGAGTCATATGCAGCGGTGCCCAGGCCGTGGTGGATGTTGAGCGTCAGCGATCCGTAGTACACGGTGAAGGCAACAATGATCCCGCAAAGAGCGAGTAGGCCCGGATCTCGACTCCGGAGCCATAGTTTCATCCGTTTCGCACCTCGGAGGCAATCGCTGCCAGCACTCCGTTGACGAACCGACCGCTGTCGTCGGTGGAAAACCGTTTTGCAAGATCGACGGCCTCATCAAGCACCACCGCGGTTGGCACATCAGCGCGCTCTAGGAGTTCGAATAATGCCATTCGCATGCTGGCGACAACGAGACCCTGCATCCGTAGGAGAGTCCAACCCCGCCACTTTCATGCTCTCAATTCATCGGCACGATTCGACGCCAACTCGGCTCCGCGGGCGAGAACAAGCACAAGTTCATCGGGCTCCACCACTTGAGCACCAATGACCTCTTCAACCGAAATCCCTTTCGACTGGGCCTCATACAGCAGATGCAGCGCTCGCTCACGCGCATCTGACCGCTCGTCGACGTTCATCATCTCTCAGACCCGAGTGATGTAATCACCGCTGCGGGTGTCGACCTTTACTCGGTCACCAACCTCAACAAATAGCGGAACTTGGACAACTCGGCCGGTTTCTAATGTGGCGGGCTTGCGCGCACCCGATACCCGGTCACCTTGAACGCCCGGCTCCGTCTCCGAAATCGTCAATTCGACCGATGCAGGAATCTCAACAGAAATGATCTCATCGTTGTAGAACGCGACTTGGGCAGTCATACCTTCGACGATGAAGTCGGCTGCGTCGCCAAGAGCAACCGGCATCACATTCATCTGCTCGTACGACTCGTTGTTCATGAACACGTAGTCATCACCATCACGATAGAGAAACTGCATTTCCTCACGGCGAATGATGGCCTGTTCAACGCGCACGCCGGCATTAAATGTCTTGTCGAACACATTGCCTGTGCGGACGTTGCGTAGTTTGGTCCGGACGAATGCTCCACCCTTGCCAGGCTTGACGTGCTGGAACTCAATCACCTGGAACAGAGCGTTATCAAGCTCAAGTGTGATTCCAGTTTTCAGATCGTTTGTGGTGATTGCGGGCATGGAGAGTCCTTCGGATGGGTAGTCAGGTTTCGATGGCCTTCGGGGGTGACGACCACAAGGTCTTCAATCCTAATTCCGCCGGTTCCGACACGATAGAGGCCAGGCTCGACAGTCACCACGTCACCAGCGACGAGTTCGAGGTCACCTGATGCACCTAGAAACGGTTCTTCGTGAATGTCGAGCCCGACGCCGTGTCCGGTGCCGTGCACGTACAGGTCAGCGCAGTCCGCACCTTCAAAGACCGCTCGACACGCGCGATCGATATCTCGCACGTTAACTCCGGCTGCGACCGCTGCTAGGCCCGCCAGCTGAGACTCGTGCACCAGTTGATACCAATGCTGCTGCTCGTCGGTTGGGTCACCGATCACGAACGACCTAGTCATGTCAGAGTGATACCCGTCGACCAAGGCTCCGACATCGATCACCACGGTGTCACCGACGGCCAACTGGCGAGATGTCGGCCGGGCGTGCGGCAACGCAGCATTTGTTGGCCCTGACGCAACGATTGTCTCGTAACTCGGTCCGTCAGCGCCAAGTTTGCGCATCTTGTATTCGAGTTCGTCACGTATCTCACGCTCGGAGACACCGGGTATGAGTAGATGCCCAATGGAATGCAATGCGTTTGTAGCAATCTCTGCTGCGCAAGCGATCAGCGCGATCTCCGCTTCGTCTTTTGCTCGACGCAACTGGCCTACTACACCATCGACTGGCAAAAGTTCGTTGTCCGCCGAACATGCGGCCCACCCATCGTGAGACATCACTGTCGCTTCTGCACCCACGATTCGACCCGACACAATTTCAGCGAGCACACGACGCTGCTCACTCAATGTCCGACAGGTTCGAACCTCAATCGAAGATGCTCCGGCGTGATCAAGTTGCTCTCGAGCCTGGTTGGTGTATCGACCATCGGTGATCAGGACATGGCCGCGTGCCGAAATCAGAAGCACGCCAGCAGATCCAGTGAACCCAGACAGCCCTCTGAGGTTGCTTCGATCGCTGACGATCATCTGGTCGAGCCCTCGCTCGTCGAGGGCGGTGAGAAGGCGTTCGGCGCGGCCAGCGACCGTTAGCAATGTCATTGCAGTTTTGCCGCCACTGCCCGAGCTGCGAGTTCGTAGCCAACGCCGCCGAAGCCCGAAATCGAGCCCGTCGCAACGGGAGCCACCACGCTTGTACGACGCCACGGCTCGCGAGCGTCTGGGTTCGAAAGGTGCACTTCAACGACGATGCCGTCGAACGCAGCAAGTGCATCATGAAGAGCCCACGACGAATGAGTGAAGGCTCCCGGGTTGATAATGAAAGCGTCCCATCGACCTCGAGCCGCATGCACTGCTTCGATGAGTTCCCCTTCGTGGTTACTCTGAAGATCCTCCACTTCGCAACCAAATTCGGTCGCTACAGCACGCGTGCGCGCCACATGGTCGGCAAGCGTGTCATGCCCGTAGACGTCGGGTTCGCGCTGTCCGAGCAGGTTGAGATTAGGTCCGTGGAGGAGCAAGATGAGACTCACGCCATAGAACGGTATCGCCCCGCAGCGATTCGGTACAGCACATGAGGCCGAAGAGGGCTCGAGTTGGGCACTCCAGGATGCTCAAAATCACCCTCGTTATCGTGCGTCATGCCGATTGCCTTCATGACTCGCTGTGACCGTTCATTGGTTGCCGCAGTGAATGAGATCACCTCATCAAGCCCAAGGCCGTTCGGGGTTGATGCGAACGAATACTCCAGCACTTGGCGTGCTGCCTCGCTCGCATATCCGTGCCCCCACCACGCTGACCGCAGACGCCAGCCGATCTCGACGCCTTCTCGAAACCAGGGCACCATGAGGCCACAGAACCCGATTGCCTCCCCTGACACCTCAACGCACCACAATCCGAAACCGTGATCTGCAAAGTGACGACTGATGCGTTGCATGAACGCAGCGGATTCCGCTCGGTCCATCACCGGGCCAATGGTGGCCATCACGTTTGCATCGCCGTTGAGGTCAGCGAACGCATCGAGATCACTCGAGATCCAGCGGCGTAATGTGACGCGCTGTCCAGGCGTCGGCCCATCGGGCATTAGCCGTTCAGTGCCTCGTCTAACACTTCTCGGACAACGGCAGCATCAACACCGACGACCGGCTCAACGCCATTTGGTCCGTCGAGCACGAAGGTAAGCCCGTCAATCGCTTTCTTGTCGCGAAACATCAACTCGAGAAGTTCGTCTGCCGACCCCACCTTCGGAATCTCAGTTTTGAGGCCATACAGATCTCCCACGACGTCGAGATGTTCGTTAAGGCGAGCCGCATCGATACGGCCAAGTCGTTGCGCGAGACGCGCCGCGAATATCAATCCAATTGACACTGCCTCACCATGGGCAATGTCGTGATCAGACGCAATCTCAAGTGCGTGAGCAAGGGTGTGGCCGTAGTTGAGGATTGCACGGCGCCCCGACTCCCTCTCATCAGATGCGACGACTTCGGCTTTGATCTCCACGCAGCGACCGACCCGAGCCTCAAGGTCGAGAGCAGCGAGATCATCACCCGTCAAAAAGTGATACTTCGCCATCTCTCCATTGCCGCAACGAACTTCTCGCTCCGGCAAGGTTGCAAGGGCATCGAGATCGCATAACACGCCTGATGGCTGCCAGAAGGCACCGACCAGATTTTTTCCCTGAGGCAGGTTTACCCCCGTCTTTCCGCCGATCGCTGCATCGATCATGCCGAGCAATGTTGTTGGAACATGCACCACGGAGATCCCGCGGTGGTATGAAGCTGCAGCGAACCCAGCAACGTCGGTGACCATTCCCCCACCGACACCAACGACCACGTCTCCGCGGGTGAGACCCGCTTCAGCGAAACCCTCACACAGCTCTTGCACGGTGGCGAGGTTCTTGAACTGTTCACCGATGCCAATCTCAAATCGATGGAGCGGCAACGAGGTCGAAACCTCGATGCCAATCGACGGCTGAGTGATCAATGCCACTCGCTGGGGCGTCGGCAACAGCGCGCTCAACATCTCGTCGAGTTGGTCGATAACCCCATGACCGACGACTACGTCGTAGGAGCGATCATCAGCGCCCCCGGCAAGTGATACCGATACTCTCTGCATCGCTCAGCTCATCTGTTTAGCAACTGCTTCCGCAGCTGCCTCAGCATTCCGCACGAACTCGGCAACAGAGTCACCACCAAATTTGCGCTGGGCTTCGTCGGCGAGCACAAGCGCCGCCATGGTCTCCGCAACGACGCCCATCGCAGGAACCGCAGTTACGTCAGTGCGTTCTTTGAATGACACCGATGATTCTTTTGTTGCGGTGTCAACCGTCTCAAGGGTGGGAACGTTCAACGTCGCAAGGGGTTTCATCGCAGCACGGGCCACCAGAACTTCACCCGAAGTGATGCCGCCCTCAACACCGCCTGCCAGTGAGCTACGCCGACGATATGACGACGACTCGGCATCCCAATGAATCGCGTCATGGGCGTCACTGCCGCGCCGGCCGGCAACTTCAAAACCGTCACCGATCTCGACGCCCTTCACCGCTTGAATTGACATCAAGGCTTGGGCCAACAGGCCGTCGATCTTGCGGTCCCAGTGGACGTGAGAACCGAGACCAACCGGAACACCGAATGCGAGTACCTCCACCACGCCACCGAGTGAATCGCCGTCTTTTGCAGCGACTTTGATCTGTTCGACCATTGCGTCTGCACTTGCTGGGTCGAAACAACGAACCGGTGACTCATCGATTGTTGCAAGGTCACTCATCGTTGGCACTGCTTCAAGTGATGCACGCGCCGATCCCATTTGAATGACATGCGACATGATCTCGACGCCTATGTGTGAAAGCAACTTCTTTGCAACCGCCCCAGCTGCGACTCGGGCAGCGGTCTCACGAGCGGACGCACGTTCGAGAACATCACGGGCGTCACCGAACCCGTACTTTTGCATGCCTGCAAGGTCGGCGTGACCGGGCCGAACCTTCGTTAATGCGTCTTTGGTCGCACCCGGTGCCGGCGACATTTCCTCGTGCCATTTGTCGCTTCGAAACCATTCGGTGTTCTTGATTTCGATGGCGAGCGGCGACCCCAACGTACGTCCATGACGAACGCCTCCGATGAGCGTGAGTTCATCAACTTCGAAACGCTGGCGTGGTCCTCGGCCATAACCCAGCCGGCGACGTCCCATTTCCTCTTGGATTTCCTCAACGGTGAGTTCAAGACCCGCAGGCAGCCCTTCGAGTACGACAACGAGAGCTTGTCCATGAGATTCACCGGCGGTCAACAAGCGGAGCACGGCTTGAGGCTACCCGGAGCGCTGGCCGAGTTCTGCTTCTGCCGCTGATCGCATCACGACGGGATCTGGGGTAAAGCCTGTCCACGCCTCACATTGAAGGACCGCCTGGTGGACCAGCATTCCGAGCCCGTCAACCGTCTGCGCCCCTCGAATCGCCGCCGAAGAGAGCAGAGCTGTAGTGAGCGGGTGGTAGACGATGTCGGCTACGACATGGTCCGAGGCGATGAGTTCGACCGGCAACGGAATGAGCCCCGCATCGACATCTGAGCCCATGCCAACCGATGTGGTGTTCACGATGATGTCTGCTGCCGCAACGGCATCGGGAAGGTTGTCGGCAACAACTGCCTGAGCACTGCCTGAAAGTTCGGCTGCCGCTTCTGCCGCTGAATGCGTTCGATTCGAAATCGTGACCTCACACCCGTCAATTGCACCGAGCGCAGCGACAATGGATCGAGCAGCCCCTCCCGCTCCGAGCAGATGCACGCGGGCGCCGGTGAGAGCAATGTCCTGTGCGTATAGGGAATTGACGAAGCCAGCACCGTCGGTGCTAAGCCCGCGAGCGTGCCCAGAACCGATTCCAACCACTGTGTTCACCGACCGTTGACGCGTTGATGCTGCATCAAGATCGTCTACCGAGCGTGCCGCCTCTTCCTTCAGCGGCATGGTGACTGCAAGGCCGGCGAACTCCCCCGCCCGCACACGGTTGATGACATCCGCTCCCCCGCCAGCCGGGACTCGAACTCGAATCATCTCCCACTTGAGGCCCGCAGACGCAAACGCAGCGTTCTGCATCACCGGCGACAGTGAATGCTCAACGGGATCACCGACAATTGCCACTCTCATTGCACCGTCACTCAATCGAGTAGCCCTTTCGCGCGAGAAATCTCGATGTTCGCTAAGTGCTGATCGAAGGTCACCGCAAACGCATGAGAGCCATCATCATCAGCGAGCACGTAGTAGAGATAGTTACAACCAACGGTCGGGTCGTCTAAGACCGCGCAAAGGTCATTTCCCGATGAGGGGTTCGGTGCAGGATTAAGCGCAGCACGAATCGATGCTCGACCGGGGTTTGCAATCGGCGTCGGTGGTAACCCGCCGTACAGATAAGTGTTGTAGGGAGAATCTTTTGCCCTCAGCACCACAAATGGAGTGTCGGGAGGCGAGTCGTAATAGAGCGTTGCGTCGATTTCAAGATTCATACCAAGTTCGAGTCGGTTGTATATGACACGGGCGATCAATGCGCGATCGCCGTCAACTTTGGCTTCTCGTTCAATCATCGACGCCAGGATGAGCGCTTCGTACGGGCTGACCCCGAGAGCGCTCGACCGGAGCTCAAGTTCTTCTTGGAACGCAACCCGCTCCATCAATTCGATCATCCTCTCAATGACCTGACCCTCGTTGTCTGCGTTAGATACCTGATAGGTGTCGGGGAATAACAACCCCTCCAGGCTTGAGGTGTCGGCAGGTCTCCACGGCACTCTGCGGGTCGGGTCTCCGGCGATCTCAAGAAACGCATCGGCCGACAAATTGTCGATCTCTTCTTCGAGACGAGTCGCAATCTGTTGGACGGTGAATCCCTCCGGGAACGTCACCCGGCGATAGGTCTCGCTCGGAGATGTACGGAGCACCCCGAGAACTTCGCCTAGATGAGATCCAGGCACGAGTCGATATAAACCAGGCTCGGGCTCCAGACCGCCTTTCTGTCCGACGTACCACGAGAACACCCCAGCATCGGAGATGATCCCTGAGGCTTCAAGCCGAGCCCCGATGGCTTCGACATCATCTTCTTCGCTGACAGTAAATGTCACCGGTTCACCAACTATTTCTTGTTCGGTGACCCGTTGCATCAGCCACCAACCCGCCGAGCCAACTGCGAGAACTCCGGCGACTACAAGCCAGAGCACCCCCCACACCAACCAGCGGACGCGGTCTCCTTGCCCCGGTGCCCGATCGACATGTGGAACCTCGTCAGGGAGATCCCACTCATCGTCATCCCAACGATTTCTCGCTCGTTGATTGTCAGAGAGCAGATCAGATCGCATCGCCATTCGCTCCGGCATCAATCCAGGATTGCAACATGATTGCTGCTGCGATCTTGTCGACATGCCGGCGGCGTTCTTCGGCGCGCAGGCCCGCATCGAGCATTGCCCGATCGGCGGTCACGGTTGTTAGGCGCTCATCATGCAACATCACCGGCACAGCTACGAAATTAGCCAGTGCGCGAGCGAACTTACGGGCAGCCTTTGACGATGACCCTTCTGAGCCGTCGAGGTGAAGAGGAAGACCAACAACTACCGCGGTGGCTTCCTCTTCAGAAATAAGTTTTGCAAGACGCTCTACGGTGAGCTCGAGGCTCTTCTCACGTTGCACGACAGTGAGCGGTGAGGCCACACCTGAAACGCCAACTGCGATGCCGAATCGACGCGAGCCGGGGTCGATCCCCATGACGCGTCCGCCGAGATGAGCCGAAGTCACAGGCTTGTCGCAGCCGCCCAGGCAATTTTGAGAGCCTCATCGACTGCGGCAACGTTTTTTCCGCCGGCCGTTGCGACGTCGCCTTTACCACCTCCGCCGCCACCGGCAGCCTTCGCAGCATCTTTGAGAAGAGCAGATGCCTCGACACCTTCATCGGACATCACGGCAGACGCGAGCCCAACCCCACCGGTATTTGTCTCGCCGATGAGAACGCACCGACGCACACCCTCACCTTGACGGACGGCAATCGCTAATTCACGAAGGTCTCCAGATGCAAGACCGTCAACCCGCGCAACGACAATGCCGTCAGCCGCAGTTGCAATGAGTTCTGAAGCGCGCCCAACCGCGATCTGTAGCCGCATTGCTTTCAGTTCGTCTTGTAGCGACTTGATCTCGTCAAGGCGGCGTTGCACACCCTCAACCACGTCACTCGTCGTTGAGCCAACGAGTCCAGCGACGGCGGAGAGCGTCGCCTCGTCACGCTGCAACAATGCAACACTTGACGCCCCGGTGATGGCCTCAATACGGCGCAAGTTCGACCCGATGGATGACTCGCCGACAATTTTGATGGTGCCGATGTCGCCGGTCGCTCGGACGTGAGTGCCTCCGCAAAGTTCGGTCGACTTTCCAGCTTCAAGAACTCGCACGATGTCGCCGTACTTGTCGCCAAAAAATGCGATCGCTCCCAGAGACTCCGCTTCATCTTTCGTTGTTTCAAACGCTCGGACAGGCGAATTCTCAAGCGTCTCAATGTTGGCAAGTCGTTCGATCTCAGCGATTTCCTCATCGGAGACTGCGGCGTAGTGTGAGAAGTCAAATCTCAGACGATCTGGGCCAACGTGAGAGCCCGCCTGCTTCACGTGATCACCGAGCACATGTCGAAGAGCCCAGTGGAGCACATGGGTTCCTGTGTGATTTCGACGTATTGCTGAGCGGCGCTCAACATCGATGGTCGCTGTGACCTTGGCTCCCACTTCGAATGATCCGGAGGTGACCTTGGCGAGGTGTCGTCGCAGATTCGGTAACGCAAACGTCGTATCAAGAACTTCAGCGCTACCGGCCAAACCAGTAATCGTCCCGGTGTCGCCGATCTGGCCACCCGCCTCGGCATAGAACGGGGTCCGGTCGAGGAACAGTTCAACAGCCTCTTCGCCATTTTCGTCAACGGTTGGAATGACTGCGACGACACGGGACTCACTGACATCGTCGGTGTAGCCAACGAACTCGGTGACCCCGAACTGATCGAGCACTTCGCGATATAGATCGATGCGGCCCTCATCAGCAGTTCCGTCGCGACGAGCCGCCTTCGCCCTCTCGCGTTGTGCCTTCATCTCAACTTCGAATTCTTCGAGATCAACGTCGATCGACCGTTCAGCAGCGATTTCCTCGGTGAGTTCGAGCGGGAAGCCGTAGGTGTCATGCAATAAGAACGCGGTCGAACCCGACAATTGCTCACCACGGTCGAGTTCACCGTCGAGGATGCCAAGACCGGTCTTGAGGGTATGCCGGAATCGCTCTTCCTCTTTCTCCATCACACCTTCAATAAAGTCACGGTTCTTCACGACGTCTGGGTATGCGGTGCCCATCACATCAACCGCCGATGACACGAGGGTCGGCATCACAAGCCGATCAGTGCCGAGCATGAACGCATAACGAACGGCTCGCCGAAGAATTCGGCGAAGAACGTAACCACGTCCCTCATTCGAGGGGAACACTCCGTCGCTCACCAGCATCGTCGCTGACCGGGCATGCTCCGCGAGCACACGCATCGCAAATGAGTCACGATCGTCGTAATCGCCCGGCCGGTAAGTCTTTCCGGTCAACGAACATGCCGTGTCGAGCAGCGGCTGCATGAGATCGGTTTCCCACACCGAGTCGACACCTTGCAGTAACGCAAGAATTCTCTCGAGACCTGCACCGGTGTCAACCGATGGCTTCGGCAACAAAACTCTTGACCCATCGGCCGACTGATCAAACTGCATGAAGACAAGGTTCCAAAACTCCATGAAGCGGTCACCGGCAGGGTCATGCAGCGGACCACCATCGGGACCAAATGCCGGACCTCGGTCGATGTGAATCTCGCTACATGGTCCACACGGTCCGGTATCGCCCATCTGCCAAAAGTTGTCCTTATCACCGAGACGCTGGATGCGATCCATCGGCACACCGACGCCCTCGTGCCACAGGGCTTCGGCTTCGTCATCTGATTCGTGAACGGTGATCCACAGGCGGTCCCCGTCAAAACCCCAGCGTTCAGTGACGAGTTCCCAACTCCACGGAATGATTTCTTCTTTGAAGTAGTCACCAAACGAGAAGTTGCCGAGCATTTCGAAGAACACGAGGTGGCGCTTTGTTCGACCGACATCGTCGAGGTCGTTGTGCTTTCCACCTGCTCGGGCACATTTCTGAGAACTCGCGGCTCGAAGATACGGAGGAGATTCGTCACCAACGAAGTAGGGCTTAAACGGCACCATTCCTGCAACAGTGAACATCACTGAGGGGTCGTGCGGAATAAGACTCGCTGAAGGCACCACCGTGTGATCCTTTTCTGCGAAGAAGTCAAGAAATGATTGCCGCAGGGCATCAGCCGACATAGATGAACCCGAGGACAAGCCGGACTGATGATGTGCACTACTCATACGGCTGTAGATCCTACCGAGGCCGGTACGGTGGTGCCTGTGGCAAAGAAAGGTTCATCTGGAAAGTCACCGGGCTCCATTGCGAAAGAGCGGAAGCCCGCTAGCGATGTGCACGAGTGGATCTCGTTCACAGACCCAACCGAAGACCGAACCTGGACATTCGATGCGACCTATTTGATGTCAAACCACCGCTGCATTTTCGGTGAAGGCTGTCAAGGAGTGCTTGACGCTGATGCAACCGACATGATGCAAGGCTGCTGCAGTTACGGTGCCCACTTTGTCGATGACGATGATGTCCAAACTGTGGTAAGGGCGTTCATCAACGTCGAGCCCCGACACATGCAGTTCTACGAAACTGCAGTGGTGAAGGGCTTTCTTGATGCAGGCGAACCCGACAGCGACGGAAACCCGATCACGACCACCCGACTTGTCGATGATGCGTGCATCTTTTTGAACCGCCCGGGCTTCGAAGGCGGCCCTGGCTGCGCCCTTCACATTGCGGCTCTTGAGGCAGGAGCTCGACCGCTTGACTGGAAGCCGAATGTCTGCTGGCAAGTTCCCATGCGACTCGAGCATGCAACCGACGAAACCGGTCACGTCGTGTCACAACTCCGCGAATGGAAACGCCGAGACTGGGGCGAAGGAGGGGCGGAATTTCACTGGTGGTGCACCGAAGCGCAAGAGGCGTTCTCAGCCGCACAACCGGTTTACCAGGCACTGCGCGATGAAATCGTCGAACTCATCGGCGACGAAATCTACAAACTGCTGGTCAATGAACTAGAGCGACCGAAGTGGACTCCACTTCCTCACCCTGTGATGCGTGCAGAGCGGCGCTGACAGACTACGTCACGACTCGTCGTCGTCGTCGTCGTCAAACGTGACGCCATACTTCTCCGCGAGCGCTGCATATTCGTCGTCCTCATCGGAGTCAGAACGAGTGCGCTCACCAAAACCCAGATCAAAGGCTCCGGGGCCAGCCTGCTTCAATTTTCGCGCTTCTTCAAAGCGACGATGTCGACCCTTCTTCACAGTAGGGCTCCCAAGTCAGTCGTGATACGGATACGAGCAGGGCGAACCGCTGCGACTACTTACTGTACCTGATCGGAGCGCAAGAGACGCAGACCAGCTGGACGAGATTGCTCCGACGGAACAAACGTCAGAGAAGCCATTCCAGTCACAAGTGCACGAATGTCGTCGCCGAGCAATTCAGCTCTCCACCCAGATGCCAACCTTGCGTTCGGATCGCCCGACAACAGCGAAATGAGGTCCGCGCGAGTTGCGAGCATCGCCGTGTCGACACCCTCTGTCTTTGCGACCTGCGACACCCACGCCGAAATCAGCGTTACCGCAGGTCTGAGATCACGCTCGATGTCATCGCCACTGGTCGGCACCTCCGGTGGCGGACCCGATAGACCATGTTGGACCGCCGCCAAAATTTCTGATGCAACAGCTCCTCGCTGCACGCGACCATCAACGCCACGTGCCTGCAACAACTCGGCATCGTTCTTCGGTTGCCGTTGGGCGATCCCAAGAATTGCGAGATCAGGAAGCACCTGACGCACCGGCAGATCAAGTTTCATCGCTCGACGTTCGCGCCACTCAGCAACCGCCTGAGCAACACCGCGCCCCTTACCTTTCAACCCGCGAGCGTCTTTAAGGCGCAACCACGCATCCTGCGGCTGCACTGGAGATTGACCTTTTTGACGAAGCTCATCGCAGGCTTCGAGCACCCAATCGGCACGCCCGGCCGCCTCCAACTTGGCCATCAACCGACTCTGAATCTCAATGAGGTACGCCACATCAATCGCGGCATACCTTTGCTGCGCATCGGTTAAAGGTCGACGCAACCAGTCGGTGAGTCGATCACCTTTTGCGAGGGAGATTTTGAGTTCTGAATTCACGAGCGACGCAAGAGAGGGTGTGCCGTATCCGACGAATCCACCCGCAATCTGAGTGTCAAACAGCGTTCTTGGAATTGCGCCCACCGCGTGAGTGAGAACATCGAGGTCTTGTTGAGCGGCATGAAAAACCGCCTCCACATCAGATTCGAACAACTGCCGCAAGGGTGCAAGGTCAACCGACGTCGGATCGACGAGCACGATATTTCCGTCTCCCCAGCCCAACTGAACGAGGGCTAGCGCCGGGAAGTACGTGCGCTCACGATGAAACTCGGTATCGATTGCGTATCGGTCGCAGGTGAGCAACTCTTCAACGATGCGCTGAAACGACGATGTTGAGTCAACCCAGGTGAACTCGACATCGGAACCGTTGCTCACTGCCCGAATTCCGCCTCAAACCCCTCGTGGAGCCATGACATCATTCCACCGCTCACATTGGTCGCCTCAATACCTACCGAAGCCATCAACTCACACGCCATTGCGCTGCGACCACCTGACTTACAAATGACATACACGGGCCCCGAGCCGATCGAGGCGATACTCGTCGGCAAGGTTGACAGCGGCATGAGCTCAGCACCTGAGATATGAGCCTCGGCGTACTCATCTGCCTCACGCACATCAATGAGTCGAGCACCCTGAGCAAGCGTCTCTCGCAGTTCGGCGGTTGAAATTTCAGCAATCATCGATCGGAAGGCTAGCGAGAACAGATTTGAGTTACCGCTGAGAGCGCGACCGGCGCCAACGTTCAAGATCCCGTGGCGTATTGAAATTCGCTATCGCCGCAGCATCAACGCGAAGCTCTGCCACCTGCAGTTGCGCCAAGGCGCCATGCATCGACCGCTCACCGGCACTGACTACCTGTTCAATGATCGGCAGCGCAGACTGTCTCCACCGTGCAAGGAGCGGTTGGCGACGCTCGGCCGAAGCGACTACGACGTCATGCGGCTCATCTGAAAACCACTGCTCAAACAGCAGCACAGTCGCTCTATCGAGACCACCCAAATCACACGCTGCGACAATCACGTCTGAGCCAGGAAATGCCCGGATGATGGTTGCGACTGCGAGCAAAGGCCCAGACGCAGGAGCTTCATCTGGCAAATGTTTAAGGCCCAGAGAGTGAGCAACCTCGGCAGTCCCTCCGCAAGCGAGAACCGTGCGGCCATCGTTAGCTCCGAGGGCTTCAGCGACTCTCCGACCGAGCGCAACGCCTTCAAGGTCAATGAGTGCTTTATCAGAACCCATTCGGCGCGACGCGCCACCAACAAGAACTGCCGACACACAATTCCCGAGGTCAACGGTCACGACGCAATGGCACCAAACTCTGCGGGCACACCCTTCGGATCAAGTTGCAACAAGAACAATGCGCAACGCTCAGCTTCGTCAGCCTCGCCGATCTCTGCTGCGACGTTCTGCAACGCAAGCAAACACCGCAAAAAACCCTGATTCGATTCTTCAGCCCAACTCACGTAGCCAGAACCGCGCCATCCATTTGCTCGGAGCGCGTCAAGACCACGGTGGTATCCGACGCGCGCCGCAGAGTATTTCCACATCTGCTCACCTACACACTCGGTCAAAGCAGCCCACCCGTGCAGGTCACGAGGGTGACGAGCGACAAACGATGACACCTCGGCCACCCGCAACTCTGAAGGTGCTGCAAGAGCCTGGGCGAGCTCATGATGCACTTCGGGTGCCGCTGGAGGAATCACGGTTGACGGTGGTTGAGTTGAAAGTCCAATTGGTTGCATTGTGGGATCATCTGCCATGCCACAAAGGTAGAGGGCAAGTGCCGTAACGTGACTACATGGACGCGATTCCTTTCGCTCTTGACACCAATGATGCAAAAACGATCGGGACGATCGTCATTTTGGCCTTTGTCGCTCTTGGCGTGCTGAGTGCGTGGCTCATGAAGACCATTATCCAAAAGGTCATTTTTGTTGTGATTCTTGGTGGGCTCGCGGTGTTTGTGTACTCCCAACGAACCTCACTCGACCAATGCGTCGACGACATCACTGTTGCCATCGTTGCATCAGACCAGCAGACGGCAACATGCTCGTTTGTAGGCTTTGACGTTGAACTCCCCGTGACGATCGACAACTAAGTGCAAGAACCAGACAACTCCCCGAACCTCCACAGCAATAAACGCAGCGACCTTCGCGAACTGGCCACTCTCACCGCATCCAAGTCGACATCAAACCTGGCACTTCGGTGGATCACCGCTTTTCTGCCAACCCTTGAGCGGGCCTTTTCAACAACGACAGGAACCCTTACCAGCATTCTCGGTCTCGCCGAACTCGGCGGACTTTCGACGACGCTCGTCGGGAGAACGCTCGATCGCGGCCGTCATCGCCTCATCTTCGTTGCATCGCTGTTGCTCGTCACCGCATCATCAGTGATTGCTCTGGGCGGATCTATCGCAACATTCAGCATTTCGATGGTGTTGCTCCTTGTCGGGGTGAGCAATCTCACTGTTGCCGGCATTGCCTACATCGGTGAGCGAGTCTCGTATTCATCACGTGGGCGAGCGATCGGAACATTCGAGACATCATGGGCGCTCTCCCTTCTTCTCGGAGCCCCAATTCTCGCCTTCCTAATCGATCGATATGGATGGCGAGCTGCCTACGTTGCGCTCGCTCTTCTCAACGGACTCGCCGCTGTTGCGATCTTTCGGTCAATGCCTGCTCCGCAGGTTGCGGGAGTAACGAAGAGAACTTCACTATTTGGTGGCCTGCCCCCGAGCGCCTGGCCGCCCCTTATCGCATCTGCGGCAGTAGCCGGTGCGGGAATGAGCATTTTCGTGGTGATGGGCGCCTGGCTGTCAGATGATTACGGGCTCAGCGTCGCTGGACTTGGCGCCATCGCGACTGGAATTGGCGCCGCTGAACTCGCGTCGTCATCAGCTGTCGCAGTTGTCGCTGACCGAATTGGAATCAGGCGATCGGTCGGAATCGGCGGCCTTCTACTCGGACTCGGACTCGTCGTCATCGCACTCTCGAGCGATTCGGTGATCATCGCTCTCATCGGCCTCATCGTGCTCGTCATCGGTTTCGAATACGGGTTCGTCTCGTCACTTTCTCTCATGAGTGAAGCCGCTCCTCAAGCTCGAGGAACTGCAATCGCGGTCGGAAACGCAATTGCGACGATCACCAGAGCCAGCCTTATCGTCATTTCAGGGCAGTGTTACGAGCGTTTCGGGATTCTCGGCTCGGCGACCGTTAGTGCCGCTGCCCTTTGCGCAGCCGCAGCCGCGCTTATTGCCGACCGACGTCGACCGGTTGGTCAATAAACGCCTGAATTGCTGCCGCAACCTCCTGAGGGTGCGAGTTCGGCCCGCCATGCCCGGCACCTTCAATTTCAAGTGACCGGCAATCTGGCAATGTTTCTTCAAGAAATTGGACAGCGCGACGGTGATGGTCAGCGGCACGCGAACCCGACATTGCGAGTACTGGGGAAACAATCTCGTCTGGCTGCCAAGGGGGACCACTGCGCAAGTCACGTAATTCGCCGACCAGCACTCGGCCCTCCGAACGACGAGCGGTTCTCGTCCGCTCGGGAAGACGCTCCCACACCTTGTTTCCGACAAGGCGCCTCATAAACGCCTCAGCGGAATCTTCAGGGTTCTGCTCAGGGAAACCTTTCGATGAGTTTCCTGCCCACCACGGCTGCCACGACATTGGCATCTCATACGTGGCGATATGCGTTACTCGACGCCCAAGACGACTCGATGCAGCAAGAACAACGTTGCCTCCGAAGCTATGGCTCACGAGCACAATCGGGCCGGTCGGAAATTCCTGCTCGACGAGATCGACAAGGTCATCAACATTTGCCGCAACGGTGAACGGACCCTCATGCTCGCCCGACTTTCCGTAGCCTCGACGATCGAAACGCAAAATGTCGTAGCGGTCATCAAAACGCCGGGTAAGCCGGCTGAGCCCGGTTGAACGATCGAGCGAGCCGTGCACCATCACCATCTGAGGGCCGCCTTCAACCCCTGTGCGGGCGAACCACACACCTCGAGCGCTCATCATGCGACTTGCACCACCCGCAACACATCGGCTGCCGCAGACGAATTGCTTCCCGGGGCACCTGCAAGCACAAGCACTGTGTCTCCATGACTAATTCGACCTTGTTGCACCGCTTTTTCTACGGCGTACCACACCATTTCATCGGTCGACTCGTACACATCGACCGGCATCGGGTCAACACCCCACGAGAGTCGCAGCGCACGCACAACCTTCTCATCGGGCGACAATCCGATGAGGGTGGCTTCAGGTCTGAACCTCGCCATTGCCCGAGCGGTTCGACCCGACTGGGTGCAGCACAAGATTGCCGTCGCTCCGATATCTCGCGCTGCTTGACTCGCTGCGTTTCCAAGCGCGGCGGTGACCCGATCTTCGACAGAGTTCCAATTGCCACGCTGGTGCCGACCAAGTCGCGCTGCCCAGCCGCGGTAACTGGCTTGCCGCTCGGCGCGGGCCGCAATTTTCGACATCGTTTCAACAACGATGACCGGGTGATCGCCAACAGCAGTCTCCCCCGACAACATGACCGCATCGGTTCCATCAAAGACCGCATTTGCCACGTCGCTTGCCTCCGCCCGAGTTGGCACCGCAGCAGAAACCATCGACTCAAGCATTTGGGTCGCCGTGATCACTGGAACACCCCGCTCAACGCACTCACGAATGATCATCTTTTGAAGATGTGGAACCTCTTCAAGCGGGCAGTCGATACCGAGATCACCGCGTGCCACCATCACCCCATCAGAGGCCGACACAATGTCGGTGAGAGCAGCAAGCGCAGCACTCGTCTCAATTTTCGCAATGAGTTGGGCCCGGTCACCCACCACCTTGAGAACCTCATCGATATCACGCGCAGTGCGATCGAACGCCACGGCGATGAACACGCCCCCGGCTGCTGCCATCTGCTCGGCAAAGAGCAAGTCATCGGGTGTTGGAGTTGACGCCGACAAACGTTCCGAAGGCACATGAACCCCAGGAGCTCCTTGTACGCGACCGCCGGTCACCACCTGCGCGATCACCGACTGACCGCCGGCCGAGGTAACCCTCAACATGATGTTGCCGTCACCGAGAACTACCTGATCATCTTCAGCGAGACCAGTGAACAGCCCGGCAACGTTCACACAGATCTCATCGCCTGAACTTGGGCGCTCGGCCTCACTCAGCGTGACTTCGGCACCTGGCATCATCTCGACACCGACCTCGGGAATGGGAGATACGCGAATTGTTGGACCAGGCAGATCAGCGAGAACTGCGACCTCATGACCGGTCGCCTTTGAGGCCTCGCGCACACGTCGAAGCCGATCGAGATTTCCCTCTATCTCCCCATGAGACAAATTGATGCGAAAGACGTCAACGCCGGCGTACAAGAGATCGGAGATCGCTGACACTGAATCACTCGCAGGCCCGATCGTGGCCACAATTTTTGTTCGCCGACTCTCCATTCGCTTCCTAGTGTGGCAGAACGCTCAAACGCATGCACGGCAACAGGTCTTCAGCGATCGCGCCAATGAGTGGCGTCTAACTTCGAGGGCCCAACACACCGCCCCGCAATCTTCCACCGCGGTCAGCTTCGAGGCACGTCTCGCCATGCAGCACCGTGGTAGGGGTCAGGTTCTCGGGGTAGTCCAAGAACCCGTTCGCCAACAATATTGCGTTGAATTTCACTCGTACCACCCTCGATCGAGTTTGCACGTGTGCGAAGAAATTGGACGATCCATTCGTTGGCCTCAACGTCAGCAGCATCCCAGGCAATGGCATCGGCGCCTAGCAGCCCCATTGCGATCTCTTGCAGACGCTGGTTTGTCATCGCTTTTGCGATCTTGGTAATCGAACCTTCTGGTCCAACCGGCTGGCCCGACCGAGCCCGATCACGAGCCCTCTGCGCTGTCCAGGTCAATATGCGGTCGGCGGTAAACGCTGCCGTCAGTACCTGACGAACCCGGTCATCTCCCGTCAAACCTCGCTGCTGAGCCATTCGCAGTACCTCAGCAAACGGTTTCCCGCCAAGAATCTCGTCGCTCGACTTTCGTTTCTTCCGAACCCCTGACAGCGCATGCCGCTCCGCACCGAGCGTTGTCATCGCCGCCTTCCATCCATCGCCTTCCGGCGAAATGCGATCGCAATCTGACACACGAACATCGGTGAGAAACACCTCATTGAACTCAACTTGGCCGGCGATATTTACCAACTGCCGTACTTCAACTCCCTGAGCACGCATGTCGAGACCGAAGTAGGTGATGCCGGCATGCTTTGGAGCCGCCGGATCGGTGCGAGCGATGAGCATTGCCCGCTCGGCTTCGTGGCCAAAGGTGGTCCATACTTTCTGGCCATTGACCACCCACTCGTCTCCGTCTCTCACCGCAGTCGTTGCGAGCGATGCCATGTCTGACCCGGCCCCGGGCTCAGAAAACAACTGGCACCAGCGTTCCGTTCCTGTGAGCAACGGCGGAAGCAGCCGGCGCTTTGTCTCATCGCTTGACCACTGTTGAATCGTTGGGGCGGCGAGCGGGAGCCCCGAACCGCGAGGCACATGTGGAACTTCCCACGCTGCGAGCAATGTGAGCGCTGAGCGAGCATCGTCACGGGAAAGACCTCTTCCACCATGCTCGACGTCGTAGTGGGGAGCCACCCAACCAGCTGACCCGAGTTGAGCGACAATGTCAGGGTTGTGAAGCCCAGACTTCAATTGTTTAAGTGTTGCCTCATCAGAGGACTGGACCGCTTCCCACCAACCCGACGGCAACATCGAGAACAGCAACTTCTCGAGGTCATCACGACCCGGGAAATTCTTTACCTCTGCTGTTGGATCGGCTGCAACACTCATCGCCCACCACTGCGCATTCGTTCTGCCATATCGTCGGGTCGTCCATGAGGCATCTCACGCTCATTGAGTAGCGCTGCGTTGCGAGAACCCTCAAAGCGATCGGAGATGAGACGCTTGACAATGCGGTTCGTTCCCGCCGAGTTTGCAACGATCTCAGCTGCGAGCGCTGTCACCGCTTCGGAGAGCTCACCCTCGGGCACACAACGATCAACAAGTCCGATCTCTGCGGCCTCGCGACCACTAATTCGTCGGCTCGTGAACATCAACTCCTTTGCAGTTGACACACCGACTCGTTCCGGCAGGCGAATAGACATCCCCCAAATTGGCACGAGCCCCCATTGTCCGTGAGTGTCGCCGAGCCGGGCGGTTTCATCAGCAATGAGAAGATCGCAGGCGAGCGCAAGTTCGAGGCCACCCGTGTAACAGTGTCCATGCAACTGCGCGATCGTTGGTTGCGGCAGACGTTCGAGAGCGTCAACGGTCTCCGGCTCAAAATGTTTGCTCGGAGCCCTCTCGTGGTTCGCTATCGCTTCAAGGTCATGACCGGCGCAAAACGCTCGCCCCGACCCCGTCAATACCACGCACTTGACCAGACGATCTTCGGCAATCTTGTCAAGATGTTGGCGTAACTCGACAAATACCGATGGATTGAGCGCATTGAGTTTGTCGGGCCGATTGAGGGTCAATGTTGCGACACCATCGGCATCGTTTCGAAGGACAAGGGCAGCGGTCATGGGGACCTCTCAGATTCAAGGTGCGGGAAGTAGGAGATGTTGCCGTCGGCTGATCGAAAGACATGCCCTCCAGTCGGAGGCGGGAAATGTGTCCCTAGAACAAGCGTCGTTCCATCAGCGATGCGATCGATGATCGTTCGGCGGGTTGAAATTGCTTGCTCAACGTCGAAGTCGAACCGATCGGCGGAGATCTCTGGGCGAAGGAACTGGATCGGGGTGTGCACCATGTCGCCGGTGATCAATGCCCGCTCACCATTCGAGACGATCTCAACTGACACGTGTCCAGGCGAATGACCTTCCGTCGAGAGCAATGCAATGTGTTCAGTGATGCGGTGATCGGATGCAACCGGCTTGAGACACCCGGCGCTCGCCAACGGTTCGACAGATACGTCGGCGATGCCAACATGGTCATGATCGGAGAACGTCTCAAACTCAACCTCACTCACGACGTACTTCGCACGGGGAAATGTCGGCACGAGTTCACCGGTGTGATGATCACGTCGTGTATTCCACCCGACATGATCAAAATGTAGATGGGTGCAGACCACGACATCAACGGCCGAGAGCCCGCCCTTAATCGACTCTTCTAGTTGTTCGAGAAAATGAGGGTCTTGCGGCAACGGTCGGTCGCCATGAGCGCCCACGCACGTATCGACCACCACTGTCGTTGAGCCGTCGATGATGACAAACGAGTGAATCGACAACAACATCCGACCGTCGTCGGTAACAAAGGGGTTGATCCATGGGCGGTGTTCGTCAACAACTTCAGGGGTGATTCCGCTGCATATCGAACCATGGGGAACAGCCGTCACTCTCGCCTCTACTCGACGAATCGTGACATCGCCGACTTGCCACTGAAGGTCGTCTTGCCCGCCCACGTACAAAACCCTACGACGGAGCCCCATGGCACTACGAGCCGCTCCCCGATCAGCCGCAGATGTAAGCGCTCGAACAGCTCACTAGAAGCCAATTCGTCAACCGCACATAGACTTCGCTCACCAACCAGGTGCGCAGTAGCACCTCTCGGCCATTCACGTTTTTCGCACGAGGATTTCCAACTCTGATGACACCGACTTCACACATGTTCACCATTGAGGACTGCATGAGCCTGCTCGACGCGTCGCCGTCACCATTTCATGCGGTTGCCGAATGCTCGGCACGGCTCACCGCCGCCGGTGGATCAGAATTGTCGCTTGCAGACGAATGGGACAGCTCATCGGTTGATGGGTTCCGATTCGTTCGCCGCGACGGCGCACTCATCGCTTGGAAAACGCCAACGACGCTGGCTCCCGCACCCGACATGCTGCTCGTTGGTGCCCACACCGATTCACCATGTTTCAAACTCAAACCGAACCCTGACGTTCAGCACTACGGATGGCACCAACTCGCCGTTGAGGTCTACGGAGGGATTCTCAACAACTCTTGGCTCGATCGCGATCTGGGTCTCGCCGGACGAGTCGTGAATGATGCTGGTGAGACCACCCTCGTACGAACCGATGCGATCGCACGTATCCCACAACTCGCGATTCATCTCGATCGCGGCGTCAACGAGGGGCTTCGCCTTGACCCTCAGACCCACCTCATGCCGATCTGGAGCGTCGACCAAGTGGGAGAGTCGGTTGTTGAACACCTACAGCGTCTCTCGGGTTTTGACTCAATTGCATGGTGGGATGTTTCGCTCTTCGACACTCAGCCCGCAGCGCGTCTCGGCTCGGCACGTGAACTGCTCGCCTCGGGCCGACTCGACAATCTCGTCTCGTGCTGGGCTGCGGTTGCGGCATTTTCAGCCACTTCGCATACCGATCAATTGCAAATGATCGTGCTGAATGATCATGAAGAGGTCGGGTCAGCGAGCACCACTGGAGCCGGAGGGCCGACACTCGAACAGGTGCTCACCCGAATCGTCGCTGCGCGAGGTGGCTCCAGTGCTGACCTCGCCCGGGCTCTCAGCCGATCGATGTGTATTTCGGCCGACAACGCGCACGCGCTTCACCCGAATTACCCAGACCGACACGACCATGGACACGCCCCACAGGTCAATAAAGGACCCGCCATCAAACTCAACGTCAATCAGCGCTACGCGACGTCATCAACGACCGCTCAGCGATACGCAGCCATCTGCGAACGGGCGGGCCTTCCCACCCAGGTGTTCTCTTCAAAGAACAACATCCCGTGTGGGTCGACGATCGGGCCGATCACGGCGACCCGCCTCGGAATCGACACCATCGACGTCGGAGTTCCACAACTCTCAATGCATTCGGCGCGCGAACTCTGTGGGGTTGACGACCCGGTCACGCTCGCTCAGTCGTTCGTTGCATTCTGGTCGTGAGATGACTCCGGTGGGTACGACCAGCCCACCCCCACCATCGACATGTCGAACAGCCTTTGAAGTTCTGCACGCAACGCTGCGCTTTGCGCAGCGATCGCACTTCTTGGGATACGGCTACCTTCGCCGGCAGGAACATTCGGGTGCAGCGCCTCTCCAATCACCACGCGGACTTTGCGCGGGTAGATGAATTTGGCTGACTTTGGCATCACTCGCTCAGAGCCGCCGATCCCCACAGGAATAATCGGAACGCCTGCTTTCAGCGCGATATATACAGCGCCGTCAAACATCGGCTGAACGACCGGACCAGACTTACGCTCACCCTCTGGATACAGCACTAACGGTTCACCGGCTTCAAGGACGGCGACAGCTCGCTTCATCGCTTCTCGGTCTGCAGTGCCTCGCGTCACTGGAATTGCGCCGAGAGATGAGAGCACCCAACCAAACCATTTCGATGACCACATCGAATCTTTCCCAAGGAACCGAAGTCTACGAGTGGTGAGAGCACCCGAAATCGGGGTGTCGATATACGAGCGATGCACCGGAGAAAGAACAAAGGCGCCAGTCGCAGGCAGATTTTCTCGCCCAATGATTGACATTCTCGTGTACACCCGAATGCCACCCGACACGATGAAACGGCCGAAGCGATAGAACACTTTTGAAGGCAACGTCTGGCCAACAAAATGAGTGTCGTACCTTGTCATGCGATCAGCCTTGCACTCTTGAAAGCACGTCCGCAACGACATCATCGATCGACATCGCACTCGTATCGATGATAACTGCCTCTGCAGAGATGCTCAGTGGGGACGCTTCACGGGTTTCATCTCGGCGATCTCGCTCAGCAATCGAGGCCTCAACAGCGTCGACATCGCCGCCAGATTCGGCAACACGACGTTCAGCTCGAACCCGTGGTGACGCCGTCACAAACAGTTTGAGATCAGCGTCTGGGAGTACCACCGTCGTGATATCACGTCCCTCAACCACCCCTGCTCCACGGTCGCGAACCCAAGCTCTCTGCAATTCCACCAAGATGTTTCGAACCTTGGGATTCGCCGCCACCGAACTCACCGCTGAGGTCACCTCCGGACCTCTGATCGCCGACGTCGCATCCACTCCGTCAACTACGACCCGATCGACACCAACATCGAGCTCAAGTTGGCCGCACACCTCGATGACAGCATGGGCATCAGCTGGGTCGATTTCTCGAGCAAGCACTCCGAACGTAACCGCTCGGTACATCGCTCCAGTATCGAGGTAGTCAATGCCAAGTTTGGCTGCGACTCGACGCGCAACCGTGCTTTTGCCTGCGCCAGCGGGACCATCGATTGCAATGATCACCGCAAGTTCACCAACTCGTTCCGAGTGGACGGCCTTCTTCGTATCCGGCGTGACTCTGCACTCCTACAACCGCTCGCTCATGAAACTCTGGAATTGTTCCCGCACCTGCGTAGGTGCACGATGATCGCACACCAGCAACAATCTGGTC
This sequence comes from Acidimicrobiaceae bacterium, assembly GCA_012269985.1. Lineage (GTDB taxonomy): Bacteria > Actinomycetota > Acidimicrobiia > Acidimicrobiales > Ilumatobacteraceae > Casp-actino5. The sequence goes on from JAAXJF010000030.1 coordinate 24,228, forward strand.
GATGATGTCTTCGACTCCGGGTCGCTGTGTATCGAGGTACATCCGCGAGGTGCTAATTCCCTCTTCGAACAGTTCTTTGCGAGCACGCTCAAGTTCATCGTCATCACGACTGCGGTTTTTCACGGCACGATTCGACGCCATACCGAAACTCTCCTTGTAGAGACGCCCATCAGTGTCGCGCTGTAAATCAGCAGCAGACTCGTAGGTGCCAGCAAACCATGAGCCAAACATGACGTTTGCCGCCCCTCCGGCCAGCGCAAGCGCAACGTCCCGCGGGAAACGCACACCACCGTCAGCCCAAATGGTTCCGCCAAGTCGGGCAGCCTCATCAGCGCACTCAACAACGGCAGAGAATTGAGGTCGGCCAACACCAGTCATCATTCGAGTCGTACACATCGCACCCGGACCGACACCTACTTTCACGATGTCTGCGCCCGCCTCGATGAGATGTCGTGTCCCCTCTTCGGTGACGACATTTCCAGCAACAATTTTCATTTCAGGCACCGCCGCACGAACCTGTTCGACCACCTCGATCATCTTCGATTGATGTCCGTGTGCCGTGTCGACAACGAGCACATCAACCCCCATTCCTGCGAGTGCCTTCGCTCGACCAGCGGGGTCAGCATTAATTCCCACCGCTACCGAAATGAGTAGCCGCCCGTCGGCATCAACCGCCGGGCGGTAAATCGTTGATCGAAGGGCGCCCTTTCGTGTCATCACACCGATGAGGCGGCCATCCCCACCAACGACCGGGGCAACTGAAAGACGTTGCTCACCAAGAATATCGAATGCTGTTGGAGCATCGATACTGTCGGGAAGCGTCACCAACTCTCGAGACATGACGTGACGCACCTGAGTGAATCGATCGAAACCAGCCGCATCTTCCTCGGTGAAAATACCGACCGGACACCCGCTGTCATCGACGACGACGATTGCGTCGTGAGCTCGTTTGTGAATCAGTTGCAGAGCATCGCCAATGGTGTTGCCAGGGGTCAGCGTGATCGGAGTCTCGAAAAGAGGGTGACGGGCCTTCACCCAGCTCACCACTGATTCGATGACATCGGTTGGAATGTCCTGAGGAAGCACCGTGATGCCGCCACGACGAGCAACAACCTCGGCCATACGACGACCTGCGACCGCCGTCATGTTCGACACCACAATCGGAATCGTCGTTCCGATGCCATCAGGGGTCGAAAGATCAACGCCAAAGCGAGAGCCAACCGATGAGAGGCTTGGAACCATGAAGACGTCGTTGTAAGTGAGGGCGTGGGCGTTGTTCGGGTGCAGCATTCGCATGAGGTCCTCCTCGGACGGCGCAACAATGCTAACCCTCCACGAGAAGAGGCCAACGCGACACCATGCATTTCCCTCGAAGAAATCCGTCTAAGGTCATCACCTATGTCTGAAACCAACGACAACACCCCCGTGATGTGCGTACACGGATGGGGAGGATCATTTGCAACGACATGGGAGCGAAATGGATTCACCGCCCTTCTCGCAGATGCTGGGCGTCCTGTGATCGGAGTTGATCTCCTCGGCCATGGCGAAGCCCCAAAACCGCACGAGCCCGAGGCGTATGCAGATCTCACGACCCGAGTGGTTGATGCACTGCCCGACGATGGAACAGCAATCGATGCCGTCGGCTTCTCGATGGGGGCGTTGACCCTTCTTCGAACCGCAACAGAACATCCGGGCGCGTTCAGACGGCTCGTTCTTGCCGGAATCGGGAAAAACGTGTTCGAACGCGACAACGACCGAACCGCAAAGATCATTGCAGCAGTCGATGGCAACGGTGACCCAGAAGACAACGTTTCTCGCCTCTTCGCTCAGTACGCAGGTCAGGCAGGCAATGACTCGGCCGCGCTGTCTGCGGTACTGAAACAGCCCCAACGAATTCGTCTCACGGACGAATCGCTAGCCGGCGTCAACTGCGAGATTCTCGTCATCGTTGGCGACAAAGATTTCGTATACCCGGCCGACCAACTGGTCGACGCTCTACCAAACGCTCAGGGGGCAGTGCTGAAGAACGTCGACCACTTTGCAACTCCTGAGTCATTCGATTTCGTTGATGCTGTCCTCGAATTTCTTGACGCAATTCCAACGTGACCACTCGTCCAATCGGTGTCTCATCAGACCCATCTCGGGCGGTCGAGGTGCTCCGCAATGGAGGCCTCGTCGCGATTCCCACCGAAACCGTGTACGGACAGGCCGCCGATGTGACGATGCCGGAGGCAGATAAGCGAATTTTCTCGACCAAAGATCGACCTACCGGGCACCCCCTCATCATCCATGTCGCTCATCTTGAGATTGCGGAACGGTGGGCTAATCTCAGTTCACCCACCGCCCAGGTCCTCGCCACAACCTGCTGGCCAGGGCCGCTTACCCTGCTCGCCGAGCGAGGCCCGCAGGTTTCTGACATCGTGACGGGCGGCCGGCCAACTGTCGGCATTCGAGTACCGGCTCACCCGCTCACCCAACAACTCCTCGCCGAACACGGAGGAGCGATCGCCGCCCCATCCGCGAATAGATTCGGGAAAGTCAGTCCCACCACCGCCCAACATGTCATCGATGACATTGGCAATCACCTTGACCCTGATCTCGACCTCATCCTCGACGGCGGCCCGTGCGGGGTTGGCGTTGAAAGCACCATCATCGACATCACGACCAAACCTGCGCAGCTCCTCCGGCCGGGCGGCATCTCTGCCGAGACCATCGCAGAACTAATCGGCGATGTCGATGAGGCCTCCGGCCCCTCACGAGCAGCGGGCATGATGGTCTCGCACTACGCCCCGCGAACCAAGATGGTGCTTGTTGAACCTGGTGATCCGCTTCCCGACACGGCATCTGATGAGGTGTACATCATTAACTGCGCGCAAGATCTTGTGAAGGCGGCTCACGAGCTCTACTCAGAACTGAGGGCCGCTGATGCTGCTGAGGTATCGCTGATCGTCGCCCTAATGCCACCAAAAGAAGGACTTGGAAATGCTCTGCGCGACCGGCTCACCAAGGCCGCTGCTGATCAGGGTCGAGGGTCTGCCAGTCAAGTTGGTTGAGTTGATCGATCCAGACATCACGAATCGCCTCAATATCTACTCCTCGCAGGCACTCGCCGGTCGCTGACACGGTCACCGTCGTCGCTCCGGCATCGGGAACCAACTCAAGGCGACACCAGACCGGGTACGGATCGTGCATATCGACCTCGAGCAGATACGGCGGATCTTCATCAATGATCTCACCAACCCAACAGGCAATAATTCGGAGCGCTTCGCAAGCTTCGACCGGCAGCACATCGATGGTGAACGAGGGATGGTCTCGCTGCACCAGCTGTTGGGGTGGCGGTGTGACCCGAGCCGAGTTAGCAGTTGAGTCAACGACGATGTGCTGGTCAACGTAGGCGAGGGCGATGTCGCCTGACCGGTTGACTTCGGCCATCAATTCAGGGTTGCCGCCTTGGCGATCGGGGTGGAATTCGCGAGCGAGCCGACGACGAGCGGCGATGACCTCTGCGCGGGTGGCTCGGCCTTTTTGAAGACCCAGTCGAGCAAACGCAGTGTCGACCTCGTGCTTCGTCGACATGACTAACGAACCAGGCTCACCGCTGGCCGAGAGGTATCAAGCAGGAGTTGAGTTGTGGCGACATAGAGCAATGACGCACCCGTCACGTGAGCAAGCACGAGTAACTCAGGGACGCCCGTGAAATATTGGACGTATCCGATGACCGCCTGCATCATTGCGAATGTCAACCACTTCGTGAACCCGGATTGAAGATGTCGCTGATCTTGGGTTGACGCTCGAAGACGAATCACCAAGAAAACCGCCGCTATGAGCGTCGCAATCACGCTCGCTCCGTGAATTCGGGCAACGGTTGAAATTTCAACATTCAAACGAACGGCGTTCTCATCACCAGCGTGAGGGCCTGCTCCGGTCACCACCGTTCCCGTCACCACCGCCACTGTGACACCAAGCGCAATAACTCGCACGAGCATCGTTGAAGGCCCTGATGACACCTTCTCACGCTCAACACCATCAGGCTCGCTCGCACGACGTACGAGCACGGCGCCTGCCGAAATCAACGCCATCGACAGCAACAGGTGCCCCTGCACTGCATAGGGGTGCAGGTCAACCCAAACCGTAATCGCACCAAGGAATGCGTTCGCAAAGACACCCACCACCAGCGACCCCGACCACCACACCAGGTCTCGCCGACGTGGGGACCGCACATACGAGCCCAAAACCGCAGCCGCCACAGCCACCACGACGACACCGGTCAACAGCCGATTCACTTGCTCTATTGCCGCATGAGCAGAGGAGACATCAATGAGTTTCTCACTGTTGCAATTTGGCCAATCATCACAACCCAAACCACTGTTGGTGAGCCGAACCGCAGCGCCAGTGATAATGATGCCGATCAGCGCGATCAACGCAAAATACGTTGATCGCTGATACGCCGAAGGCTGCAACCGCATGCTTCGATGCTACGACTGAGAACCTTCAGCGCGCCAAAGGGCCTACGAAATTACTGCCGGTTCCTCATCCAGCACCCTTGCCTCGTCAGCGGGTGCGTTCGCTCGATGACAAATGCTCAACATCAGAGAGTTTGACCAAACTGAACGAATGCACGTCACCTACCTTCATCGACTCGAGTCGCGAGATAGACGCATGCATCAACACAAACCGGTCAAATTCCCATGGGGTGGGCATAAGGCCCAACATGTGCCCGATTGACACCGTGTTCGTCCCCGCATGAGCGACGAGAAGAATGCGCTTACCCGGGGGATCCATCTCCCACACCGGAAGTTCATCATCGCCTCGACGGATACCTCGTTCGGCAAGAAACATCTCCACACCAAGATGAATTCGATCCACGAACGACCGAACCGACTCGCCGTCTTGTAAGCCATGCCAACGCTCGGCAGGTGGGCGCTGCCTGAGTTCTGCATACGCCTGCTCAGCTTTTTCCACCGGGGTTCCAGCCCAGCCCGGGTCTCGAATCTCTTCTAGCCACGGCGCAATCACCTCTTGGCGGCCAAGTCGCGAAAGAAGCGGCGCCGCAGTTTGCCGGGCCCGAGTGAGCGGCGACACAAGAATTTCATCAAATGACTCGCCCTCAAGAGCATCAGCGAGCCGTTCAGCCTGCCGGTGACCCAGATCGGTAAGCGGCGGGTCGACAACATTCAAGCCACCCTTCACCCACTCGGGTTGTCCATGACGAACGAGCACGATCTCCATCGCAATAGAAGGTACCGTGCGAGTGTGGATAGCGCTCAAGGCTGGTACCCAGACCCTCTGGGACGCTACGACCATCGTTGGTTCAACGGCACGTCATGGACCGCCGACGTCTCCACAGACGGTGCGCGCCACGTCGACCCGCTCGGCATCACCTCACCACCACAGACGAAGCGCCGCAGATGGCCCTGGCTTGTGTTGGCCGTAGCCCTCATGCTCACCATTCCGGCGGTAACGCTCGGGCGGGCAGTGCAGAGATTCATCAGCCCCAACCCGCATCAAGTTGTTGTCGCTCAATGCTCGCCGGATGGCACCAACATCAGGATCGCCATCGACATCACTAACCGTGGGGACGAGATATCACAGTTCTCAATTTTTGTGGAGATTGTCGGTGAACCGCTTCGCCAAGTCGTGAGAAGCGCCACGCTGACAACAGAAGGCATTCGCCCCGAGCGTTCCGCTCGAGTGACAACGCGCGTACCCTCCACCCAGCAAAACGTTGAATGCGTCATTGTCGCTGTGGGCGGGGAATTGCCATTTGGAATTGACCTTGGGCCCGTCGAGCCAATCC